>DATHVO010000265.1:0-10627 GCA_035461265.1 Longimicrobiales bacterium
GGTCTGGCCGTGCATGAATGCCGCCTCCAGCGCCGCCCCGTCGTCCCAGCGGGCGTAGCGGGCAGCGTGCGCACTCGCGAGGGAAGCGCGGAAGCCGATGCCGAGGTCCATCACCGCGATGACCACGACCTTCCGGCCGACCTTTTTCGTCCAGTTGTACGTCTGCGTTGCCACCCAGCCGCCGGCCTCCGCGTGCTCGATGATGTTCTGGCAGACCTCCGACAGGATGACGCTGAACTGGAACGCCTCCCGCATCGGGTAGTTGAGCTGCCCGGTGAGGATGGAAAGCCCCGGCGATTCACGAGGTCCACCACCGTGTGCACGTCGGCGTGGGAGTTGATCGCCGTGATCTCCAGCAGGACATCCGAGGCGCCGTCGTGGCGCCCGCGGGATCGCGGGCCGTTCACTTCATACACCTCGTCGGCGTGCTGGAAGAAACCCATCCGGCCCATGTAGCTCGTGACGTCCGCGGAATCCGGCAGCTTGAGCAGGGGCTGCTCACCCGTCCGGCGGGCCGCCTCGCCCAGGACGAGCAGACCCACCATCCCGTAGGGGTCCGCCCACCGTACGTGCGTCGCGTCCAGCAGCACGCGCTCACCGTCGGCGGCGGCAACTTCCCGGACGATAGGCTCGAAGTAGCGCTCGTCCAGCGATGCGGGCAGCGTCACGACCTTCACGGTGCGATCCGTCCCTGCAGGTGGTGATGGAGGCCGGTCGCGCCCCGGTGCTCCACGTTCCGCGCGGCCGCGGCATTGGCCAGTCGCATGGCGGCATCGAGGCCGCGGTTCGCCAGCAGCGCACAGAAGAAGCTGGCACCCCAGACATCGCCGCAGCCCGTGGGGTCACCGTCCCGCGGCCGCAGATCCGGCGCCACGTGCTGCGTGCGGACCGGCATCGCCTGGATGTCCGCACCGGGCGCGAAGAGCGGCGTCCGCTGCCAGGCCCGCGGGTCCTCGTCCAGGTCCGTCGCCGCGACGTACGCAGCGCCCCGCTCGCCCATGGTCACGAGCAGAAGGCGGGGCTCGCTGCCCACCACGTCCGCAGCGAACAGCCACGGGTCGCCCCAGGCGTGGGCCAGAGTCGCAAGCTCATCCTCATTGACCTGGACGACGTCGAAACAGCGCAGCCACTCCCGCCACGCCGCGAGCGGGCGCGGTTCGCGCACACCGTCCGCACCGACTCCCAGCATCAGGGAGTGCAGGTCGGCATAGATGGGACCGGCATGATACGCACGCAGGGACACCGCCGTGCCCAGCTCCATCTCGAAACCCGAGATGAAGTTGATGTAGAGCGCATCCAGATCACCCAGCAGGGGTCGGAGCTCGGGCCACGGCCACGGACCCACGCCCCCCGTCAGCCGCTCGCAGCGCCGCTCCCTGTCAATATAGCGCAGGTCCACGCGGTTGTTCGGCTCATCGACGATCTGCACCGCGCGGAGGTCCACGTTGGGGAGCGTGCGGAGGAAGTGGAACGCCTGCTCCGCCAGGTCCGACCCGACGCGGATGATCGGCACGATGGTGGTGCCCGCCGGCGCCGCGGCTGCCGCGCCCGCCAGCGCGTACGAGATGCCGCCCCACTCCTCCACCGGCTCCGCGCGGCCGTCACGGGCGTGGATCAGGTCCCACACCATGGTGCCGAGTACACCCAGACGCATCAGACGGCGCCGTACATCTCCTTCTTGAATACCGCAATCGCGCCGATGACACCGGCAGTGCCGGGCAACTGCGCGGACACGATCTCGCAGGCCTCCTGCGCGCTCCGGAATGCCCGGCGACGGACCTCCGCCCGCAGCGGCGAGAACAGGTGGTCGCCCGCCCGGGTCACGCCGCCGGCAATCACTATCATCTCCGGGTTCAGCACGTTGATCATGTTGGCGATGCCCGCGCCGAGAATCTTCGCCGTCTCCCGCATCACCTCGTTGGCGTACGGGTCACCGAGGACGACACCCTCGTACACGGTAGCTGCAGTGATGTCCTCCAGCCGTCCGTTCACGAGCGCCGGCAGCAGCGATTCCGCTCCCGCCTCGATCCCCTCCACCGCCCGCAGGGCAATGGCCGGACCCGAGGCATACGCCTCGAGGCAGCCGTAGTTGCCGCACTTGCACTTCCGGCCGTTCGCCTCGATGGTCATGTGGCCAATCTCGCCGGCCGCATCGCTCGCGCCGTGGAATATCTCGCCGTTCAGGACGATGCCGCCGCCGATGCCCGTCCCCAGCGTGAGACCGACCAGGGAGTCCACCTCCCGGCCCGCGCCCAGCCACCACTCACCATAGGTCGCGCAGTTCGCGTCGTTGTCCAGCGTCGCGGGCAGGCGCACGGCGTTGGCGATGAGGTCGCGCAGCGGGAAGTTGCGCCAGCCGAGGTTGGGCGTGTTGATCACCGTCCCGGTGGCGCGGTTCAGCGGACCGGGCGAGCCGATCCCCACGCCCGCGAAGTCCTCCCGCACCCCGCCGTACTCCGCGAGGACGTCCGCCATGGACCGCTCGATGAGGCCGACGATGCGGTCGACCACGAACTTCGCACCGCGCTGCGCCTCCGTGGGCAGGTCGTGCCGGGCCACTACCGTTCCATCACCACCGTCGAGCGGAAGGACGCCGACCACGATGTTCGTGCCGCCCAGGTCCACCCCCACGATCCACTTCTTGTCCGTGGGCGCTGACCCGCCCGGCTGCCGGCCACCGTGTGAAGCCACCGGCGATCTGTTCGATCTCACGACGTCTCCCGTGTGACGGATTTCCGGGGCCGCGTCCCTGCACCCCATGACATTTGGCACGGGGGCCTCCGTTCACGCAAGCCCGCCAACACCGCCCGCCCGCCGTCCCCGGGTATAACGCCGCGCATCGCCGCGCACGCGACGCCCATGCCGGCGGGCGACCGGACGGCTTGTCTCACTCGCCTACCTGCAGCACCGCCAGGAAGGCCTCCTGCGGAATTTCCACCGTCCCCACCTGCTTCATCCGCTTCTTGCCTTCCTTCTGCTTCTCCAGCAGCTTCCGCTTGCGCGTGATGTCGCCGCCATAGCACTTCGCCGTGACGTTCTTGCGCATGGCGCGGATCGTCTCGCGGGCAATGATGCGGGTGCCAATGGACGCCTGGATCGCCACCTCGAACTGCTGCCGCGGGATCAGTTCCCGCAGCTTCTCCGCCATCTGCCGACCCCAGACGTACGCCTTGTCCGCATGGATGATGACGCTGAACGCGTCGATCGAGTCGCCGTTGATCATCATGTCGAGCCGGACCAGGTCGTTCTCGCGGTAGCCCGCGAGCTCCCAGTCCAGCGACGCGTAGCCGCGGGTCGAGCCCTTCAACCGGTCGTAGAAGTCCAGGACGATCTCCGCGAGCGGCAGCTCGTAGATGAACTCCACTCGCGTCGTGTCCAGATAGTGCATCTCGCGGAACTCGCCCCGCCGCTCGTGACACAGTTTCTGCACCGCGCCAATGTACTCCGTGGGGCACATGATCCTTGCACGGACGTATGGCTCCTCGATCCGCTGGATCCGGCCGCGATCCGGGAGAGCACTCGGGTTCTCGATGTGCGTGCTCGTACCGTCCGTCAGCACGACGTGGTACTCCACGTTCGGCACTGTCGTGACGAGGTCCAGCTCGTACTCCCGCTCCAGCCGCTCCTGGATGATCTCCATGTGCAGCAGGCCGAGGAACCCGCAGCGGAAGCCGAAGCCGAGGGCGGTGGAGACTTCCGGCTCGTAGAAGAGAGACGCGTCGTTGAGCTTCAGCTTCTCCAGCGCATCGCGGAGCTCCTCGTACTGGTTGGCGTCGGACGGGTAGAGCCCGGCGAACACCATGGGCTTGATTTCGCGGTAGCCCGGGAGCAGCTCCGCCGCCCGCCGGTCGGCGTCGAGGATGGTGTCGCCGACCTGCGTATCGCCCACGCGCTTGATGCCCGCGAGCAGATACCCGACCTCGCCCGGTCCGAGCTCCGGCACCTTGAAGCGGCCGAGGCGCTGGTAACCCACCTCGTCCACGGGATAGACGGCGTCGTTCGCGCCGAACGTTATGCGCATTCCCGGCCGGATCGTACCATCCACTACCCGCACCATGGGCACGCCGCCCTGGTAGCGATCGTAGTACGAATCGAAGATGAGGGCCCTCAGCGGGGCTTCCGCATGGCCCTGCGGCGGCGGCACCCTGTCCACCACCGCCTGCAGCAGCTCGTCGATGCCCGTGCCCTCCTTCGCGGAGACGGACAGGATCGTGTCCGGGTCCACGCCGAGGAGCTCCTCGAGCTCCGCCTTGCGCCGCTCGGGCTCCGCGCCGGGCAGATCGATCTTGTTGAGGACGGGAATGATCTCGAGGCCGGCGCCCAGCGCCAGGAACAGGTTCGACAGGGTCTGCGCCTGCACGCCCTGGCTGGCATCCACCACCAGCACTGCACCCTCGCATGCCGCCAGCGAGCGCGAGACCTCGTACGTGAAGTCCACGTGGCCGGGCGTGTCGATGAGGTTGAGCTGGTAGTCCTGCCCGTCAAGGGCGCGGTGAACCATGCGCACAGCGTGCAGCTTGATCGTAATGCCGCGCTCCCGTTCCAGGTCCAGGCTGTCCAGGACCTGCGACTCCATCTGCCGCTCGGTGAGTGTCCCCGTCCGTTCCAGCAGCCGGTCGGCGAGCGTGGACTTGCCGTGGTCGATGTGGGCGACGATGCAGAAGTTGCGGATGTGATCCAGGCGCACGTTCTCCCTGGCGGCTCGTGGTCCGTACGGAGTCAGGTCCGAAAACCAGTTCAGCCGATAAGGATAACCTGAATCGCGGTCCGGCGTCTACCGCGCGTCCGCGCGTCCGGGCCGCCCCATGAACCAGAGCATGGCTGCGCCGGCGATGAGGAGGACGGCGCCGTAGAGCATGGGGCGGACGTCGTGCTGGGCGAGGCCGTAGCCGAAGAAGTAGGCGAAAGCTACGCACAGGCAGACGGCGGTGAGAACGGCGATGCTCCTGAAGAACGACATTCTGCTCTCCTTTCCGTGAGAGGGGTCAGGGCCGCTGTCTGGTGAGGCGCCGGACCTCGTCGAGGCCGGCGGGATCCCAGCGCGGAGGCTCAAGCTCGTTCGCGATGGCCAGGCCGAAATGGAAGACCAGGCGCCCGATGCGCGTGACCTTGTCCACGTCGATCCTGTCCGCGGTGTCCGTCGGGCGGTGGTAGTCCTCGTGGACGCCGGTGAAGAAGAAGATGGCGGGAATTTCCCTGCGCGCAAAGCTGAAGTGGTCGCTGCGGTAGAAGAACCGCTGCTCGGGCCAGAGGTCGTCGGCGACGGTGAGGCCGAGTTCCGGGTGGCGGTCGTTGACCTGGTGGAGAAGCGGCCCGAGGCTCGAGTACGTCTGACCGATGACGACAACGCTGTCGGGGTGGTTCCGGCCGATCATGTCCATGTTGATGTTGGCGACAATGGCGTCTGCCGGTACGGTCGGATTGTCTGCGAAGTAGGCGGACCCGAGGAGGCCCTTCTCTTCGCCGCTGACGGCCAGGAATATGAGGGACCGGCGCGGTCGCTCGGGCAGGAGGGCGAACGCCTCGGCCAGTTCGAGGACCGCCGCCGTGCCGGAGGCGTTGTCGTCGGCGCCGTTGCAGATCGTGTTGTCTCCGACGGGCCGGCAATCCCACGATCCCGTGTTGGCAGTGCCGGCATGGTCGAAGTGCGCGCTGAAGACGATGTACGTGTTCCTCAGTTCGGGATCGCTGCCCGGGAGGATGCCGACGACGTTGGGCGGCATGGCGGCGGTGCGGTCGAGACTGGCGCCGAGGTGCGCCGTGACGCCCGGCAACTCGACGGGCCGCACGGGAACGGCGGGGGCGGCCACAACGTCGAAGTCGAGGCCGGCCTCGCGGAACAGCTCTCTGCCGGCCTCGTGCCGGATCACGAACACGGGGAGTGGCGGAACCGTGCGGAGCGGCCGCCTGGCGGCCGCGGCGCCGGCAGCCATGGCGTCCTCGCCGACGCCGGGTCCCGCGATGACGATGAGCGCGGCGGCACCGGCGCTCTCGGCCGCGGCGAGCACGGCGGACAGGGCGGGACGGGCGGGGTCGGGCATGGAGGTGACGGCGATGCGGCCGCGGAGGGCGTCCGGTTCGGCGGCGAGGTGGGCCGGCTCCGTTCCGGCGTACACCATGCCGCCGGCGGGTGGTATGGCGGCACCGGCGACCACGTAGAAATCGCGTCCGAACGCCAGTCCCCTGCGTGCGGACGCGGAGACGAACTCGAGGCGGACGGACGCAGGGTCGAGCACGGGCCGTTCGAAGGGCCAGCGCTGGAGGAACCCGTTGGTGCCGCCGGGCTCGACGCCCACCCGCTGGAACTCGCTGGCAATGTAGGCAGCGGCGGCTTCCAGGCCCTGGCTCGGTGTGTCCCTGCCGCCCAGGGCGTCGGACGCGAGAAAACCAATGCGGGCAGAGAAATCCCGCGGCCGGATGCTCTCGGCTGCACGGGTTGCCGCGGCGGCGGGCTGGAGTGCCGCCGGCGGCGTCGCCGATCCGCACGCGGTCGCCATCAGGCTGAGGACTACCCACCAGTTTCTCATGCTCTCTCGTTCGTTCCCGTTGTGTCGCGTAACTCCGGCCGACCGGCTGACCCCGTCGCGGCGGCGGACAGGTCGGCATGGTACGGCCTGGGCGCCCGCCGCGCGACCCCGGGCGACCGGTCGCACGTGTCGGATGCGCCTGCACGCCGCAGGCCCGCAGGCCGCCGGCATGCCACATCACGGAACGGGTCCGCTGGTGCAGGTCGGCCGAATCCGCTAACGTTCGACCCTCTGATGAGTGCACAGCCGCCGTCCCGCCCGACTGCGGCGGCCGCCGGTTCGCCCGGCCATGCCGCCATGGAGAAACCCCGCCGCGCAGACTTGCTGACACCCCGGGAGCTGGCCGCTCTGGGCGGGCTGGAGTTCGTCGCCCGTCAGGTGGTGGAGGGATTCATCGCGGGCCTCCACCGCTCGCCGCACCGCGGGTTCTCGGTGGAGTTCGCGGAACACCGGATGTATCAGCCGGGTGATGACCTCCGCTACATCGACTGGCGCATGTACGGCCGCTCCGACCGCTACTACATCAAGCAGTTCGAGGAGGAGACGAATCTGCGGGCGTACCTCCTGCTCGACGTGAGTGCATCCATGGCCTGGACTTCGGCGGAGAAGGACCTGCCGCCGAAGCTGTGGTACGCCCGCCAGCTCGCTGCCTGTCTGGCCCTGCTTCTGGCCCGCCAGGGCGATGCCGTGGGACTGCTCACATTCGACTCCGCCCTCCGCTCACACGTCGCGCCCCGTGGCGGGCGCCGGCACTGGCACGAGCTGGTGCGGGCCATGCTCGCCACGGACGCCGGCGGTGGCACCGACCCGGGCGCGGCGCTGCGGGACCTGGCGGGTCGCCTGCGGCGCCGGGGACTCGTCATCCTCATCTCCGACCTCCTCGTTGATCCCGACGCCACTCGCCTCGCGCTCCGATTCCTGCGCCACCGTGGCCACGAGGTGCTGGTGTTCCACCTGCTGGATCCGGGCGAGCGCGAGCTCCCTGCCCTGGGCGATGCGCGCTTCGTGGATCCTGAGACGGGGGAGGAGGTCCCGGCGAGCGTTGCCGACCTCCGGCGGGAATACCGGGAGGCGGTGCAGCGCGCGGTGGCAGAGTGGCGGGCGGAGCTGGCGCCGCAGGGCATCGACTACGTGCTCACAGGCACGGAGGAGCCCCTCACCCATTCCCTGCGGGCCTATCTGCGGAAACGGGAGCGCCTGGGCTGATGGGTCTGCTCAACCCGGTCCTCCTGGCCCTGGGCCTGGCCGCGGCGGTCCCGCTCCTGCTCCACCTCCTCCAGCGGCAGCAGGGGCCACGGGTGATCTTCCCGGCCATCCGCTACCTCCGCCGGGCGGAGCGGGAGTCGGCCAGGCGCATCCGCCTCCGGCAGGTCCTGCTTCTCCTGCTGCGGGCGTTGGCCATGGTCCTCGTCGCCCTTGCTGCGTCCCGGCCGTTCATGCGGGCCGAAGGCGCCGGGCACTCGCCGACCGCCGTGGCGCTGGTCCTGGACAACAGCATGAGCAGTGCGGCGGTGATCGACGGGCGGCGGGTCCTCGATGACCTGAAGGAGCGCGCCCTGGAGATGCTGGGTGATGCCGGACCCGACGACCGGTTCTGGCTGCTGCGCGCCGGCTCCGCCGAGCCCGCGCTGGCCGGCGACGCCGGTTCCACGGCCATGCGCGTCCGTGAGACGGAGCCCGGGGCGGCCGCGCCGGACGTGGCCGCCATCCTCGACCACGCCGCCGCCATCCTGGCCGCGGGCGCCGACGGGCGCGCCACGGAGATTCACCTCCTCACGGACCTGCAGGCCGCGACCTTCCCGGCACCCGCCGCAGCACCTGCCGGGGCGCCGCCCGTCATTGTCTGGCATCCGGGAACGCCCCCACCCGCGAACCGGACCGTGGCCGCCATTGATGTCGCCGGTGGCTTCAGTCCGGTCGCCGGAGAGCGTTCGACCGTGACCGCCGCGGTGGATGGCGACGGCGGTGATGCCGTGAGCGTGCGCCTGTATGTCGAGGGCGAGCTTGCCGCGGCGGCCATGGCCCGACCGGGTACTTCGGCCGTCCTCGCGCTGCCAGCCGCACAACCTGGCCTCGTCACCGGCCGCGTGGAGATCGACGCGGACGCGCTCCGGGCGGACGACCGCCGCTGGTTCGCAGTGCGGGCCGTCCCGCCGCCGACCGTCGGCCTCGCCGCCGACGCCCCCTTTGTGAGCGATGCCCTCGCCGTCCTGGCCGACGCCGGCCGGATCCGGCTCGTAAACCCGCCATCCGCAGACGTCAGCATCCACCCCGCCACCGCGTCCCTGCCCCCTGGCAGCGCAGGCCGGACGACCGTGGTCCTGCCGCCCGACGACGCAATCGATCTACCCGCCGCCAACACCCGCCTCGCAGCGGCCGGAATCCCCTGGAGAATCGGCGAGCCGGGCGGCGGAGTACGCATTGGCACACCCGACGACCCGCTCCTTCGGGGCCTGGACGGCCTCCCGCTCCGGCAGGTCTTCCCGCTGCTGCCCGAACCCGGAGACGCCACGCAGCAGGTTTACCTGCGCCTCGAGGACGATTCGCCGTGGGCCGTCGGTGGCGCGCGCGCAGGCGGCGGCCGCTACGTCCTGGTCGGCTCGCCGCTCACGCCGGACGCGTCGGCGATTCCGGTCTCCGCAGCGATGCTGCCACTGCTGGACCGTGTGACCGGGGCGTGGGCGGCCCAGCGGCCCGCGCGGACGGAGGCGGTCCCCGGCGAGGCGATCGTCCTCCCGGACGAGGCCACGGCCGTGGAGAGGCCCGATGGCAGTCGGGATGCAGCAGACGGCGGCACGGAGCACCGCCTCGGTACCGAGCCTGGAATCTACCGGGTGTTCGCCGGCGATACGGTGATTGCGGCGCTCGCCGTCAACCCGGACCCCGCCGCCTCCCGCCTGGCACGCCTCGATCGGCGGTCCCTCGAGGCAAGGCTGCCCGGCTGGCGTCTCCACGTGACCACCGACGCGGGTGGCTGGAGACGGGCGACGTTCCGCGAGCGTCTGGGCCGGGAGTTCTGGAGGCCGCTGGCCCTCGCGCTGCTCCTCGTCCTCGCCGCGGAGACCGTGGCGGCGGCGGCCGGGCGGGCGCATGACGCTGCCGCGTCGCCCGCACGGGCTTCCGGCGCGGGGACCGACTGATGCACCCCCACCTCATGGACGCCATGGTCCGGCAGCCCGCATTCGCCGGGACGCTGGACCGCCTGCCCGGCCCGGCAGGCACGCTCCGGATCGACAACCTGCCGGGCTCCGCCCCGTCGCTCCTCGTCGCGACACTCGCCCGCCAGATCCCCAACCGCGTGTGGGTCGTCATCGCGCCGTCCGCACCGGACGCCGAGACCGTGGATGCGGACATCCAGGCGGTGCTCGGCAGCGACGTCGTCGCGCTCTACCCGCAGCGGGAAACGCTCCCGTACGAGGCCGCCGAGCACCATTTCGAGGTGAGCGGCCTCCGCGTCGAGACGCTGGAAGGGTTCCTCGCCGGTCGCGCGCGTATCGTCGTCACCACCGCGCGCGCCCTCCAGGAACTGGCGGACATACCCGCCGGACTCGCCGACCTGCGGCTGACGGTGGCGAAGGGCGACCGGATCCGCCTGGCGGACCTGGCCGCACGCCTGGACGGGATGGGCTTCGAGAGGACGGGCCTGGTGGAAGCCGTGGGCGAGTACGCCGTTCGCGGCGGAATCCTGGACCTGTTCGGGTTCGGTGCGCCGGAGCCCGTCCGCATCGAGATGTGGGAGGACGACATCCTCTCCATCCGCCAGTTCGACATCCTCGACCAGCGCTCCACCGGTGAGCTCGAGCGCGTGGACATCCTGCCCGTGGACCTCGCCGCCCACGGTGATGCAGCCACACGCGACGGCCCGGCCGGGCCGCGCCGTTCGCTTCTGGACCTCCTGACGCGGGACGCGATCATCGTGGAAATGGAACCCGGTGCCGCGCAGACGGAGTTCGCGCGGACCTGGGATCAGGTGCTGCACCTGCATGATGCCGAACGGAAGCGGGGCGGCGACCCGGAGCCGCCGGAACGTCTCTTCCTCGAGCCGGAGACCGCCGCCGCGAGAGTCGCCTCGTTCGGCCGGATCGTCGTGGACGAGCCGG
>DATHVO010000266.1:0-9037 GCA_035461265.1 Longimicrobiales bacterium
GGTCCTCTTCACTCTTGCCCAGCGTGGTCTGGTTCGAAATCTGGAAGAAGTTACCCACCACTTCCGACCCCTCGCCGTACAGCCCGCGGAATGTCAGGCCGACCTGCCCGATGCCCTGCAGGACCTTCCCGATCTCCTTCGTCAGCACGAGTCCGGGCAGGTGGATCAGGATCGACGCCCGCAGCCCCGTCCCGACGTTCGTCGGGCAACTGGTAAGATACCCATATTCGTGATGGTACGCGAAAGGGAGCTGTGCCCCCAGCTCCTCGTCCAGCCGGTCCACCTGGTGGAAGGCGTCCTGCAGCCGGAGGCCGGAAACGATGGCCTGGAGGCGGAGGTGGTCCTCCTCGTTGACCATGACTCCCAGGGCGTCGCTTGCCGCCATGAACAGGCCCGCCCCCCGGGGCGGCGCGTCCCCCGCCAGGCCGGCCAGTTCGCGGGAGACAAGGTGGCGCTCATGAAGGATCCGTCGCCCGAGGGTCGGCATGGCGGCCAGACTGTAGCCCGCGCCGGTGCTGAGGCCCGTGCCCGCGACGGCGGCCCGGACCTGCTCGAGGATCTCCTCCCGCTCCGCGTCCCGGACCCGGGCACTGAAGGCATGGCCCTGCAGGTTGCGGGCGAGCCGGACCCGTGTGGACAGGACTATGTCCGAGTGCGCACCGCCACCCTCCAGCCAGCCGAGGCCGATGTCCGCGAAGCCGCCGGTATCCGTCACGAGGCGCCCTCCATGGTCCGGATGAGGTCGCGGATCTGGGCCGCCCGCTCGAAGTCCTCGCTCTGCACGGCACGGTCGAGCTTCCGGCGCAGGCCCGCCAGACGTTCCTGCTGCTCCGCCTGCGTGGGGTCAGGGGGCAGGTAGACCTTGCCCACGTGCTGAGTACCGCCGTGCAGCCGCCGGAGCAGCGCGGACAGGTGGGTGTGGAAACTCACGTAGCAGTGGGAACAGCCGAGGCGGCCCGTCTGCTTGAAGTCGTCGAGGGTGAGCCCGCAGAAGGAACAGGGGCTGGATGCGGCGCTTTCGGCGCCGCCCCGGCCCATCTGGGCCAGGAAGTCCGTCAGGGGGAAGTTGCCGACGTTCACACCGGGCTGGAGGCCCTTCTCCGCCGCGCACTCCTGGCACAGGTGGAACGTGTGCATCTCGTTCTTGTCGATCTGCGTGTAGTGTATGCTGGCGTCGTTGTCGCCGCAGTTCTCGCACCTCATGGTCAGTCCGCCCGCGCAACTGCGTGCAGGGTCCCGTCCCGGACCTCGAGGACCCGGTCCGTACGTGCGGCCAGCTCGTGGTTGTGGGTGGCCAGGACGAGGGCCACGTGGTGATCCGCCCGGAGCCGGAAGAAGAGCTCGTGCAGCTGGGTGCTCGTGTGCGTATCGAGGTTGCCGCTCGGCTCATCGGCCAGGACCACGGCCGGACGGTTGACCAGGGCCCGGGCCACGGCCACGCGCTGCTGCTCGCCGCCGCTCAGCTCCGTGGGCTTGTGGGTCAGCCGGGCGCCGAGGCCCACTTCGTCCAGCAGCTCCGCGGCCCGCGCTCGCGCCTCCCGACGGCCGGACCCGGCTATGAGCATGGGCATCATCACGTTCTCCAGCGCCGTGAACTCCCTGAGCAGGTGATGGAACTGGAACACGAAGCCGATCCGCGCGTTGCGCAGGGCCGCGAGTTCCCTCGCCGGGAGGTCCGCCACACTGCGCCCTCCCAACATGACTACGCCCGAAGTGGGCCGATCAAGACACCCCAGCAGATGGAGCAGCGTCGACTTGCCTGCTCCGCTGGCCCCGATGATGGCCGTGGCCTCGCCGGGCCGGACCTCGAGCTCTACCCCGTCCAGGATGGTGAGTTCGCTCCCGTCGTCCTCCCGGTAGACCTTGCGCAGACCCTGCGCCACGAGGATCGGTGCGTCGCCGCCGAACGGTGGCTCATTCATGGCGAATCGCCTCCACCGGCAACAGGCGCGCGGCCTGGCGGGCCGGGTAGATCGTGGCACCGAATGCGATGATCAGGCTCAGGACCAGGATGAGCACCACGTCCCAGGGGTCCAGGGCGACGGGCAGCCGGTCGATGAAGTAGACGTCGCCGGGCAGCTCAATGAACTGGTAGCGATCGAGAAGCGCCACGAGGAGCCAGCCGGCCAAACCGCCGAGGACCGTGCCGACGGCGCCGATGGTGAGGCCCTGGAGCATGAAGATCCGGAGGACCATGCCGTCCGTCATGCCCATGGACTTCAGGATTCCGATCTCCCTCGTCTTGTCCGCTACCACCATGGTGAGCATGCTGATGATGTTGAATGCCGCCACGATGATGATGAGGGACAGGATGACCGCCATGGCGAGCTTCTCGAGGCGGAGGGCCGCGAAGAGGGAGCCATGCATGTCCATCCAGTTGTCCACGTCGTACGGGTAGCCGAGTTCGTCGCGTATCCGGATGCCGGCCTCCCGCGCACGCCATGGGTCGTCGATGTTCACGGCGAGGTAACCGATGGTGTCCCCGGGGAGGTCGAGCAGGTCCTGGACGTCCTCGAGCCGGGCGTAGAGGTGCACGTTGTCGTACTCGTACATCCCCGTGCTCACCGTGCCGGCGACGACGAACTGCCGGAGTTCGGGGAGGAGCTCGCCCAGCGGCCCGACATTCAGGTTCTCGATGGTGCCCACGAGGAGCGTGTCGCCGGGGAGTGCTGCGAGGCGGGCGGCGAGCTGGCGTCCGAGCAGCACGCTGGGCAGCGCGCCGGCGGGCCGTTCGTCGGGCCCTAGGGAGTACTCACCCCCGAGTAGGCCCCGCTCCACCTCGGACAGTGGCCGGCGAGCGAGGCCAGGCTCGATCCCGTAGAGGACACCCGGCTGAACGTAGTCGATGGTCCGGGCGACCATCACGCTGGGCAGCAGGATGGGCCCGCTGGCCACGACGCCCGGCATCGCTTCCACCCGGGCCATGACCTCCCGCCAGTTGCCGAGGCGGATGCCGGTGCCCTGCTCGTAGATGTAGATGTGCGGCGTACCGGTCAGGATCTTCGCCTGCAGGTCCCGCTGGAGACCCGTCATGACGGCGATGACCACGAGGAGCGCCATGACCCCCACTGCGACGCCACCGATGGCGATGAACGTGCTCAGGGACAGGAGCCGCCGCCCGGTGCGCCGGGACGAGAGATAGCGGCGGGCGACGAACCACTCCAGCCGCTTCACTCGCCCTGCTCCGGCCGCATGGTCGGGAACAGGATGACGTCCCTGATGGAAGGCTGATCCGTGAGCAGCATCACGAGGCGGTCGATGCCGATGCCGACGCCGCCCGTGGGCGGCATGCCGTACTCAAGCGCGCGGAGATAGTCCTCGTCCAGGTTCTGGGCCTCCTCGTCGCCGGACTCGCGGAGGCGGACCTGAGCCTCGAACCGCTCGCGCTGGTCGAAGGGGTCGTTCAGCTCGGAAAACGCATTTGCGATCTCCCGCCCGGCCACCATCAGCTCGAACCGCTCGACCAGCGCGCCGTCGCCGCGCTTCGGCTTGGCCAGCGGCGACAGCTCCCGCGGGTAGTCCACGATGAAGACGGGCTGCACGAGGTGCGGCTCCACGAGTACCTTGAACAGCTCGTCCAGGAGCCCGGGTCTGGGCATGTCCGCGGCGTCCTCCACGCCGAGACCGGCGGCGTGCCGCGCGAGGGCGGCGTCGTCCATTGACGTGACGTCGATGCCGCCGTGCTCCTTCAGGGCGTCCAGGAAGGCCAGCCGGCGGAACGGCGGGGTGAAATCGATGCGGGTGCCGCCGAATGTGACCGCGGTGTCCCCGCACGCCTCGCCCACGACGTGGCCGATGAGCTCCTCCACCAGGGCCATCATGTCCCCGTAGTCCGCGAACGCCTCGTAGAACTCGAGCATCGTGAACTCCGGGTTGTGGGTCCGGTCGATGCCCTCGTTGCGGAAGTCCTTGCCGATCTCGTAAACGCGCTCGAGGCCGCCGACAATGAGCCGCTTCAGGTAGAGCTCGTCGGCGATGCGCAGGTAGAGCCGCATGTCGAGCGCATTGTGGTGGGTCGTGAACGGACGTGCCGATGCGCCGCCGTACAGGGGCTGGAGCACGGGCGTCTCCACTTCCAGGTAGTCGCGCCCGTCGAGGAAGCGGCGGATGGCGCTGACGATGCGCGACCGCGTTACGAACACGGCGCGGACATCCGGGTTCACCGCGAGGTCCGCGTACCGCTGCCGGTAGCGCTGCTCGATGTCGGCGAAGCCGCCATAGACACGCCGCTCGCCCGTGGCCTCGTCCACCTCCTCCTTCCCCATCGGCAGTGGCCGCACCGCCTTCGCCAGCAGCTGCAGACCGGCCACCCTCAGGGTTACCTCACCCATGCGCGTGCGGAAGAGGTCGCCCTCGACGCCTACCCAGTCGCCGATGTCCAGCAGCTCGATCACCGCGAAGGTCTCGCCCAGGTCGTTCGCCCGGAGATAGAGCTGGAGGCGGCCGTCCCGGTCCGCGAGGTCGGCAAACACCGTCCGGCCGTGAGAGCGGATGGACATGACGCGGCCGGCCAGGCGCACTCGTGCGCCGACGCCGTCCTCCCCCAGCGCGCCCGCGGACTCCTGTTCCACGAACCGGGCACGGGCCGCCCCCGTGCGGGTGGTGACCTCGTAGCGGTAGCCGTAGGGCTCGACGCCCCTCCGCTTCAGTTCCTCCAGCTTCGCGAGGCGGTCCTCCACCACCTGCGTGCGTCGATCCTCCATCCGCCTCCCCCGCGGGCTAGGCCACCCGCGACCCGAACTCCTTCAGGAATCGTTCGATGAACGGGTCGATATCACCGTCCATGACTCGCTGTACATCGCCGACCTTCAACTCCGTGCGGTGGTCGGTCACTTGCGTGTACGGCTGGAACACGTAGGACCGGATCTGGTTGCCCCACGCGATGTCCGTCTTCTCCGATTCGACCTGGTCCTTCACGGCCTGGCGGGCGGCCAGCTCGCGCTCGTACAGGGCCGCCCGCAGCATCTTCATGGCGGTGGCCTTGTTCTGGAACTGGCTGCGCTCGTTCTGACAGGAGACCACGATGTTCGTCGGCAGGTGCGTGATCCGGACCGCCGAGCTCGTCTTGTTGACGTGCTGGCCGCCGGCGCCGGATGCCCGGAAGACGTCGATGCGGAGGTCCTTCTCATCGACGCTGATCTCGATGGCGTCGTCGACGACGGGATACACGAAGACGCTGGCGAACGACGTATGCCGCCGGCTCTGGGCGTCGTAGGGCGAGATGCGCACCAGGCGGTGCACGCCCTTCTCGGCCTTCAGGTAGCCGTACGCGTACTCGCCCCGGACCTCGATGGTGGCGCTCTTGATTCCAGCCTCGTCACCCGGCTGCAGGTCCAGGAGGTCCACGCTGAAACCATGGCGCTCGCCCCAGCGCGTGTACATCCGCAGGAGCATCTCGGCCCAGTCCTGGGACTCCGTGCCGCCGGCGCCGGGATGGATGGTCAGAAGCGCGTCGCGCCCGTCGTCCTCGCCGCTGAGCATGGCGCGCACCTCGAACCGCTCGGCCTCTGCGGTGAGGCGGTCCAGCTCCCCGCCCCACTCCGCCTCCAGGTCGGGATCCTGCTCATCCTCCAGCAGCTCGGCCAGCTCCGTCAGCTCCCGGGACCTGCGGTCGAGGTCCGACCACGGCTCCACCCAGCCCTTCAGCTGGTTCGCCTCGGCGATTATGCTGCGGGCGGCGTCCTGGGCATCCCAGAACCCCGGCTCCGCCATCCGCGCGTCCAGCGCGGCTATGCGTTCCTGCTTGCCCGCGATGTCAAAGGTAGCCTCCGAGCGCATCCACGCGCTCTCGCACCCCTGCCAGTCGCTCTCGATCGCGGCTGTCCATGGCGTCCTCTCCAGGTAATACACCGGGGCCGCCCAGCTGCTGGACGGCCCCGTGAAACCGGTGGAAGCTAACGCGCCGCGGCCTCCGGTTCAACTGCGCGGAGGGGGGCCGTTCCGCAGTCAGAAGATCTGCTCGCCCTTCGCCAGGATCTCGTTCAGCGCATTTCTGAAGTAGGGAGTCGACTTCGCCGTCTCGAGCCCCACCTGCGCCACGTACTCTTCCCAGCTCTTCATGATCTCGTCCCTGAACTCAGCGCGCAGCGTGCCGGCGGCGAGGCACTCCGCCTGGCGCCGGGGATGGTACGCAACGATGTCCGAGATCAGCGCCCGGGCGATGCGCTCCGCGCGGGCCCCGGGGTCACGGGCCGTGAAGACGCCCGGCCGCGGTGCCGGCGCCTCCTGCGTCGGCGCGGCCGCGGCCTGCGGCGGTGCGGCAGGTGGCGGTGCGGCGTGACGGGGCGGCTCCGCCTGCGGCGGCATGGGATCGGGTCGGACGTCGCCCGGGGCGGGCGCCGTTACCGGAGCCGGCGGCGGCGGCCACGCCTGGCGCGGCGGTGCGGGCTCCGGAGGGGACACCGGTGCCGCCTGCGTCGCGGGTTGCGTGGCGGGCTCGGCCGAGGCGGTCGGCTGCGTTGTGGTCCCGTACGACGGTCTGCCCGCGGGCGCTCCAGCCGTGTCCCGTCCGGGGACGGAATCCGGGGGTGCCGCCGCCTCCATCCGGACAGGGAACGTGGTGGAGCACTTCGAGCAGCGGGCGCGGATTCCCGCGGGCGGAATCCGGGCGGGGTCCACCCGGAACACGGTCTGGCAGTTGGGGCAGCGTATGTTCATGGTTCCGTCGAGACCTTCAGCTCGTCTTCGTCGGCCAGGGTGCGACCGGTGGGGGCGGAAGCATCCGAGCGCCGATCCACAGCGTAAACGGACCCGGGCATCTTCTTCGCAAACGTCTTCATCTCCGTGGCCAGCTCGCTCACGCGTCCGGTATGCGTGAACTCACGGTGCTCATTCGTCACGACACCGATGGAAAGTGACATGATGGGCACCCAGAGGATATTACCGCGCCGGTCCCGTCCCAGAAAGTAGCCCGCCCGGCGGTCGTCCTCGGTGTACTGGTAGGGGATCAGCTCGTCGAAGACCTCGAGGATCTCCTCGCATGCCGGCCGCATCCGGTCCAGGGCGATGTTGAAGATGAAGTCGTCACCGCCGATGTGGCCGATGAAGCCTTCGGGTGAATAGCCCTTGACGACGTCGCGCAGCAGGCGGGCGAGCATGCGGATCACGCGGTCGCCCTCGTTGTAGCCGTACCGGTCGTTGAATTCCTTGAAGTGGTCGAGGTCGGCATAGCAGACGGCGAACAGCTCGTCGCGACGGATGCGGTCGCTGATATCGCGCTCGATCTGGGGTGTGCCGGGCAGGCGGGTCGTCGGGTGGACGCTCACGTCGCGGTCCGCCCGCCGCAGTGTCATGCGGAGGCGGAGCAGCTTCTCCTCGTCCGCCATCGCCTGCGGCAGGACTTCATCGGCACCGGCGTCCAGGGCGCGGAGCACCAGCTCCTCGTCGGGCGTCGACGCCATGATCACGATGGGCACGATGGCGCTGAATGCATCGCGCTTCAGCAGGTGGCACAGCTCGGCGGGGTCCGCACTGCCATCCGCATCCACGCACACGCCGGCGGGATAGCCCCGGTTGACCAGGGCCACCACGTCGTCGGCGGCATCGCAGTCCAGGATGGTGAGGGACTGCTCGGCCGCGAAGGTGTGCAGGATCGCGGGAGCCCGCTGCCGCCCCGGCGAATAGTAGACGAAGACGTTTCGTGCACTCATCAATATCGGGATTTCATTCGCCGGAGAGAGCGGTCGCCAAGGTACCACCGGCCGATGGCCGCGTCAATGAATCATCCGCCCTTCGGGCGACGCCCCGCACTGCGCTTGCGGCCTCGACCGGGCGCCTTCTTCCCCGCCTTCCCCGCCTTCCCCGCGGTCCCCTCCCGCACCCCGTCCCGCTCCGCGGACAGCAGTTCGAAGACGATGCGCCGCTGCTCGATGTCCACCGCGTCGACGCGGATGCGGACCCGGTCGCCCGTGCGGAAGCGTCGGCGTGTCCGTTCGCCGATGAGCGAGTACTGCTCCTCCACGAAGATGTAGTAGTCGTCGGTGAGGGAGCTCACGTGCACGAGCCCCTCCACGAACACGGCGTCGAGCAGCACGAAGAGACCGAAGGAGGTGACGCCGGAGACGGTGCCGTCGAACTCGTCGCCGAGGTGCCTCTCCATGTACTCGACCTTCTTCAGGTCCTTGCTGTCGCGCTCTGCGGCGACGGCGAGGCGCTCCCGCTCGCTGCTCCATCGGGCCATGTCCGCCAGGCGCTCGATGTCGAGCCATGGCTCGGCGCCGTCGATGAAGACGCCTGCCGTGATGCGGTGGACGACGAGGTCGGGGTATCGCCGGATGGGGGAGGTGAAGTGTGTGTACGTCCGGGTGGCGAGGCCGAAGTGGCCGAGGTTCTGCTCACTGTAGCGCGCCTGCTTCATGGAGCGCAGGACGACCGTGGAGAGGAGCCCCTCCTCCGGACGACCGTCGGCTGCGCGGAGGAGACGCTGCAGGTCCTTCGGGGTCGGAGCGCCGCCGCGGCCGCTCAGCCGGTGGCCGAAGGTGGCGACGAAGTCCCGGAGCTGTTCCATGCGGGCGGTGTCCGGAGCCTCGTGGATCCGATAGACGAAGGGCAGGCCGGCCTGGCTCGCCCGCCGTGCGATGACCTCGTTGGCCAGGAGCATGAAGTCTTCGACCAGGCGGTGGGCATCGAGGCGGACGACCCGCTGGATGTCCGTGGGCTCGCCGCCGACATCGAGCACGACGCGGGTCTCGGGCAGATCGAAGTCAAGGCTCCCCCGCTCCTGCCGCTGGCGGCGCAGCAGGCGGGCCAGCGCGTCCAGCTGGCGGATGGCCGCATCCGTCGGCTCGTCGACGGTGTCGCTGCCGTCGACGACGGCCTGGACGGTCTCGTACGCGAGGCGGTGGCGGCTCCGCATGACCGCGCGGACCAGGCGGTGGCTGCGGACGCCGCCGTCCTCACCCACGTCCACGAGGACCGACAGGCACAGGCGGTCCACTCCCGGCACCAGCGAGCAGAGGTCGGTGGACAGCGCGTGGGGGAGCATGGGAATGACGCGGTCCACGAGGTAGACGCTGGTGCCCCGGCGGCTGGCCTCGGC
>DATHVO010000267.1:0-2129 GCA_035461265.1 Longimicrobiales bacterium
GACCGCTCCGGCGTCCGGACGTACTGGCGGTACTGTCCGCCCGCCAGTGTGAGGGTCGCCCGGTCCGTGAGGAGCATCGTGGCCGACAGGCGGGGCGCGAGGTGGATGCCCGACGCCTCGGAGAAGTAGTCGGCCCGCAGACCGCCCCGGACGCGAACCCTCGGCAGCACCGCGAATGCCGCCTCCAGGTACCCCCCGCCCACCGTGCCCTCGGCGCTCGACGTCACCAGGGAACTGTCCCGGCTCGTCCCGTGGGGGAAGGCCCTGTACTCGAAGTGGATGCGGTCGACGGAGCCGCCCCAGGACAGCCGCCCGCCGGCGAGGGGACGCTCCACATCGACGGCCACGCGCAGGCGCCGGGACGTGCCCTCCGTCAGGAGCGGCTGGATGCCGCTCAGCGGCAGCATGGTGCGGAAGTGGCCAAGCGCCACCGTCCCCATGACGTCGGACGCGCCGGCCGTCCCCCGGTAGCGGAGGGAACCGGCCTGATTCCCCCACCGTGCGATCTGGCGGACGCCGGCGACGGCGGTGTCGAGGCGGACCTCCTCGTCGTTCCAGAACCCTGTCGCGGTGAGCGTATGGGGCCCGCCGAGACTGATGTCGGCCCGTGCCAGCGCGTCGCCGTACGAATACGGGAATGCGCCGTCGTGCCAGGTATCGGCGCCCCGGCCGTGGACCGCCCGGCCGGTCACGAGGAGGGCGACATGCTCGGTGACGGGCCCCTCCATGAGGCCCCGGGCAGAGAGCATGTCCAGTGCGAAACGTCCGTGGACCGCCTGCCGGCGGGCTGAGCGGGTCTCCAGGTCCATGACGTAGGATAGACCGCCGTCGTACCGGGCCGGCGCACCACCCACGTAGAGCGTGGCCGCCCGGAGGACGTCGGCATCCAGCGCGTCGATGAGGCCACCGACATGGAACGGCGCGTACACCGGGATCCCGTTCAGCATGACCAGCTTGAGGTCCGTCACGCCGCCCCGCACATACAGGACGTCGGACGGGTCTACGGGTTCGTGGCCCGGCACCTCCCTGGCGGCCTCGGCCAGACCCAGTTCCGCCACGCCCGGCGTGCTTTCCAGGACGCGGGCGGCCGCAGGTCCGAGGTCGGGCTGGGTCATGGCGGAGGTGTCCAGGGCGGCGGGCAGCGCGCGTGCGCCCTCGGCTGTCACCGCGGTGAGACGGACGGGCCGGAACTCGAGATCGAAGTCGATGGGGTGCGTGCGGTCCACGACGACGAGGATCTCGACCTCGTGGGGGGCATGGTCGATGTGGGTTGCCCGCAGGAGGCGGCGACCCGCCACGACGTCCTTGAGCACGTAGACGCCGTTGCTGTCCGTCGCAGCGGAGACGGGCGTGAAGCCCGCCGCCAGGACCTCGACAACGGCGTACCGGAGCGGCGCGCCGGTCTTCTCGCTGCGCACCTGTCCCCACACCGTGCCGACGGCCCGGTGTGGCGGGGTCACGGCACCGGCTCGCCCCGGCGGCGGTCCCTGCTGGGACCAGGCCGGAGCCGCCGCGGCCGCAAGGAGGAGAGCCGCGATAAGTGACCGCATATCTAAGAGATAACACAACGGCGCCCGCGCAGGCAATCGCGGGCGCCGTGGCTGGACGCGTCGGCGTGGCCGGGAAGCGACCCGTCAGTCGCCGATGCGGAAGCGGACCTCCGTGCCCTGGTCCAGTCCGGCGGGACCGGCGAGCTGGAGCTGATCGCCGGCCTTCACCACCCAGGCGCGCCCGTTCACCTCGACCGTCGCGGTCTGGACGCTCCGCGGGATGTCGATGCTCAGTTCCCCTGCGCGCAGTCCCATGACCTCGACCCGCCCGGCCGCGGAGCGAAGCCGCATGTCGGGCTGGTCCGTGGTCGTCTCCACACGCGCCCTGGCCGCGTCCACCAGGCGGACCCGGACGTCCACGCCGCCTGCCGGCGCATGGAGGATCACGCGGATGCGGCCGTCCGCGGGCAGGATGGCCATGCCCATGGCCTCGCGCGGGGCGGCCGGCGCCTCGACTGGTGCCGCCGGCGGCAACGTCACGATCTCCGGCTCTGCCTGTACGAGCTGCGCCAGTCGGGTGAACGTGATGGACAGGACTTCGCGTACGGGCGAACCCGGTACGACGGCCGCAGCCACGCC
>DATHVO010000268.1:0-3489 GCA_035461265.1 Longimicrobiales bacterium
GCTGTCGATCCAGCACACGCCCTCGATAGCCAGCCGAGTGTGGGGATTGACCCCGCCCGGCCACCGTCGCGACGCCCGGCCACCGCCGCGGCGCCCGGCCACCGCCGCGGCGCCCGTCAGTGCCGCGGCGCCGTCAGTGCCCCCGGCGGGCCGGTGCGGGCGACGACGGGTGTGCCCGGTTCGGCGGGCGCGGTGGCACGAGCGACCGGGGCGGGACCTGCTTCTCCATCCGGTGCTCGTGCTTCTTCGGCCTGGGTGGCTGGCGTTTTTCGGTCATGGCGACCTCCGCGTTCGGATAGGCGGTGCCCGCCACATTCCGTACGGCGGCAGGACCGCCCCTTTATGGATGCGTCGAAACGTCCGGCGCCGCCAGCCGTCGGGCCGCGGCGCTCCGCCCGGCTACCGGCAGGTCTCCTCCACCACCCGGCCCTCGATGATCACGGCGCAGACATGGGACGTGTACTCGAACGGATCTCCGTCGAACAGCACGACGTCCCCGTCCTTCCCTGCCTCCAGCGTCCCCACGCGGTCGGAGATGCCGAGGATGGCAGCGGCGTCACGGGTGATGGAGGCCAGCGCGCCCTCCACACCGAGTCCGTATGCCGCAGCCATGGCAGCCTCGAAAAGCACGACCCGGGTCTTGGGCACGTAGCTCTCGAACCCGCTCTGCAGGGCAATCGTGATGCCGGCGTCGCGCAGGATGCTGGCCGTCTCGAGGGTGGCGTTCGCCATGGTGCCGGAGTGGCGGGCCATCGTCGGGTGGAGAATCACTGGCACGCCCGCGGCACGGATCTCATCCAGGACCAGGTAGGACTCCGCGCCGCCGTCCAGGATCATCCGGAAGCCGAACTCCCTCTGGAGTCGGAGGGCGGCGAGGATCTCGCTGACCCGCTGGGCCGTGATGAGGGCGGGGACGCGGCCGTCCAGCACGGCGGCGAACATCTCGAGGTCGAGATTCCGGCCCGGCCGCTGCGCTGCCGGCGCCGTGCGGCGTCGCTCCGTGTAGTGCCGGGCCTCCTCGAATTTCGCCCTGAGCATGGCGACACCCTTCGCCCGGGTGCCCGGCCGGCTGAAGTTCGACCCGACCTGCGGCCCGAGGGTCATGGCGATGGCCGCGAGCGTATCCATCACGGCCGCATCCACGGAGCCGCCCCGCGTCTTCACCAGCATGGTCTGCCCGCTGACGAGTGCGCCGGGTCCGTGGCCCGTGTGGAGCGTGGTGACGCCGTACCCGCGCAGCCAGTCCACGAGCACCTCCCGGGCGTTGTAGGCGTCCACCGCCCTGAGCGACGGTTGAATGGCGTCGGAACGCTCCAGCTGGTCCTGGTCGTGGGGCTGGTTGAGGGCGCCGGCCAGGCCGACGACCGTGTGAGCGTCGATGAGGCCGGGGGTCACCACCCGCGCCTCGAGGATCCGGTAGCCGTCGGGGACACTCATCTGCGACGACGGACCGACGCGCTCGATGCGGCCGTCGGCGCCGATGAGTACCACTCCGTTCGTGATGGGCGACCCCGCCATGGTGTAGACGGTCTCCCCGCGCACGGCCACCTGCCCGGCGGCCGGCGACGCGTGGGCGGCCATCAGGGTGGCCATCCCGAGGGCTGCGCCGGCGGCGCACGTCCAGCGCGTGCTCATCGGTGGCCCTCCATGCCGGCGTGGTGGGTGTGGCCTGCGTCGCGGGCCACGTTGTAGCCGCCAACGGCGTACGCCCGGTCCTGCGGATCGGACAGGTCGAAGACGCGTACGCCGTCGATCCACGTCTCCTCGACGCGGGTGTAGACGCTCAGCGGGTCGCCGGACAGGATGATGAAGTCCGCGTCCTTCCCCGGCTCGAGGGATCCCACCCGGTCCTCCAGGTCGAGCATGCGGGCGTTGGCCATGGTGAGGGCGTAGAGCGCGGCGTCGCGGCTCATGCCGCTGCGTACCGCCAGGCCCGCCGAGCGGAGGAAGAAGCGGGAGTCCGTGATGCCGTCGTCGGTATGGAAGCCCACGAGGACACCAGCCGTCTCGAGGACGGCGCCTGTCTCCATGCTCAGGTCGAGGGCCTCCAGCTTCCCGCCGGGCGCATCGATGACGATGATGGATGCGGGTGCACCCGCGGCGGCGATCTCGTCCGCGACCTTCCAGGCCTCGCTGACGTGCTGGAGGACCACCCGGAACCCGAACTCACGGGACAGTCGCAGCACCGTCAGGATGTCGTCGTGCCGGTGCGTGTGGAAGTGGACGACCCGCCGGCCGTCGAGGACCTGGACCAGCGTCTCGAGCTCAAGGTCGCGTGCGGGCCGGCGCGCGGCGTCCTGCGACGTGATGCGCTCACGGTACTCCTGCGCCTTCACGAACCGGTCGCGAACCAGGGCCGCCGACCGTGCCCGCGTGGACGGCATGGGCGCCGCCCCTATGGGGTTCGTGCCGTTCGCCATCTTGAGGCCGCCGCAGATGTCGGTGAGGACGTCGCGGCATAGCAACAGGTCGTAGATCGTGCGGCCGTCGCGCAGCTTCACGTACGCGGTCTGTCCGCTCATCAGGAGGCCGGACCCCGGCATGATGTTCGCCGTCGTCACCCCGCCGGCCCGTGCCTTCCGGATGCCGTCGTGCCGCGCATCGAGGGCATCGAGGATGCGGACGTCGCCGTGGATGGGGCCGCTCCGGTCGCCGCCGTCGCCGCCGCCGATGTGGGAGTGTGTATCCACGAGGCCCGGCATGATCACCTTGCCCGTCACGTCCCGCACGTCCGCGCCCTCCGGGATGCGGACGGACGCGGCGGCGCCGACCGCGGCGATGCGGCCGCCCTGGACGATGAGGACACCGTCATCCACTGGCGGGCCCGCGATGGGGATGATGTACGCGCCACGAAACGCCACGGGACGCTCCTGGGCGCCGGCGCCCGAGGCCGCCACGACGAGCATGATGGACGCAGCGGCGGTCGTGCGGATCGATCGCATCATGGGCCGGTTCTTTTCGGATGGGGTGATGGAGTTAGCGACGGGCTCAACATGCAGCGGGGCACGGCGACCCGCAACTCGGCCCGGGGCCTCTGGCGGGGGAGGACACTGCACGAGCCGGATGCAGAAACGGCCCCGCCCGAGGGGAGCCGTTTCCGATCCATCCGTTGATCGCTCTCGCTACCAGTAGATCATGCGGGGGGCGATCCGCTGCTCGAGCTCCTCGACCGTGAACTCCACGGCGGATGCGTCCTGCTCGCGGACGGCCTTCTTCTGCTCCTCCGTCAGCTCGATACGAACGATCTCCTGCTTCTTCTCCGACATGCTGCCTCCGGGGTAATGAGTTGGACGTGTGTTGCCGCGCCTGCTGCCCCTACCACAGAGGACGGACTAACCTCGGCGCAATCCGCTGCTCCAACTCTTCCGCCGTGAACTCGAGGACGGACGCGTCGTTCTCGCGGATGGCCTTCTTCTCCGCCTCGGTGAGCTCCAGGCGCACGACCTGCTTCTTCTGCTCCGACATGTTGCCTCCGCAGTTCTGGTGTGT
>DATHVO010000269.1:0-2501 GCA_035461265.1 Longimicrobiales bacterium
TTTCGGCGTAACGCGGGAACGGCTGGAACGCGCCCCCCGCGACATCCTCATATTGCACCCCGGACCCATGAATCGCGGCGTGGAGATCGACAGTGACGTGGCTGACGGACCCCAGTCCGTCATCCTGGACCAGGTGACCAATGGCGTCGCCGTGCGCATGGCAGTGCTGTACCTGCTAGCCGGCGGCGCACCCGAGAAGGCCGAGGCGGCAAAGCATGGCGACTGAACTGACTCCGACCGTGGGCCGCCCCCTGCTCATCCGCGGCGGCCGGGTCATCGACCCGTCCACGGGTCGTGACGAGACGGCTGATGTCCTGCTCCGAGACGGTCGTGTGGAACGCGTGGGCCAGAATCTCGGCCAGCCGGACGAGGCGGCTGTACTGGATGCCGCCGGCCTGATCGTCGCGCCCGGCCTCATTGACCTGCACGTGCACCTCCGGGAGCCGGGCCAGGAGCACAAGGAAACCATCGCCACGGGCGCCCGCGCCGCCGCCGCCGGCGGCTTCACCGCCGTGTGCGCCATGCCCAACACGGACCCGCCCGTGGACGACCCCGCCGCCGTGGGCTATGTCCGCGCCGCTGGGCTCCGGGCCGCGTCCGCACGCGTCTATCCCACCGGCGCCGTCTCGCTGGGGCAGAAGGGCGAGCGGCTGACGGAGATCGGCGAGATGATCCATGCCGGCGCCGTCGCCATCACCGATGACGGCCGCCCCGTGGCCACGGCGGGCCTCATGCGGCTGGCACTGGAGTACGCGCGTACGTTCGGCATCCCCGTCGCCAGCCACTGCGAGGACATGACGCTGTCCCGGGGCGGCTCCATGAACGAGGGCATCATCTCCACGCGCCTCGGCGTCGGTGGCATCCCCAACGCCGCCGAAGACGTGGGCATTGCCCGCGACCTCATCCTCGCCGAACTCACCGGCGGCCGGCTGCACGTGCAGCACGTGAGTACGAAGCAGGGCGTGGCCATGATCCGCGCGGCGAAGGAGCGGGGCATTGCGGTGACGGCCGAGGCGACGCCGCACCATTTCACCCTCACCGACGAGGCCGTGAACGAATACCGCACGGACGCGAAGGTGAACCCGCCGCTGCGCACGGCGGCGGACCGGGCGGCCGTCATCGAGGGTGTTGCCGACGGCACGCTGGACGTCATTGCCACCGACCACGCGCCGCACCATTACGACGAGAAGGAGCAGGCCTTCGAGGACGCGCCGTTCGGCCTCGTCGGCCTCGAGACCGCACTCGGCCTGGCCATCACCGAACTGGTGGAGAAGGACGTCATCGACCTGCCCACCATGGTGCTGCGCATGAGCACGGCGTGCGCCCGGGCGTTCAACCTGCCCGGCGGCTCCCTCCAGCCCGGCACCATCGCCGACGTCACCGTGTTCGACCCGGCATGGGAGTGGACGGTGGACCCGAAGACGTTCGTGTCCAAGAGCCGGAACACGCCGTTCACGGGACGGACGCTGCGGGGCAGGGCGGTGTGGACCGTGGTCAACGGCGTCGTGGTGCACGACGCGGCGGCGGACCAGCCATGAGCCCTGCCGGCGCGCCGGCGTACTCGCCGCGGGACTGGATCGGCGACGCCGAGTACCCCTGGCCGCCGGCGCTGGGCATCCCCGACGGCGAGCCCGTCGTCGCGTGCTACACGGTGAACCAGGTGGCCGTCGGCCGGACGCGGACCAACGCGCCGTTCCTGCGCCTCCAGCTTGCCGACGCCCACGGCCCCGTCGAGGCACGGATGTGGGACGACGTCGATGTCGTCATGGATCACGTCCGACCCGGCACGTACATCGGCGTCCGCGGCTGCATGGAGACGTACCAGGACCAGCGCCAGCTCCGCATCGAGCAGCTCGGCATGCTGGCCATCGAGCTGGATGACCTGGTCCTGTTTCTGCCCCGGTCCGCACGGCCGGCAGAGCGGATGGACGCGGAGCTGAAGGCCCTCGTCGGGTCCGTTGCCGACACCGGCCTGCGCGCCCTGCTGGAGCGCCTGCTGGGCGCCGACACCGAGATCGGGCACGCCTTCCGCCTCGCGCCCGCCGCCAAGCAGAACCACCACGCCTACCTGGGCGGGCTGCTGGAGCACACGCTGTCCATGGCGACGGTGTGCGACCTCCTCGCCGGGCATTACGGCAGCGCCATTGACCGGGACCTGCTCATTGCGGGAGCGTTGCTGCATGACATCGGCAAGACCCGGGAGATCGGCGCACGTGGCGGCTTCCCCTACACCGACGAGGGCAAGCTCCTCGGCCACATCCTGCTGGGGCTCCAGATGGTGGCCGACGCCGCCGCACACGTGAGCGACCTGCCGCCGCAGCGGCTGCTCCTGCTCCAGCACCTCATCGCCAGCCACCAGGGCCGCCACGAATGGCAGAGCCCGCGGGAACCGCGTACGCTGGAAGCGCTCATCCTCCACTACGCCGATGACCTGGACGCCAAGCTGAACCAGGCGGGGTCGCTGCTGGACGCCGTGCACGCGGGTTGGACGGCCTACGACC
>DATHVO010000270.1:0-6006 GCA_035461265.1 Longimicrobiales bacterium
GTTCACCGGTACGGACAATCTCGGTATCGCCGGTACGTCCGGCCCGGTGACGACCACGGCCGGCGCGGCCACGCAGTACCTGGTGACCACGACCCCCGACTCCGCAGTCGTGGCGGGCGGCCCGGTGACGATCACGGCGCAGCTGGCGGATGCCAACGGGAATGCCGTGGCTCAGGCCGGCCGGACCGTGACGTGGTCGAAGACGGGCGACGGCGGGTCGTTCGCTTCGCCGACCACGGCGACGAACGCGTCCGGCATCGCCACGGTGACGTTCACCACGGGGACGACGGCGGACACGGTCTACACGTTCACGGGCACGGACAACGAGGGCGCCACGGGCACGTCCGGCCCGGTGACGACCACGGCCGGCGCAGCCACGCAGTACCTGGTGACCACGAACACGGCCACCGTGGTGGCGGGTGGCCCGGTGACGATCACGGCGCAGCTGGCGGATGCGAACGGGAATGCCGTGGCGCTGGCCGGCCGGACCGTGACGTGGTCGAAGACGGGCGACGGCGGGTCCTTCGCCTCGCCGAACACCTCCACGAACGCGTCCGGCATCGCCACGGTGACGTTCACCACAGGGACGACGGCCGGCACGGTCTACACGTTCACCGGTACGGACAACCTCGGCGCCACCGGCACGTCCGGCCCGGTGACGACCACGGCCGGCGCGGCCACGCAGTACCTCGTGACCGTGAACGACACGGCGCCCATCGCCGGGACGGAAGTCGTCGTCACCGCGCAGCTCGCGGATCTGTACGGCAACGCAGTTGCGGAAGCCGACCGCATGGTGAACTGGAGCAGCACGAATGGAGGGTCGTTCGTGCCGAACCCGTCGTTCACCAACGCGCTCGGTGTCGCCACCACAGCGTTTACCACGGGCGAGGCGCCGGACACGGCGCACGTCGTCACGGCTGAGGATGACGAAGACGTGGACATCCGTGGCGAGTCGCCCGAAATCGTTACCCAGGAGCCGCCTGACGACGGCTGACAGCGGATTCGCGCAGGAGGAGCCGGGACCATAAGTTCACGGTACCCGTCGGCAGCGTGGCCGTCGGGATCGACAAACCGGCTCCGACGGGGTTGCCCCGATGCGCGATAGTCTACGGCAGTTCCGGTCCCCGGCGCGCCCGTTACGCGCCCTCCTTCTTCTCCTCGTCCTGGCCTCGTGCGCTGCGCCCCGCGGCGAGCCGGCGATCACGCCACCTCAACAGCCACAACCCGCCGCCTCCCCTTCGACCATCCCGGAAGCGGCTGCCCGGGCCATTGCCGCCGTCCAGGCGGAGTACGCACCGGACCGCCGGGTCGCGCGGGTGGACGTGGAAGGCCGCAGCGAGGACGGGGTCGTGGTCCTCGCCGGCGAGACGACGGACCCCGCAGCACGTGCGGCGCTGCTGGCGGTCCTGGACGGCAGCGGCGTCGCGTACCGCGACGAGATCACCGTGCTGCCGGATCCGGCTCTGGGCGATGCCGTCTGGGCCCTGGCCAACAACTCGGTCTCCAACCTGCGCACGACGCCCGGCCACTCGGCGGAGCTCGCGACGCAGGCCCTGCTCGGGACGCCACTCCGCGTGCTGAAGCGGCAGGGCGGCTTCTACCTCGTCCAGACTCCGGATCGCTACCTGGCCTGGGTGGATTCCGACGGCATCCACCGCATGGCCAACGCTGATGTGGCCGCCCATGCCGTCGCCCCCCGCCTGGTCTACCTGCGGGCGGCCGGGACCGCGCGTGCCGAGCCGCGTGATGATGCCGAGCCCGTTGCGGATCTCGTCCTGGGCTCCCTCATCGAGGTCGTGACGCCTGCAGCGGAAGGCGAGCGATTCCATCGCGTACGGATGCCGGACGGTAGACCGGCGTGGGTCGGCCGCGACGAGACAGCGTTCTGGGACGAATGGGTCCGGTTGCTGAATGCCACGGAGGCCGGCCTCGTGCGTACCGCGCGGACGCTCATGGGTTCGCCCTACCTCTGGGGAGGCACGTCGGCGAAGGGCATGGATTGCAGCGGCTTCACGAAGACCGTCTACTTCATGAACGGGATCATCCTGCCCCGGGACGCCTCCCAGCAGGTGAACGCCGGCGCCATGGTGGATGACCGCGGCGAGTTCGGACACCTCAGGCCGGGCGACCTGCTGTTCTTCGGGAGACCGGCATCGGGCGCCGACCCTGAGCGTGTCGTGCATGTCGGGATGTGGATTGGTGACGGCCGGTTCATTCACTCCTCGGGACGCGTCCGCGTGAACAGCATGGACCCCGCGGCGCCGGACTACGACGAGTACAACCGCAACCGCTACCTCCGCACGAAGCGCGTGCTGGGCAGCGGCACGGGGGTGAAGCTGCTGAAGGACGGCGGCCTCTACACGTTCTGATCGACCATTCGACCGGAGGACGCGATGGAGCCGCAGGTCCAGCAGGCCCTCTTGACGGACCCCATGGCGGTGTTCGCATATCTTGCGACCCTCCTGGCGGTCGTGTTCTGGCTCAGCGGCCAGGCACGGCTGGGGCGGCTGTTCGCGGTCATCCCTCCCGTCCTTTTCGCCTACTTCCTGCCGACCATCTCGACGGCCCTGTACATCACGCCCGTGGCGTCGCCGGCCTACGACTGGATGGTCCGCTTCCTCCTGCCCGTCGCGCTGCTTCTGCTCATGATCACGGTGGACCTCCCGAGCATCCTGCGCCTCGGGCCCATGGCCCTGGCCATGATGCTCGCGGGGACCATCGGCATCATCATCGGCGGCGCCGTGTCCTTCGCCGTGTTCGGACGGTTCCTGCCGGAGGACGCGTGGACCGGCTTCGCCGCCCTGTCGGGCAGCTGGATCGGCGGCACGGCGAACATGATCGCCATCGCGGAGAGCGTCGGCACGCCCGATTCCATCCTCGGCCCGGTGATCGTGGTGGACACCGTGGTGGGCTACGGCTGGATGGGCGTGCTCCTGTTCCTCAGCGCCTGGCAGACCTGGTACGACCGCAAGACCCGCGCGCGCACAGAGATGGTGGAGGCGACCAACCGGCGTCTGGCGGAACTGACATCCCGCCGCCACCCCACCGACCTGCGCGACGTCGCCATGATCCTCGGCCTTGGGTTCGGCGGCGCGGTCGTCGCCCGTGAGATCGGCGCCCGACTGCCGACCCTCGGCGACCCGACAATCATCAGCCACACGACGTGGGCCGTTCTCATCGTCGTCACGGCCGGCCTGCTCCTGTCCTTCACGCGGGTGCGGAATCTCGAAGAGGTGGGGGCCTCGCGGTTCGGGTTCCTGGCGCTGTACCTGATGATTACCGCAATCGGGGCACAGGCCGACCTCCGGGCCGTCCTCCAGACGCCTCTGTTCTTCGCCGCCGGCCTGCTCTGGATCGCCATCCACGTCGTGATCCTTTTCGGCGCCGCGCGCCTGCTCAGGGCGCCGCTGTTCTTCGTCGCCACGGGCAGCATGGCCAACATCGGCGGGCCGGCTACCGCACCGCTCGTGGCCAGCGTCTACCATCCGGCCATGGCGCCCGTAGGGCTCCTCATGGCCGTCGCCGGCTACATCCTCGGCATCTACGCCGGCCTGGTATCCGCCTGGATCCTGGGCGGCCTCGCCGGCTGACGTCACGGGGAGGGATGGCGATGCGGCACCGTCGTTGAGCTCGAGAACCGTCAGTGAACGTGCCGCGGCGACCGCGGCCCACACCGGGAGGACATCGTGCGGATGCTGATCACGGCAGGTATGGGTCTGCTGGCCGCCTGCGGCAGCGACGCGGGCAGCCGGGACACGCCCGACACGGCGCGCCTGCTCGCCGCGGAGGACTCGGCGTACGCAGTGGAGCAGGGGGGCGCCATCGCGGGTGCCATCGCTACTGGCCTGGTGCAGCGACTGCAGGCCGAACTCGCCACAGGGGGCGCCGCCGGCGCCGTGGACTTCTGTGCGCGGACCGCGCTCACGCTCACGGACAGCCTTGTGGCCGACCAGCCCGCCGGTACCGCCGTCCGGCGCACATCCACACGCATCCGCAACCCGTCGAACGCGCCGGACGACCTGGAGTCCGTCGCCCTGGCGTGGTTCGACTCCGTCCACGCCGCGACGGGGGCAATCCCGCAGTCACTCGTGCAGGACGCGGGTCCCGAGGAAGTTCGCTTCTACCGGCCGCTCGTGGTGCAGCCGTTCTGCACGCAGTGTCACGGACCCGTGGATGAACTGGCGCCCGGCGTCCAGGCGATCCTCGAGCAGCGCTATCCCGACGACCACGCCACCGGCTACCGGGACGGGGACCTCCGGGGCGTCATCCGGGTGTCGCTTCCGAGGCGGTGACGAATCGGGGCGCGGGCCCGGCGGACCGCGCCCCGCCGTCACTACGTCAGACGGACGCTGACCGGCTGCGCCAGCCGCTCGAAGTCTGCATACCGGATGCGCATCGTGTCACGGTGCGTGCCCGCCTGCATCACGATCTCGGCATGCCCGGACAGCGCCTCGTCCACGTAGACTGGCACACCATACAGGTTGCCGAAAGGCGGCATGGCGCCTACCTCGCAGTCAGGGAAGAGCGGGGCGAACTCCCACTCGTTCGCCAGCCGGACCTCCTCCGCGCCGAGGGCCTCCGCCGCCTGCTCCAGCCGCAGCCACCTCGCCGCGGGTACCACCGCCATGACCGTCCGGCCGTCCGCCACCAGCATGACGACCTTCGCGAACTGGTCGCCGGGAACATGCTCCATCGCCGCGATCTGCTGCGCGGAGTAGGCGCGGCGATGCTGCTCCTCCGTGAAACCCACCGCATTGTCCGCTAGGTACCGCTCCAGCCGCTCCTTGCACTGCATGCGCACCTCCCGGGGTCGGAGAACGATGCGTGGTCCATCCAATATGCCACGCGGCACCGCCCGCGGCCACGACGACCGCAGGCCTCCACCACCGCCGCCAGGCCGCGCCCGAGGCGTGCGCGGTTCGGGCCGCTGAACCCCATTGCCGGAGCCCGACAGGCCGACCATCGTGGCGATGCCGGACAATCGTTCCGCTCACCCACCAGTCGGCGTCCGCCGGCACCACCTCCCGGTTTCCCGCCACGGCGACCTCTCCCGGAGGCAGTCATGCACAAATCCGTGTCGTGGCTCGCCCTGACCCTCCTCATCGCCGCCGGCGCGTGCACCGACCTGTCGGGACCCGCCCCATCCGGTGACGCGTCGTTCGGGGTCGGCAGTGCCGAGCCGGTAACCGTGATGAGCCGCAACCTCTACCTCGGTGCCAACATCGATGCCCTCATCGGGGCAGAGCCCGGCGGGTTCGAGCAGGCCATGCTGGATGCGGTGGGGCAGCTTACCCGCACCACCTACACCATGCCCCACCGCCTGCAGTACATCGCCATGGAGATCGCAACCCGGCAGCCCGACGTTATCGGCCTGCAGGAAGTCACGCGCTACACGATGTATTTCGGGGATGGATCGGATGACGTCCTCGACTACCTGCAGGCGCTCACCGGGATCCTGGCGCAGATGGGCCAGCCGTACGACGTGGCGGCATACCAGCCGAACGTGTCCCTCACGCTGCCGGTGGGCATGTTGGGCATGGCAGCCATCAACTACACGGACGGCGACGCCATCCTCGTGCGCCGTGGCGTCCAGTGGCGGGATGCGGCATCGGGCCACTTCGTCAACCAGGTGACGATGAACGTGCTGGGCAACGAATTCCGGAACCTGCGGGGCTGGAATGCCGTCACGGTCAAGCTGCAGGGCCACTGGTACCGCGTGATCAACGCGCACCTGGAGATCCAGCCGTTCGCCCCGTACCAGGAGGCCCAGGCGGAAGAGCTCATCGCCATGGCCGCGCGCGAGCCGCACCCGCTGATCATGCTGGGCGACTTCAACTCCGCCGCGAATGCGGACGCGCCGCCCGGGTCGATGACCGGCTCCTACGCGAGCTTCCTCGCGGCGGGCTTTGCCGACCTGTGGCTCAACCAGGCGAACATGGGCGCCGGCGTGACCTGCTGCCAGGCTGCGGACCTGTCCAATGCAGTCAGCCAGCTGAACCAGCGGCT
>DATHVO010000271.1:0-3837 GCA_035461265.1 Longimicrobiales bacterium
TGGCGGCGGCTGGGAACGCGTAGCCGTGGAGGCGGAGGTCGCCCGTCATCTCGCTGGCGGGCGAGAAGGGCGTGGGCACCGCGACGTCGCCGACAATGCCCTCCCGGGCGATGAACGTCACGCGACGGTTCCGGCGGTCCAGGTACGCGACGCTGTCCTGCCCCACGCTCACCAGTTCCCCGATCGGCATCAGCTCCCCCGGGCCACCCCCTCGCCGCCCGACGCGTCGTGTGCCCCGCCACTCACGGCTGCCCGGACGCACTTCGTGCCCGTCAGTTACAGGGGACCTGATGGCCCAACCTGCAATGGGGCTGTGACAGCGATGCGGCTGCGCCGGCGGCTGGGCTCGAGGGCCCGCCGGCGGATCGGCATCGGTTTTACGTTCCTGCGCTGTGCAGCCGGCGCGTAACGCACGCCGGCGAGGAGTCGCGATCGTCCGGGGGAGTGGGGACGCGGCTCCGGGTGTTGCTGTCACGGGCAAGGTAACGCGCGGGCCGGACGGGCGCCACAGGCTTGCGCAACCTCACCCGCGAGGACGTCGTGCTCAGGAGCCGCCGACGTCGCTGATGCCGCCGACGTCGCATGATGCCGCCAACGTCGCACTCGATACACGTGAACCGCGTCAGTGCGACGGATTCCCCCGGTGCGGGGGTTTGCGTCGCACTCCTCCGTCCGGCGAGCCGCGCAGTGCGACCGATTCCACCTCAGCGGTGGTTTACCGCGATCTACGTCCGATCAGGTGTATCGAGTGCGACGAACGCGGGGCCCAGGCAACGGAAGGAACCCGGAGGGTGGTGCGTTCAACCGGCGCCGAGCTTCTCCAGACGCTCGGCAATCCAGAGCTTCACCAGCGACTGCCGCGGAACGCCGAGGCGGGCAGCCTCCCGGTCGAGGGACTCGACCATCCAGACAGGGAAGTCCACGTTTACCCGCTTCTGTTCCAGGCCGGGCCTGCGCGCCCTCGACACGTCGAGGTGATCCGATACGTCCTCGCCCTCGTCGAACCGACGGTCGAAGTCATCTGCCTTGATCTTCATACAACCTCACTTCCTCCCGTCGCGAACGTCGGGTCAAACTCGAAGTCCATGGTATAATTTTCATACCCAGGAAGGGGCTGGTCAACTGCTAAGTCCGTCGCGCGGCGCTATCGCCGCCTCGCGACAACTCTGCGCGCCTCCACCGTGACCGCGCCCGCGCACGAACGCGCGCTGTTCGCACCGCCCGGCGAAAGCCGCAACCGGTTGTGCCCGGTCACGTCCGCCGCTACCCTCCGGCACGCGCCACCCGACGGGGCGCGCCCTGATGACCGCATAACCGAAGTGACGAATGTCGAACATCCTCATCGTGGAGTCCGGCGCCAAGGCGCAGACGCTGCAACGCTACCTGGGCGACGGCTGGACGGTCGTGGCCACGGGCGGCCACGTGGAGACGCTGCCGTACGACCGGCGCCTGCACGGGAAGGACGCCAGCAAGGCGTACTGGGCGAACCGCGCCGGTGCGCTCCCTGCCCCGCCGTGGGTGTGGACGGAGCGAGGCGAGGCGGCGGTGGCGGGGATCACGGCGGGGGTGAATGGCGGGTCGCCGGTGTTCTGGATCGCCACGGACCCGGACCGTGAGGGCGAGTTCATCGCGTGGAGCCTGGAGCGGCGGCTGGACGGTCTCGGCGACACCCGTCGCGTCACGTTCCAGGAGGTCACGGAAGACGCGGTGCGCGAGGCCATCGAGCGGCCCCGGGGCGTGGACCGTCGCATGGTGGACAGTGCGCTGGTCCGCAAGTTCCTGGACCGGCTGGTGGGCTACCGCGCGTCGAAGATGGCCAGCGCCATCGTGTCCGGCGGCGACGCCTCCATGGGCCGGGTGCAGACGCCGACCCTCGGCTTCGTCGTGGACCGGGAGCTGGAGCGGGAGGCGCACGTGCCCATCCCGTACTTCGAGGTGCAGGTCCGGGCGTCGGACGTAGCGTTCACCGTGCGCTTCCACGAGCCGGACGCACCGGACGTGTGGCGTGACGACGATGGCCGGCCCAACCCCGCGCGCACCGCCGATGGCGACGTGGCGTCTGCTGCCCACGTCGCCCTCGACCGCGCGTCCGTCATCACCCTCACCCGCGCGGTGACGTCCACCCGGCAGCGGCAGCCGGCACCGCCGTTCTCCACCGACGCGCTGCTGCAGGCCGCCGGCTCCCGCTTCGGCTGGTCGCCGAAGAAGACGTCGGCGCTGGCGTCCATGCTCTACGAGAGCGGCCACATCACCTACATCCGCACCGACTCCACCCGCCTCGCCGCCACCGCCGTGGCGAAGGCGCAGGAGATCATTGGCGCGACGTATGGCACGGACCACCTGGGCGAGGGCGCCCGCGCGAAGGCGAGTGCGGGGCCGACGCAGGACGCCCACGAGGCGATACGGCCGTCGCGGCTGGAACTGGCGGAACCGCCGGTGGACGACGCCGACGCGCGTCGCCTGTACCGGCTCATCCGCGCGCAGACACTGGCGAGCCGGATGGCGCCGTCGCAGCGCACGGTGGTGCGCGTGGAGGCACAGTGCGACGGCCTCGTCCGCCCGCTCACCGGCTCCGTGTCCTGGCGCACGTTCGCCGGGTGGGAAGCAGCGTTCGCGGAGTTTCTCGACACGCCGGCAACGGCACCACCCGACGTCGCACTGGAAGCCGGCGCCGTCTGGCCCATCGACCCGGCGGAGGGCGAGAAGCCGAACCCCGTCCTCATCGAGGACGCGACGAAGCCACCGCCGCGTTACCGGCCGCACACACTCATCCGGGCGATGAAGGACGCCGGCATCGGCCGCCCGTCCACGTACAGCCGGACCGTCGAAAAGCTGGAGGAGCGCAGCTACATCGTCATCGAGGACGGCAGCGTGGTCCCGACGGAACGCGGTCGCACGCTCTGGACCGATGTCGCACCGCTGTATGATGCCGGCGACGCGGATGACGCTGGTGACGATGGCTCCGGCGGCGCCGCGGCCGCTGCGAGCGGTGGCACTGCCGGTGGCGCCGCAGCCGCCGCGAGCTCCGGCACTGCCGGTGACCCCGCGGGCGCCGACACCGCCGACACCGCCGACGAGGACGGCGCCGTGCCGATGGACCTGTTCAGCCCCGGCTTTACCGCCGCCATGGAGGCCGAGCTGGACCGGATTGCCAGCGGCGGGGCTGCCGCCCCGGCGACGTGGGAGCTGTGGCGGGACCGCATCCGGGAGCTGCACGCCAGCGCGCAGGACAGCAAGAACAGCGGCGGCATCGTGCCGAACCAGCTCCGCACCCTCCGTCGCCTCCTCGCCAACGCGCCACCCGAGGCGACGGCGGAACTCTCGATCCCCGAGGACCTCACGTCGCTCTCCTTTGCCGAGGCCCGGGAGCTGATCCGCCGCTTGCGCGAGGTCGGCGTGCAGGCTGCGCCCACGGAGCGGCAGGTGGAGTACCTCCGCTCACTCATCGACGAGCTGGCGCTGCCGGCGGAGGAGCTGGAGGAGCTCGTCGGTTTCAGCGACACCGCCGAGGTGGCGCGCCTCACCACCAGCACGCAGGTCAGCGCGGCCATCGACACGCTGAAGCAGGTCCACGACGAGCGCCGGCCGCCGTCGGTGAAGCAGCGTCGCTTCATTGACGGGTTGCTGAAGGAGACGGGCGTCCCGGCGGAAGAGGCGCTCGCCGCCGTCGGCGTCGAGAGCCTGGACGACCTGACGGGCGGGCCGGCGGGGACGGCGAGCGCGCTGATTGACTGGCTGCAGGCGAGGGTGGCGACGAAGGCGGAGTGAGGGCCAGGACGCGCGGCGCACGCCAGGGGGCGCGGCGCACCTCGGGGGCGCAGCGCACGTCAGGGCGCG
>DATHVO010000272.1:0-1879 GCA_035461265.1 Longimicrobiales bacterium
GATGATGCCGGAGCCGCTCCCGGAGATCGTGGCCGCCCACGCACCCGCATCCACCGCCGCCCTGATCGCCTCGACGCCGCCGGGTATGAGGGGCAGGCGATAGGGGACGTGGAGCTCGTCGTTGAAGCCGGCCGCGACTGCGGCGCGGGCGCCATTGGCCAGGCCCCAGAGGAGCGCGGCGAGGCGTCCGTGATTGCGCGTGGCTGCGCTGTGCGGGACCTGCTGCGGCAGCGCAGCGCGGGCCCGGCGAGTCGAGACGGTGGCGGACGGGGCCGCGTAGACGAAGGCGATGCCGGCGTCCAGCTCCAGGTGCATCGCCCGCGGCGTACTGTGCTCGGTGAAGGCGACGGCGACGAGGCCGCCGAAGACCGCGGGCGCGGCGTTGTCGGGGTGGCCTTCCAGCACCACGGCCGAAGCCAGGATCGCGTCGCGGTCGAACGCGTCACCGGTCGCGGCCGTCGCCAGGGCGATGCCGGCCACCGCCGCTGCGGCGGAGGAGCCGAGGCCTCGCCCGACGGGTATCGAGGAGGTCGCGAGGAGGGCACCGCCCGCGTCGCCGGCGCCGCGCCGCCGCAACTCCGCTGCGAACGCCTTCGCCAGGATGTCCTCGCCGTCCGCCACGTCCAGCTCCGCCAGCGTGCCCGAACGTTCTACCACCAGGCCACCATCGCGGGGCTCGAAGCCCGCGTCCAGGTACCGGTCCAGCGCCAGGCCCAGGCAGTCGAAGCCCGCGCCGAGGTTGGATGTGCTGCACGGGACGCGGACCGCACACGCCCGCAGCACCGGCGGCGCGGCGGCGGCGGTCACGTCAGGCCTGGAGCACGTCGAGCACCTGGCCCGCGTGCTCGGCCGGCTTCACCTTCGGCAGGACCTTCGCGATGCGGCCCTCCTCGTCGATGACGAAGGTCGTCCGCTCGTTGCCCCAGTACTTCTTCCCGAGGAACGACTTCCGCACCCAGACGCCGTACGCGTCGGCAACGGCGTGGTCCGCGTCCGACAGCAGCGTGAACGGGAGGTTGTACTTCTTCCGGAACTTCGCGTGGTCCGCCGGCGAGTCCGGGCTCACGCCCAGGATCACGGCGCCGCGGGCATCGAACGTCTCGACCTGGTCGCGGAGCTCGCACGCCTGCGTCGTGCAGCCGGGCGTGTCGTCCTTCGGGTAGAAGTAGAGCACGACCCGGCGGCCGCGGAAGTCGGACAGACTGACCGGACGGCCGTCCTGGTCGGGAAGGGTGAACTCCGGGGCGGCGTCATTGTCCCTGAGCATGGGTCCTCTAGCTGCCGGTCTCCTCCACGGGCCGGCCCGCCTTCACCGTCTCCGCGGCGGCTGCCTCCTCGCGCCAGAGCGAGATGGCCAGGAGGACGGCGCCGGTGGTGATGGCCATGTCCGCGATGTTGAAGATCGGCCAGTGCATGAAGCCGAGGTTGATGGGGCCGATGAAGTCCACGACGCCGCCGTCCCACCGGAGCCGGTCGATGAGGTTCCCGATGGCGCCGGCGGCGATGAGCTTCACGGAGAGCAGGCGCACCCAGTCGTCGCGTTCCGTGCGCCGGAACAGGTCCGTCAGTACGGCCAGGACCACGAACGTCGCCACGATGATGAGCCAGCGGCCGAGGGAGGGGAGCGGGAGCCCGAAGGCGATCCCCTTGTTGAACGCCAGCGTGAGCGGGACCAGCCCGCCGAACGCCTCGGCGCCGATGCCATGGTAGAGCGTGGCCAGCGCCCAGCGCTTCGTCACCACGTCGGCAAAGACGATGGCGCCGATGACCAGGCCGGCCAGGATCAGCTTCTGCTTCAACGGACTTCCTTTCGGCTGCGCCGCGCCGGTCGCGGCGTCCCGTCAATCTAGCCGGGCGGGCCGGTCCGCCCAAGCGCCCG
>DATHVO010000273.1:0-4486 GCA_035461265.1 Longimicrobiales bacterium
GATCCCCACCGCGGCGCCCGGGACCAGGAAGGGGAGGACGGTGGCGTTACTGCCAAGGGCCACGAGGACGAGGGGCGGCTCGAGGGAGAGCGACGTGAATGCCGAGACTGTCGTCCCCACGGCACGGCCTTCGTCGTGCACCGCCACGATGGAGACGCCGCTGGCCCAGCGGGAGAGCACATCGCGAAAGCGGGCTTCATCCACGGTCGACCTCCATGGCGGAGCGGGAGCGGCGGCTATCCGCCCGCGACGGCACGCGGGTAGACCCGGACAGTGGAGAAGCGCCGTAGCTCGACGGTCCCCGGCGGTGCGCCGCGCGGCTTGCGGACGTCGGCTGCGCGGCACACGTGGACGTCCACCTTGCCCCGTGCATTCCGTGCCTTGGAGTGCCAGGCGGCCCACGCCGCCGCGCCCTCGACCACGCCACGCGGCGCGTCTGCCGACCCATCCGCGACACGGACGATTACGTGGCTGCCCGCGTGCCCCGCCGCGTGCAGCCAGAGGTCGCGAGGTCGCGCAACCCGGAAGGTGAGTTCATCGTTGTCCCGGGCACTCCGGCCCACGAGAATCTCGTGACCGTCGATCTCGATTCGGTGCCAGCGGTCCGCGTTCATCTCTCCTGGGAAGTGGCGCCGGCACACGCCGCGGCGTACACTCCAGCGTCCTGCCGCGGCCCGGATGGCACGCGACAGTGCGTGCCTTGCACGCTGTCGTTTCCTGTCAGGCCGAAGATCGCATGGGCGGCGGACTACGGGAAGAGCCACACGCGGAAGACACCGATGCAGGACACCTTCAAGCAACCGGAGGATCGATGCGCCTGATGCACCTTGCGCTCAGCACACTCACGGCGTGGGCCGTCCTCCTCCCTGGCGTCGCGCACGCCCAGAGCGTCGCGGCGCCCGTCGACACGATGGTCACATCGAATCACGTGGCCACCATCCGTGGCGAACGCGTGCCCTACCGCGCAACGGCCGGGCACCAGCCCGTCTGGAACGCCACCGGCGAGCCCATCGCGTCGCTCTTCTACGTGTACTACGAGCGGTCGGATGTCCGCGACCGCACCCGGCGGCCGCTGGTTATCTCGTTCAACGGCGGTCCCGGCTCCGCATCGGTGTGGATGCACATCGGCTACACGGGACCGCATTTCCTCGAGATCGATGCCGAAGGGTTTCCCATCCAGCCGTACGGCGTCAGGGACAACCCGCATTCGATTCTCGACGTCGCCGACATCGTGTACATCGATCCGGTGAACACCGGGTTCTCCCGCATTGTCGGCGACGCATCGAGAGACCTGTTCTTCGGAGTGAACGCCGACATCGAGTACCTGGCGCGCTGGATCGACACCTTCGTATCCCGCCGCGATCGGTGGACATCGCCCAAGTTCCTCATCGGCGAGAGCTACGGCACGAACCGGGTGTCCGGACTGGCGCACCGGCTCCAGACGGCGCACTGGATGTACCTCAACGGCGTCATCCTCGTCTCGCCCACCGGACTGGGCATCCCCAGGGAAGGGCCCGTCGGTGCCGCCCTCGCCCTGCCCTACTACGCCGCGACGGCGTGGTATCACCGGGTTCTGCCGCAGGACCTTCAGGCACGCGATCTTGACGATCTTCTGCCGGAAGTGGAGGAGTTCACTGTCAACGAGCTGATGCCCGCCCTGGCGCGTGGCGGCTCGCTGGACACGGCCCGCCGCCGGGAGATGGCACGAAGGGTGGCCCGCTACTCGGGCATTTCTGAGCAGGCGGTCCTGAGCCACAACCTGGCGGTGCCGACGAGCTTCTTCTGGAAGGAGCTCCTCCGGCCGCAGGGGCTCACGGTGGGTCGCCTGGATTCGCGCTACCGTGGCATCGACCGATCGGATGCGGGCGAGCGCTACGACTACGACCCCGCCCTCACCTCGTGGAATCACGCATTCACCCCGGCCATCAACCATTACCTGCGGACTACCCTCGGATATCGGACCGACCTGCAGTACTGGATCTTCGGACCGGTCCAGCCGTGGAATCGGACTGGCGACACGACCGGGGAGAACCTGCGCGCCGCCATGTCCCAGAACCCATACCTCCACCTGCTGGTGCAGGCGGGCTACTTCGACGGAGGCACGGACTACTTCGCGGCACGCTACACCCTCTGGAACATGGACCCTGCCGGGCGGCTCCAGGCCCGCACACGTTTCGAGGGCTACCGCAGTGGGCACATGATGTATCTGCGGCAGGAAGACCTGGCCACCTCCACCGCCCATGTCCGCGAATTCATCCGTGAGGCTGTGGCCGCCGCAGCCGCACCGGCCCGCTACTGAGGCGGCGGGTCACCCCCCCGGACGTCGCGAACGTACACGCCGACATCCGAGCCGGGTGAGCGGGCGAATCCCATGCGCCGCAGGTAGCGCGCGTGGTCGCGCGTCCCTGCATGCGCAACCAGACGGGTGATGCCCCGGTCCCTGAAGAACGCGGCCCGGTGCCGGTACAGGAAATCCCCCACCTTGAAGTCCCGGTAGCCCGGCAGGACGTAGTCGAGGCGGACCGCCAGGGTGCCGTCGGGCGCGACCTCGCCCACGAGGACACCGGCCGGCACGACATCGCGCAGGATGAAAAGCACGAGCTCCCCCGGACGCGGAGGTTCCCTGAAGTCCGGCAGGTGCCGGGCAATATCGTCGCGGCTGAGATCCAGAAAATGGCGGAGGTAGGGCGAGTCGTGGCGCACTTCGAGCAGACTGAAATATTCCCGTGTGCGGAGCATTCGCACGAGATAGAACACGTTGACGCCGACGATGAACAGGTTGACCGCCGCCACGGGCGTCGAGCCGATGAGGTAGCCGTAGAGGGCGAACAGTACGGCGCCACCGAGGTTGATGAGGCGGAGCCGCAGGATGGAGCTCATGGTGAGGGAGATGGCCACGAGCACCGACGCGATGTAGCCGATCAGCTCGTGGGACACGTTCACCTCACTCCGTCCCGCCCGCCGACCCGGCGGCCGCCGCGCTGATGCCCGCCGCCCTCCCCGTGGCCCAGGCCCACGCGAAGTTGTAGCCGCCTATGGGCCCGAACGCGTCGAGCACCTCACCGCACAGGAAGAGACCGCGGTGGTGCCGGCTCTCCAGGGAATGCACATGCACCTGGTCGAGAGCCACGCCGCCGCCGGTGACTTCCGCCTTGCGATACCCTTCGTCGCCCGTCCATGGAAGTGGATACCGCGTGAGCACGGTCACCAGGCGCTGCCGCTCCTCCCGGCGCAGTTCCGCCAGCAGGCGCCCGGGGGGCACGTCCGCCTCGGCGAGCAGCGCTTCCGCCAGCCTGTCGGGGAGGTGCCGCTTCACCAGCGGACCCACCTGGCCGGCGCCTGCGGAGCGGAGCTCCGCGTCCCACGCGGCGGTGTCGAGCTCCGTCCACTGCACATAGATCGGCTGCCTGCCGGCGCCGGCCAGCCGCGAGCGAACCGCAAGGTGGGAGATGTTCAGTACCGCCGGGCCGCTGTATCCCCTGTGCGTGAACAGGAAGCCGCCCCGGGAGGTGAACCGGCCCCGCCGCGTGGGCGCCTCGAGAATGACGTCCAACGACACGCCCGCAAGGGCGCCGTGGACCGCGGGCTCCGCCGTGAGGGGTGTCAGCGCCGGGTACGTGTCGTTGACGGCGTGGCCCAGCGTCTCCAGCAGCCGGAGCCCCGCCCCGTCGCTCCCGGTGGCCGGGACCGACATCCCTCCCGTAGCCACGATCACCGCCGCCGCCTCCAGTACGGTCCCGTCACCGACGTGAAGGCGCCAGCCCGAATCCCGTGTCGCAGGCACCAGATCCCGTACCGGGCTGTTGAAGCGCAGCTCGGCGCCGGCGGACCGGGCCCGCTCGACCAGCGCATCGCGTACCTGGCGGGCGCTGTTCGACGACGGGAACAGCTTGCCCGTCGCCTGCTCCTGAACCAGCTCGATCCCAAGCACCTGCTCGAAGTAGCGGCGCTGTTCCGACAGCGGCCACGACAGCAGGATCTTCTTCAGCGTGTTCGGTGACGACGTCGAGACGAACTGTGTGGGGGATAGCGTCGACGGCAGCACGTTGCACCGGCCGCCCCCGCTGATCAGGATCTTCCGTCCACCGTCGCGGGTCGTCTCCAGCAGCACCACTCTGCGCCCCGCGTTTGCCGCGAAGATCGCCGCCATCAGCCCGGCGGCGCCCCCGCCCACTACGGCAACCGGAAGCATTCAGCCAACAGTCTTGCGTTGGTACAGCGCCGCAACGGCGCCCGCCGGGTCCCGAATGATGCAGTACCGCCCCTCCGGGCTGTCGCGCTCCGCCACCACCACTTCCCCGCCACCCCGGATGCACGCGGCAACGCTCCAGTCCAGGTCGGCCACCAGGAAGTAGACCAGCCACTGCGGCGGGATGGTCGCGTTCGGACCGCGGGCATGGCAGATGCCGGCAACGGGATCCCGCGTTCCAGCCTGGACCATCACGTAATCATCGTAGCCGCCCATGTCCAGCTCCTCCGCCCGCCA
>DATHVO010000274.1:0-1666 GCA_035461265.1 Longimicrobiales bacterium
AGGCCGTCGCGCACGTCCAGCCCCAGCGGACCGCTCGTGTCGTACACGCGCAGCGGCGCCTCGCCGCCGGACAGCGCGATCTCGCGCATCGGCACGCGCACGCCGTGCGGGCCGTCCACGTACACCTTGCTCGATGCGGGAAACGCCTCGCCGTAGTCGGTCTTCGGCTCGATGACGGGCAGCTGGATCATGGTTGTCGTCCTTCCGCGGATGTGAAGGCGACGCAAACGAAAACGCCGCCCGGAGCGGCGGCGCAGGAGAGGCCTGTGAGCAGGCCCCATGGATCCCCGTCGGCCGCGCTCCCTACGCCGGTGTCAGCCGGATCAGGTTCCAAGGGACTGTCTCAACCGTCGCCGACGCCGGCGCGGTACCCCTGGCGGTCGAGTCCAAGCTAGGGGCGCGGCCCATTGGGACACAACCCCGCATCACCACTGGGGACCCTCCCAGCCCGTCCGCAGCTTACACGTGCTGGTCGATCAGCACCGGATTGCCGTCCGGGTCCGTCACGACAATGCTCGCGGGGCCCGTCGTGCCTTCATCGGCCTCCATGTCGGGAGTGATCCCCTGCTCCTTCAGTCGCCGCTGCAGGTCGCGGACGTCCGTGAAGGACGCGAGCGGCCGGGCGTTGCCGTCCCAACCCGGGTTGAAGGTCAGGATGTTCTTCTCGAACATGCCCTGGAACAGCCCGATCACGGCGTCGCCATTCTTCAGGATGAGCCAGTTGCTGGACGCGTCACCGGCGAATTCGGTGAAGCCGAGCTTCTCGTAGAAGGCCCTGGACACCTCCAGGTCCTTTACGGCCAGGCTGACGGAAAATGCGCCAAGGTCCATGGTGAGCACTCCGGGTTGCAGGGAAGCCGCTGGCCAGCGTCAGCTCGGCGGGTGGGCGGGCGGCCGCGGCATGGGCCGGCGCAATCGCGCGATGGACAGCCCGGCCGGACACAAGCGGTTGCTACGACCGTCGAGGGTGGCCAGCCCGCTACCACCCAACCACCGTTGAAGCAGTGGCCAGGAACTCCGGAGAGGTAACGGTCCCCTCACCAACACGCAATTGAAACAGTGGCCACGGATCCGGCTGGCGGACGCGGCCGTTGCTCCGCCGCCGCTTCGGCTGTACCCTGCACCATACGATCACGTACGGAGGCGACATGACCGGGCAGGACGAGTGGATCGCGGCGGCCGCGGCCGCCCTCACGCGCGGCGGCGTCGAGGCGGTGAAGGTGGAGGCGCTGGCGCGGGACCTGGGCGTCACGAAGGGCAGCTTCTACTGGCACTTCGAGGACCGGGCGGCCCTGCTGCGGGCAATGCTGGCGCGGTGGGAGGCGGGGGCGCAGGCGGTACTGGCGGCCGCGGCGGCGCTGCCGACTCCCGAGCAGCGGCTGTCGGCGCTGTTCCGCGACCTGGCGCGGCCGGTGAGCGGTCTGACGGACTCGGAGGTGCGGGCCTGGGCGCGACGGGAGCGGATGGTGGCGGAGCGGGTGGCGGACCTGGAGCGGACGCGGACGGTGTTCCTGAAGGACCAGCTGACGCAACTGGGGGTGCCGCTGCTGGACGCGCACCGTCGCGCGGAGGCGGGCTACCTGGCGTCGGTGGCGTGGCTCGAGCGGGCGGCGCGGACGCCCTGGATGAAGAGCGACTACGCAGCCTTCGTCGACGACGTCTTCCG
>DATHVO010000275.1:0-8458 GCA_035461265.1 Longimicrobiales bacterium
GGCGACGGCGCCTGCATGGGCTGCGGCGAGAAGACAGCCGTCCACCTCGTCACGGCGACCATCGAGGGTCTGATGCAGCCCCGCGTCGCGAAGCTCATCGACCGCATCGACGACCTGGTGGCGCAGCTCGACACCAAGGCACGCGGCCTCCTGAGCGCCGACGTGGATGTCGAGCACATCGACACGGCGGTCGCTGCAGTGGACCTGAAGGTGCCGGCGGACCGCAAGGAAGAGCTGGACCGGCTGGCCGCGTCCATCCGCGCGCTGAAGGACCTGCGCTGGCGCTACGTCGAGGGCCCCAGCGGCCGCGGCCGCGCCGCCGTCGGCATGACGAACAGCACCGGCTGCTCGTCCGTGTGGGCGAGCACGTATCCCTACAACCCGTACCCGTTCCCCTGGGTCAACCACCTCTTCCAGGACTCGCCGTCCGTGGCCATCGGCATCTTCGAGGGCCACATGCGGAAGATGTCCGACAACTTCATCTCGCTCCGGCGGGCCGAGCTGCTGGCGTCGGGCGAGTACGACGCCGAGCGCGACGAGACGTTCTTCAGGACGTTCGACTGGCGGCAGTTCAACGACGAGGAGTTCGACCTCGCGCCGCCCGTCATGGCCATCGGCGGCGACGGCGCCATGCTGGACATCGGGTTCCAGAACCTGTCCCGCCTCATGGCGTCCGGCAAGCCGATCCGCGTCCTCGTCCTCGACACGCAGGTCTACTCGAACACCGGCGGCCAGGCGTGCACCAGCGGATTCACCGGCCAGGTGGCGGACATGTCCGCCTTCGGCCCGGCGCAGCGTGGCAAGGAAGAGACGCGCAAGGAGCTGGCGCTCATCGCCCTGGCCCACCGCGGCACCTTCGTGCACCAGTCGTCGCAGGCCTCCGCCACGCACCTCATCGGTGGCGTGATCCGGGGCCTGAAGAGCCGGCGCCCCGCGGTGTTCAGCATCTACACGCCGTGCCCCGTCGAGCACGGGCTGCCCGACGAGTGGGCGCCGCATTCGGCGCGCCTGGCGCTGGAGAGCCGCGCGTTCCCGTACATGACGTACGATCCGGACGCGGGCTCGTCCTTCGCCGACTGCCTGTCCCTCGACGGCAACCCGGCCATCGACGAGCTGTGGCCGACGTACCGCCTGTCGTACGAGGCGGACGGCGAGTCGCAGGAGATGGAGCTGCCGCTGACCATCGCGGACTGGGCCGCCACCGAGGCGCGCTTCAAGAAGCACTTCAAGGAGGTCAAGCCCGAGAAGTGGAACGAGGACATGGTGCCGTTCCACGAGTTCGTGGCGCTGCCGGCGGACGAGCGCGAGGGCAAGACCGCGTTCATTCACGCCGTCAGCAGCGACAAGCGGCTGCGGCGCATGAGCGTCTCGGCGGAGATCGTCCTGCTCGCAGAGGACCGGCTCCACTTCTGGAACCAGCTCCGCGAACTGGCCGGCGTCTACATGTCCGACACCGTACGTGACGCAGTCACCAGCTCCCTCGAGACCGAGTACGAGGCTCGCCTCACGGCGCTGGCGCAGGAGTACGAGCAGAAGATGGCCGAGCTGCGGACGCAGTATCCGCGGGTCGTCGCTCGGCGCATGGCCGAGGGCCTGCTCAGGCTCGGCAACGGCAACATCACCATCGGCGAGCTCATGGGCCAGGCGAGCGCCGCCCGGGGCCTCGAGCCCATCGGCGCGGACGTCCTGGACACGCCCGGCCTGTTCGGTCCGACGGACGGCGGTGTCGCCACGGCGACGCCGCCGGCGGCCGCAGCGGTGGCTGCGCCGGCACAGCCCGCGCCCGCGGCAGTCGCTGCGCCGGCGCCGGCCGACGACGGCCTGGCCATGGACCCGTGGATCGAGACGGAGCGCTGCACGACGTGCAACGAGTGCACGAACCTGAACGGGAAAATGTTCGCCTACAACGACAACAAGCAGGCGTACTTCAAGGACGCGAAGGCGGGCACGTTCGCCCAGATGGTGCAGGCAGCCGAGCGCTGCCCGGCCGGCCTGATCCACCCGGGGACGCCGATGAACCCGAAGGAGAAGGACCTGGCGAAGTGGATCGAGCGGGCGAAGCCGTTCAATTGATGGTGTGAGATGAAGGTTCTTGGTTTCAGACACGGCGTACACCCGCCCGAGCGGAAGTCGCTGTCGGCGGGTGCGCCGATCCGGCGGATGCCGTTCCCCGACGAGGTGGTGCTGCCACTGCGACAGCACGCGGGCCGGCCGTCACGGCCATTGGTGACACGGGGGGACCGGGTCGAGCGCGGCGACAAGATCGCCGCCTCCGACGGCTACATATCGGTCCCCCAGCACGCCAGCGCCGCAGGCACGGTGCAGGGGATCGAGTGGTGGCCGCACCCCGATGGCAGCATGACCGAGTCGGTGCGCATCACGGTGGACCGCTTCTCCGTCCAGGTGCCCCGGCCCCGCCTCGTGCCACGGTGGGAGACGCTGCAGGGCAGGGAAGTCGCCCAGGCCGTGCAGGAGGCCGGCGTCGTGGGCCTCGGCGGGGCCGCATTCCCGGCCCACGTCAAGCTCGTCCCGCCGCCGGACGTGAAGGTGGAGACGCTGATCCTGAACGGCGCGGAGTGCGAGCCGTACCTGACGTCCGACCACCGGGTCATGGTGGAGTACCCGGCGCGCGTCCACTTCGGCGCCCGCATCATGATGGCGGCGCTGGGCGTGGACCGGGCCGTCATCGGCGTCGAGTCCAACAAGCCGGATGCGGTGGAGGCCCTCCGCGCCACCATACCGTCGGACCTCGACATCCAGGTGGTCTCCCTCACGGTGAAGTATCCGCAGGGCGCGGAGAAGATGCTCATCCACGCCCTCACCGGGCGGGAAGTTCCGTCGGGCAAGCTGCCCGCGAGCGTGGGCGCCATCGTGCAGAACGTCGGCACGGTGGCGGCCATGGCGGAGGTGTTCGAGACCGGACTGCCGCTGGTGGAGCGGATCGTGAGCGTCACCGGCGGCGGACTCGCCCGGCCGTCCAACCTCATCGTGCCCGTGGGCACGAAGCTGCGGGACGTCATCGACTTCTGCGGCGGCCTCACACCCGATGCCGCCCAGATCGTCTTCGGCGGGCCGATGATGGGCATGGTGCAGGCCGACCTCGACACACCCGTCACGAAGGGCACGTCGGGGATCGTGGTCCTGACCCATGCGGAGGCCGCGCCCCGCACCACGAACCCGTGCATCCACTGCGGCCGCTGCCTCGATGCCTGCCCGGTCTTCCTCATGCCGCAGCAGCTGGGCGCAATGGCCCAGCTCGGCCGCTACACCGAGATGGAGGAGTGGAACCTGAACGACTGCATGCTGTGCGGGTCCTGCTCGTACGTGTGCCCGTCGCACATCCCGCTGTCGCAGATGTTCGCGTTGAGCAAGGCCGCGCTGCGCCGGCAGAAGGCGAAGTCGGCATGAGGACGCCCATGGAATCGCCGACCCGGACGCAGGCCGAAGAGGAGGCCATCGTCCCGCGCCTGGAGCTGACGGCCGCGCCGTTCCTCCACACGCCCGACTCCACCGAGCGCATCATGTGGACCGTCGTGGCGAGCCTGGTCCCCATCGTCCTGGCCGGCTTCTACTTCTTCGGCATCAGCGCGCTGCTCGTCGTGTTCGCGGCAGTGGCCGGATGCCTGGTCACCGAGCGGCTCACGGGCCCGCGGAACTCGCTCAGGGACGGCTCCGCCATCATCACCGGCCTGCTCCTCGGCCTGATCCTGCCGCCGGGCTTCCCCATGTGGATGGCGTTCCTCGGCGGCATGGTCGCCATCGGGTTCGGCAAGGTCATCTTCGGCGGGCTCGGCCAGAACGTCTTCAACCCGGCCCTCGTCGGGCGGGCCTTCCTCCAGGCGGCGTTCCCCGTGGCCATCACCACGTGGCCCGCGTTCCAGGGTGGCGCCCTCGCCCTCAGGGGCGACACGTTCGCCCTGCCCCTCATGTCGCCCAGGGTGGATGCCGTCACGGCCGCCACGCCGCTGGGCCTCATGAAGTTCGAGCACACCGGCACCGAGCTGGGCGCGCTGCTGTTCGGCAACACCGGCGGCTCCATCGGCGAGACGTCGGCCATCCTGATCCTGCTGTGCGGGGCGTACCTGGCGTGGAAGCGCTACCTGGACTGGCGGATTCCCGTCAGCATCTTCGCCACCGTGGCGGCGCTGTCCGGCATTCTCTGGTCCATCAACCCCGAGCGCTACGCCGACCCGCTCTTCATGCTCTTCTCCGGCGGGCTCATGCTCGGCGCCGTCTACATGGCGACGGACATGGTGACGTCGCCCGTCACCCGCGCCGGGGCCTGGATCTTCGGCGCCGGCATCGGCGCCCTCGTGGTCCTCATCCGGACGTGGGGCGGCCTGCCGGAGGGCGTGATGTACGCGATCCTCCTCATGAACGCCCTGGTCCCGTTCATCAACCGGGCAACCCGGCCCCGTGTGTTCGGCACGTCGCGGCGGAGGGCCGCATGAGCGCGACCATGCAGGACGCGAACGTGCACGCCGGCGCCGGCGCGAACGGCGGCGATGCGCCGCAGCCCCGGCCGCAGGTCTCCGCCTTCCGGCTCATCGCCACGCTCGGCGTGGCAGGCGCCGTGGCGGGCGGCCTCATCGTCACCGTGTTCCAGTGGGCCGAGCCCCGCATCCTGCACCACCAGGCGCAGGCCATCGCGCAGGCCGTGGACGAGGTGCTCCAGGGACCGGATCGCACCGAGACGCTCTTCGTCTGGGACGGCGCGCTCGTGGCGGCGCCGCCCGCCGGCGTGGACACGCTCCAGCTCGACCGGGTCTGGGCCGGCTACGACGGCAGCGGCAACCGCGTCGGCTTCGCCATAATCGGCGGGGAGGCCGGCTTCCAGGACATCATCCTCGTGATGTTCGGCTACGACCCCGTGACCAGCCGCCTCATGGGCATGCGCATCCTCGACAGCAAGGAGACGCCCGGCCTCGGCGACAAGATCTTCAAGGACGAGGTGTTCGTCGACCAGTTCCGCACGGCGCAGGTCCCCATGGTGCCCACGAAGCCGGGCGCCGGCACTGGCGACCCCCGTGAGGTCGATACCATCACGGGCGCCACCATCTCGGCCCGCACCGTGATCAACATCATCAACAACCGGATCGCGCGGATGACGCCGCTGCTCGAGACCGTCGGAGGTGGCCCATGAGGGCGACCACGGCGCAACAGGACCTGATCCGCGGCATCTGGCGGGAGAACCCCGTACTGGTGCAGCTCCTCGGGCTGTGCCCCGCGCTGGCGGTGACGAACACCGTCGCCAACGGCCTGGCCATGAGCATCGCCACGTTCTTCGTAATGCTCGGCTCGAGCATCTTCGTGTCGCTGCTCCGCAAGTACATACCGGGCGAGGTCCGGATCTCGGCGTACATCCTCATCATCGCGACGTTCGTCACGCTGGTGGACCTGCTCCTCGCGGCCATCGTGCCGGAGATCCACAGGGCGCTCGGCGCGTTCATCGCGCTCATCGTGGTGAACTGCATGATCCTGAGCCGGCAGGAGGCGTTCGCCGCCCGCCGCACCGTGGGGCGCTCCATACTCGACGCCACGGGCACGGGCATCGGCTTCACCATCGCCATGGTGATGCTGTCGGGAATCCGGGAGGTGCTCGGCAACGGCACGTTCCTCGGCTACTCCGTGCTGGGCCCGCACTTCGAGCCGTGGATCATCATGATCCTGCCGCCGGGCGGGTTCTTCACGCTGGGCGTGCTCATGCTGGTGCTGGCGTGGTGGACGCAGCGGAAGGTGCGCCGGCCGCAGCCGCGGCAGTGGCGTCACCAGGTCGTGATCCGCGAGACGGCCGTTGCAGGGGGAGGCGACTGATGGGCGACCTGATGTGGATCCTGATCTCGGCGATGGTGGTGAACAACTTCACCCTCGCCCTCTTCCTCGGGCTGTGCCCGTTCATGGGTGTCTCGGCACGCGTGGCGACGGCGTTGCGCATGGGCGGCGCGAACATCTTCGTCCTCGTGCTGACGTCCCTGAGCGCCTGGTTCCTGAACACGTTCATCCTCGGTGCCGCGCCGTACCTCAGGGTCATCTCCTTCATCGTCGTCATCGCATCGCTGGTGCAGATCGTGGAGATGTCGGTGAAGAAGCTGAGCCCGGCGCTGTTCCGGGAGCTGGGCATCTTCCTGCCGCTCATGACGACGAACTGCGCAATCCTCGGCCTGGCCATCTTCCAGACGAACCGGGGGTACGGCCTGGTGCAGGGCCTCTTCTTCGCCGTCGGCGCGGGCCTCGGCCTGACGCTGGCGCTGGTGCTGATGGCGTCCATCCGGGAACAGTCCGAGCTGTCGTCCGTGCCGGCGCTGGCCCGGGGGATGGGACTGGTGCTCATCATCGCGGGCACGCTCTCCCTGGCATTCATGGGCTTCGCCGGCCTGTTCAGCTCGTGAGGCAGACATGACCACCACGCTCTCCATTGTCGGGTTCGCCCTCCTCTTCGCGCTGTACGGCGTGCTGCGGACGGGCGGCGGGTGTACACAGAACTGCGGTGCATGCACGACCACGTGCGGCACCGCCCACGGGCAGGACGAATCATGAACGAGCATGTCTCCGGGCGCGGACCGTCGCGCCGCGAGTTCCTGGTACTGGGCGCCGGCGTCTTCGCCGTCTCCGCCGTGGGCGCGGGATTCCGGCGCCAGCGGCTGGTGCGGCGGACGGTACCCGTCATGGGCACCATCGCCGAGGTCGCCGTGGTGAGCCGTGACGAGGTGGCCGCCCACCAGGCCATCACCGCGGCGGTGGACGAGCTGCACGCCGTGGAGCGGGCCATGACGCGCTTCAACGCGCGCTCGGACATCGGCCGCGCCAACCTCCACGCGCACGCCGGTCCCGTGGCCGTCACCGCCGCCACGGCGGCCGTGGTCGCCGAGAGCCTGCGCTGGGCCGCCGCCGACGGCGGCCGCTTCGACCCGTGCATCGGCCGGGCATCCGAGCTGTGGGACGTGGCGCACCGGACCGAGCCGCCCGTTCCCGGCGACGTCCGGCGACTGGCGGGCCGGGGCCTGTACCGCGGCCTCGAGCTGGGGACCCGCGGCGGCAGCAGCGTGCTCGTCTACAACGATCCCGACATCGGCCTCGACCTCGGCGGGATCGCCAAGGGGTACGGCGTCGATCGCGCCGTCGCCGCCCTGCGGGACTGGGGCATAACGAACGCGCTGGTGAACGCCGGCGGCGACCTGTACGCCATGGGGACGAACGCGGAGGGGGATCCGTGGCGCGTCGGCATCCGCTCGCCGGCCGATCCCACCCGCCTGGCGGGCACATTCCCGCTGAGCGACCGGGCCGTGGCGACGTCGGGCGACTACGAGCAGTACTTCGACCACGCCGGCAGGCGGTATCACCACCTGCTGGATCCGGAGACGGCGGCGCCCCGGACGGGCAGCGGCCACTCCATCACCGTCGCTGCAGAGTCGTGCATGACCGCGGACGCGGCGGCGACCGCGGTATTCGGTCTCGATGACGTGCCGGCCCGGCGCGTGCTGGCCCGTACGGCGCCGCTGGCCGAAATCATCCGCGTCGCCTGACGGAGCGACATGGAAACGCACCTGGCCTACTGCTCCGCGCTGGACCGCGAGGTCCGCGTCTACCTGCGGCCCGTCTACCACGACGAGACGGACCCCGCCGTGACGCAGTCGCCGGGTGTCATCTGTATCGACCATGCGGAGGACTGCCTGGGAATCTGCTGTCCGCTCTTCGACGTGCCCGTGGACAGCTCCCTGCAGCGCTACGACTGGTTCCGCAGACGTTGAGGTTCACTCAGGGCGTGTGCCCCGGCGGAGGCCGGCCGCTCGCGTCGTGAGCCGCGCAAGGAGGATGCGATGTTGACACAGACCGCCTACTGCTCCGCCTGCGACCAGGATGTCAGGGTCGTGATTACGGACCCGCCCGTGCACGCGGACCAGGCGCCCATCGTCGGGTCCGAGATCGTGTGCCTCGACTTCGGCAACCGCTGCACCGGCGCCATGTGCCCCATGTTCGGGCTGCCCCGCATCCTGATGGGCGTCCGCCTCGCCCGCAGCGGCCTGCGACCCGAGGCGTTCCGCACCATCCACGCGCCCTGCCAGGACTGCGGCGAGACCGTGGACCTGCAGGTGCTCGACAACAACTACGCCCACTGCCCGGCTTGCGGCTCCCGCAGCCGCTGGGTCCGGCTCCAGGTGGGCGACGACGATTACCTCGCCCTAGCCGCCGTCAACGGCGACTGACAAGGGACGGAAGGAGCACGATATGACGGAGCCGGCAGAACACGCGCGGCCGGAGCGGGTCACGGTCGTCACAAACGAGGGCGGCCTGCGCTTCACCTCGGAGATTCGGGGACACCGCGTCCCCACGGACCAGCCGGAACGCGCAGGCGGCGCCGACGACGCCGTGACGCCGCTGGAGCTGCTGAGCGCGTCCCTGGGCAGCTGCATCGCCCTCTACGCCCACCAGTTCTGCGCCGCCCGCGAGATCCCCGTGG
>DATHVO010000276.1:0-4123 GCA_035461265.1 Longimicrobiales bacterium
CTCGAGGTGCCACAGGACGATGCTGTCCATGCTCTCGAGCAGGCGGCTGTCCATGCCCACTTCCTCGGGGGTCGCGAGTTCGAGGGCGTAGTTGAGGGCTGGGCGGTCGAGACCCCGGGCGATGGGCGCGCGGGGGAGATCGATGGGCAAACGGCCGGGGATGGCCACGCGGCCGGCGATGGCCCGGGCCGCGGCGCGCTGTGCCGCGTCGCCCCGTGGCTGCCAGGCGAGGAGATAGGTACCAGCGCCTTGGAGCATCGCCGGGCTGTACGGGTCCCCGAAGGACACGACCATCATTCGGCGCGACGCCACGGACAGGTCCGCGGCGAGCTGGCGGGTGCGCTCGTGGACGCCCAGATGCCCCTGTCCGGAGATGGGCATGAGGAAAGTCGCGAGCAGGGTCGCATCGGCCCGGCGGGCCCGGGCGATGGCGCTGTCGGACACGGCGTGGGAGGTGTTCTCGTCCACGCGAAAGAACACGACACCCCGGCCGTAGATGCGCCGCAGCTCAGCGGCCAGGGCGGCACCGGCCCGGATGTCGCCGGGCTCGGTCATCGCGACGACGACGATGTCGCGGACGCGGCGGGGGTCCAGGGGGAGGATGCCGGCGGAATCGCGCGCCAGCGTCAGAGCCCGGGCGGTTATGTCCGCCGCGACGATCTCGTGCTCCGGCGCTGCGACGATGCGCATGACGTCCTGGAGCGGCACCTGCCGCTCCCTGTGCAGGCCGAGCCAGGCCTTGGCCCGGAGGATCCGGGTGACGGAACTGTCTATGCGGGAGTAATGAATGCGGCCCGACCGGACCGCGGCCACCAGCGCGCGATGGGCGAGGACCGGGTCGGGCGGCGACAGGACGACGTCGGCTCCGGCCTCGACGGCCCGGACGGCGAGCTCTCCCGGCGAGTAGCCCGCCACATCCCGGAGCGCGCCCATGGTCATGGCATCGGTCACGACGAGGCCGCGGAAGCCGAGCTCGCCCCGGAGGAGCGTCGTACCCACCCGGGGCGCCAGCGTCGCCGGCAGTGCGACTCCGTCGGACAGGACCGGCACGGCGATGTGGCCCAGCATGATGCTGGATACGCCGGCCTCGATGGCAGCCCGGAAGGGACGCAGCTCCCGGGCGTCGAGCGTTGCGCGGTCCACGTTCACGACGGGACGACCGACGTGGGAATCCACCCGGGTGTCGCCATGGCCGGGGAAGTGCTTCGCCGTGGTGAGCACGCGGCCCGCCCGCGCGCCCCGGATGAAGGCGCCGGCGTACAGTCCGACCTGGACCGGGTCGCTGCCGTAGCTGCGCACATTGACGATGGGATTCTCCGGCGCCGTATTCACGTCCACGACCGGTGCGAAGACCCAGTGGATGCCCACCGCCCGCGCCTCGGCCGCGGTGATCCGGCCGGCGAGCTCGGCCGCCGACGGATCGTCCGTCGCGGCGATGCCCATGTTGAACGGGAATATGGTCCCGCCGCCGCCTTCCGCCCCGTACGGCAGGTAGGTCGGCCGCCACAGCCGCATGCCCGCGCCCCACTCGAGGTCGGCACCCACGATGAGGGGGAGCCGGGAAGCGGCCTGCAGTTCGTTCAGCTTGAGGGCGACATCGAGGGGCGAACCCAGGCCCACTGCGAAGCCGCCGGCATTGAGCTCCCTTACCAGCCGGAGGGCATCGCTCATGACGGGGCCACGCAGGTTGTCGAAGCCGCCGGGCAGACGCAACATGAGCATCTGCCCGACCCGTTCCTCCAGGGTCAGTCGTTCGAGCGTGTTGATGACCCAGAGGTCATCCGACTGGCCGGGCCGCGGCGACGGCAGCGGCGGCAGGCCGGGGCGCGCACACGAGGAGGTCGCCGCCGCGAGCCCGGCGACCAGTACTGCGGCAGCCGTCCGACGTGCCCAACCCCGGGTCACGGGGCCGTCCGCACCGCATCCACCCGCACGCCGTCACCGATATTGTGGAGCGGCGGAATGGGAATGGGCAGGCGGCCGTCCATCGGTGTGAGTCCGACGAGGGCCCGGGCCGCCGCCCGCAGCACCGGGTCCCACTGGGCCCAGGCTACCACGTAGGACCCCGTCGCCGGGAACTGCTGCAGCACGTAGGGATTGCCGAAGGCCGTGATGACGAGGGGCCGGCGGGCGGCCAGGGCATTCACCGCCTCCGCCACCGCACCCGCCACGGCGAGCTCGGTCCTGCCGGCGGCGACACGGATGAACGGCGAGAAGAGCACGACGTCCGCGGCGTCCGCCCGCGCCTGCATCTCTGCCAGGGTCGTGGCATCGGCGCGGGCATCCAGGAGCATGGTCTCGAGCCCCGGCAGGTGCAGCGCCAGTTCCCGGTTGAAGGAACGGCCGGCATACGGGTCGAAGCCGTCCGTGTAGACGATGCTCAGGACGCTGCCGCCGCGAAGGGGCAGCAGGCCGTCGCGGTTGCGGACCGCGGTGATGGAGCGCCTCGCCGCCTCATTGGCGACCTCCTGGTGAGCCGCGATACCCAGGACGTGCGAGACGCTGTCCAGCGGCACCAGCGCCCCTACGTGCAGGCCTGCGTCCTCCTTCGCCCGGAGAATGCGGCGTACCGACTCGTCCAGCCGCGCCTCCGACAGCCGGCCCGAAGCAACCGCGTCCACGACGGCGTCGATGATGACCGAAACGTCGTTCGGCAGCATCTGGAGCAGCACATCGGCGCCCGCCTCGAGCGCCATCACCGCCGCGGTCCCGCTGCCGTAGCGGCGGACGATGGCGCCCATGTCCAGCGCGTCCGTGAAGACCAGGCCGTCGAAGCCGAGGTCCCGCCGGAGAAGCCCGCCCACGAGTGCCGGGTGGAGCGTCGCCGGCGTGGAATCCCCTGTGAGCGACGGGAACGCGATGTGTGCGGTCATGACCCCGCGCGCGCCGGCCTCGAAGACGGCGCGGTACGGCGGCAGCTCGATCTGCTCCACGCGGGCGCGATCCACGCCGATGAAGGGCAGGTCGATGTGGGAGTCCACGTGCGTGTCGCCATGGCCGGGGAAGTGCTTGGCGGTGGCGATGACACCGTGGTCCTGCAGCCCTCGCACGTGGGCCACGGCCATCCGGCTCACCAGTCCCGGCTCGGCGCCGTAGCTGCGCGTGTTGATGATGGGGTTCGCCGGGTTATTATTCACGTCCACCACCGGCGCGAACACGACGTGTACGCCGGCGGCCCGGGCCTCCACTGCGGTGATGCGGCCGAGCTCGTAAGCGAGCCGCTCGTCCCCCGTGGCGCCCAGCCCCATGAGCGGAGGGAACCGCGTGGCCCCGCCGATGTCCAGACCGTGCGGCAGCATCGTACCGCCCGTCAGGATCTGTCCGGGACCGTGCTCCATGTCGGCCGACACCAGCAGCGGCACGGTGGCCATCGCCTGGAGCAGGTTGAGCTTCGCGACCGTTTCCAGCGGCGGACCGGTGGAGATGATGACGCCACCGATCTCCAGGTCCCGCACCCAGTACCGCAGCCGGTCGTACGATCCTACGCCCACCGGCATGTATTCCGAGCCGATCCTCGGCATCATGAGCTGGGCCGCCTTCTGGCGGACCGTCAGCCGGGCGAGGGTCGATTCGGTCCAGTCCGCCGCGGCGGCCTGCGCCGGACCGGACGAAGGTGCCGCGGCGTGCGGGGCGCACGCCCCCGCGATCACCACGAGAGCAATTAGTCCCACGCCTCTTCCTGACATGTATCCCCTCACTAATGGACCTCGTTCTATGCAGGCAGCGAACATCGAAGTTACCGACGGCGATCCGCGACGGCAACGCGCCGCGGACTCCTTTCCGCGCACCGCCGCGGGCCTCATCCCAGTGCTCCTCGCAGGCTGGTCTCTGGCGTGCGCGCCGGCACCCGGTGTCGAGGGCCAGGCCGGCACCGAGACGGACGGGACGGTACGGACGGGGCTGGACGTCCTCGTCCGGGACGGCGCCGGTCCCCTCGCCGGCAGGCGTGTCGGCCTCATCACCAACCACACGGGCATCGACGCGTCCGGCAGGAGCACCATCGACATCCTGCACGACCACCCCGACCTCGATCTCGTGGCCCTGTTCAGCCCGGAGCACGCCATCACCGGGCGGGCGGCACCCGGGGAACATGTGGAGAGCGGACACGATCCACGCACGGGGC
>DATHVO010000277.1:0-1668 GCA_035461265.1 Longimicrobiales bacterium
TGTTCCCCCCGAACGAGTAGTCCAGGTAGCCGTGGTGCGTCGCCGCGGCCACGCCGGCGCCGATGTACCGTACGGAGTGCGTTCCCCCGATGCCGACCGGTGCGTTGTGGTACGTCACGTTGATCTGGATTCCTCCCCCGCCGACGGGAGGATTCGTGTACACGGGCATGACGGCTCCCTTTCCGGAGCTTGGATGACGATTGCGGCGGACCGGCAGCGGGAGAAGCGGATGGCCGGCACGGCGGGCGCGGAGCGGAGAGCGACGATGCGGTAGAATACCCTTCCCGGCACGGCGTGGGCAAGCGCGCGGCGGGGGGCTCCGGTTGCCCGGCACTCCGCCGCCGGCCTATCTTTGCCGTCGCCGCGCGGCGCGATGCCGCCCGTCGTTTCCATCATCCGCCCGTTCCCGGGTGCCGCCGCCGTGCGGCGCCCGACCCGCCGAACGCTCCATGCTGACGCTCCGTTCCGAACAGATCGAGGCGCTCCGGCTGGCGCTCGAACCGTCGTTCGTCGACCGCCTCTTCCAGCACGTGCAGGCCGCCCACGCCGCGGCGGTGGCGGAGATGGGGGAGCCCGCCGCCCGCGAGCTCGTGGCGCGATGTGCCGCAGAGGCGCGGCGGGCGGGACTCGCGTGGGAGATCTCCATCGCCGACTTCGTTTCCCTGGCGTTCACCGTGGCGCCCTGGTTCTACCTGCAGCCCGGGATCGCGGCCGCGCTGGCGTCGATCGGGGCGTCGTCCCGGCCGGACCACCGGTTCTTCCTCTTCGGCGGCATGGTTTCGCCGGCGGATTGGGAGGATGCGCGGCGGAACTGGCGCGCGGGGCCCGACGCCCCTCCTGGCGGGACCGTCTGACGTGCCGATCGACTGCAGCACCTGCGAAGCGTTCGCGATGCAGCCGACGCAGGTGGTGAAGCCGTGTCTGCACGGCGGCACCGCCCTGTACCGCGACGACGCGAGCGCGGGCGAGAAGCAGCTCCCGCTGCTGCACCTCATGTACACCCTCTGCGCCAGCCACTTCGAGCCGCAGGAGCGACAGGTCCGCGCCACCTGGCGGGCGCCCGTCTACACGGCGGCGGGGAACCGGCGCGTGCCGCCTCTCTACACGTTCAACCTGAGCGCGGTCGAGGGCCAGGTGCACCACCTGATCGGGATGGTGCTCGCCCAGCGCGTCCGGGCGCTTCCCGTGTGGGCGCAGCTCGGCCGGGCGGACCAGATCGCGCTTGCCCGCCAGATCGCCGGCGACGTCCTCCATCCCGACACGCCCGAGCTGCAGACCCTGGGGATGTTCGAGATCCTGAACGGGGCGTTGCTCGACCTGCGCGGCGTCAAGCTCGCCGCGAGCTGGCTGAACGACGCCGAGGGCAAATGGGAATCGATGAACACGGAGGTCCGCGATCTCGAGCGCCGCATCCGGAATGCGGAGCAGGCGCTCGAAAGAAGGGTCCTGGAGAGCGGGGGCGGGCCGAAAGCCTCGTGGGCGCTCCAACGGGTCTCCGAGCTGCGCGGCCTGATCGCGGAAGCGTTCCCGGACCCCTCCCCGTTCGCGGAGGACGGCAGGACGCTGAAGAACAGCCTGGCCGTGGAGTTCCTCCTCGATTGGATGGACGACGGCGACGCGAGGGAGATGCGCTCGCGCATGCAGGAGTATTCCGTGCTGCTGAGCGAG
>DATHVO010000278.1:0-6862 GCA_035461265.1 Longimicrobiales bacterium
CAGGTGGACGAAGGACATCGCTCTTAAACGGGAACGGGAACGGGAACGGGAACGGGAACGGGTACGGGTACGGGAACGGGGCGGGCACGGGAACGGGGACGCCGTCCCGGCCGTCCCCGAGCTCCGGCTCACCGTGCGTCAGCGCATTCGAACGTGTTCAGGATCGTCTGGAGCTGGATCATGTACTCGTACTTCGCACGCCCCGGTGAATAGAGCCACGCATCCACCAGGTAGGTGCGGTCCAGGGCCGGGCACTGGATCATACGCGCCACGAACGGCCCGCTCATGGGCCAGCCCGGGTCGGTGCCGTCCCATATACCCTGGATCTCGGCCGCCGGTGCACCGGCCACGCTCATGGAATGCGACTCGATCCGGTCGCGCTGCGTCTGCTGGGGCGGCCGGTACTCCGCTCCGGCGATCTCGTCCCGCCACGCGAGCGCGGCCTCGGGCGTCGCCTCCTGGAGTCCGTCCCGCCACGTCACGAGCACGGACCGGACGAGGTCGCCGCCGATGGTGGTGCTGTTCTGGAACAGGCTCACCCGATGGTCGCGCGTGAGCTGACGGTAGACGTTGGGCAGCAGGATGCCGAAACCCTCGTGGGCGAGGAGGCTGTCCCGCAGCACACTGTCCGGCCGGCTCGTGTACATGCGCTGGCGGGCGCTGACCCGGAAGACGCTGTCGATGACCTGCGCAGCCACGGGCAGGAGGGGTACCGCCGCGTCCGGACCCGAGCCCGGCGGGACCAGGACAGCCGTCACCAGCTGATTGCGTGCCCACACATTGCGGGCCTGGACGACGCCCCGCGCCGCATCACCGTCGGCCCGCCGCACGGCCGGGGCCACCCAGCCGTCTTCCGCCGTACCAATGACGAGGACCTGTCGGAACCTGCGCAGCTCCGTCCAGAGCGGGTCCTGGGGTGAAACCTGGGTTATCTCGAAGGTACGCTCGTCCCGGACGGTGAAGGTGCGCGGCTCCAGCGCCGCCAGGATGCTGTCGCCGACGGCGGCCCAGACGGAGTCCGTCGTGATCACGATGACGCTGTTCACCGTTCCGACCGCCTGCCGCGAACCGTTGCAGCCCGCGAGTGCGGCCGCCATGGCGAGGAAAACGGTGAGGCGTGCGGATTTCATTGTACCGGAACCGTTTAGGTGTGAGCTCGGCACGGGTCAGGAAGGTAGTTTAGTGGACCGCCGGATGTGCGGCAACACGATTTGCCGCGGTACGCCGGTCGCGTTAACGTGCCGCCGTTCCCCACGGATTGCGAGGATGATGCTGCAGGACGCCATGGAACTTCTGGACGGGGTCCGCGCGGCCCGTGCGGCGGCGGGCCATCTCCTGGTCGGTCTCGACTTCGATGGTACGCTGGCGCCCATAGTACCGCTGCCGCAGGATGCCGTCCTCCCTCCCGCCACCCGGCCCGTCCTGGAACGCCTGGCCGCGCGCCCGGACACGCAGGTCGCCCTCGTCAGCGGCAGGGGCCTGGCGGACCTCGTGGAGCGGGTGGGCATGCCGGGCCTCTTCTACGCCGGCAACCACGGCCTGGAGATCGAGGGACCCGGCGTACACCGCGTCCATGCGGAGGCCGCCGCGGCGCGCCAGCGCCTCTCCCGGCTCGCACGCCGCCTTCACGACGAAGTGGGAGGCGTCGAGGGCGCCATCGTGGAAGACAAGGGCCTCACCCTTTCGGTGCACTACCGGCGGGTGGCCGGCGAGGCCGGCGCCCGGCGCGTCCGGGCCGCGGCGCATGCATGCTGCGAGGGCGAGGCCGGCCTGCGCGTGACGGACGGCAAGATGGTGGTGGAGATCCGGCCGGACGTGGACTGGCACAAGGGCCGGGCGCTGCGCTTCCTGCGGGAGACCCTCACGGCGGAGTACGGCGACACCCCCGCGCTGTTCATTGGCGATGACACCACGGACGAAGACGCCTTCCGCGAACTGGGCGCCGGCGGCTGGGGCATCCTGGTGGGGTCGCCGCCCCCTGGCGGGACGGCCGCACGGGCCGCCCTCGCCACGACCGGCGACGTCGCGGCATTCCTCGGCGGGCTCGCCTGATCGGCCCGGGGGAACGGATGCCCACGGGCGGGTACACAGACCCATGCGCCTCCACCTATTCGTCGCCGCCGTCCTTGCCGCGCTCCCGACAGGCTGTACGGCGGGTCCGCAGGTCGCTCCCGCCGGCGAGCCCGAACCCGTCCGCGCCCGCGCGGCACTGGCCACCATCGTCGTGAGCAACGGGACCGACAGACGCGTCACCGTCTCCTACCGCGTGGCGGGCAGGGAAGCACCCGAGGTCGCCGTCGGTCGCGTGCCGCCGGCGACCTCGACGGAGCTCGCGCCCGTGCCGGCCGGCGAACTCATCATCCTCACCGCAAGGACGGACGCCGGCGGCGAACTGGTCCTCCCCGCCCGCACCTTCGCCATCGATGACGAATGGACCTGGGAGATTCCGGCCGGGACGCCGTTCGGACCGCCGGTCCGCCCCCGGGAGGACGAACGTTGAACCGCCCGCACCGTCACAGCCCCGGCGACGCCGGCGACCCGGGCCATGACCACGGGCATCACGACCACGGGCACCACGACCACGTGCATGGAAGCCATGACCACGACCACGGGCACCACGACCATTACCGTGAGGTCGGGCGACGCCGCCTGATCATCGTTCTGGCCATGACGTCCGTGTTCATGGTCGTGGAGTTCGTCGGCGGCTGGCTGGCCAATTCTCTCGCGCTGATGGCGGACGCCGGCCACATGCTCAACGACGTGGCCGCCCTCGCACTCACATGGTTCGCGCTCTGGATCTCCCGCCGGCCGGCCACGCCCGCCCGCACGTACGGGTACCTCCGGATGGAGATCCTCGCGGCCCTCGTCAATGGCGCGGCGCTCATCGCCATCGCCGGCGTCATCTACTGGCACGCCTGGCACCGCTTCCGCCAGCCGCCCGAGGTCGAGGGCGCCCTCATGCTCGTGGTGGCAACGGGCGGTCTGCTCGTCAACGTCATCGCCGCTTTCCTCCTCCACTCGTCGTCGGCCCACAACCTGAACATGCGCGGCGCCTACCTCCACGTCCTGGGCGACCTGCTCGGGTCCGTGGGCGCCATCACGGCCGCCGTCGTCATCCTCCTCACCGGCTGGTACCTGGCAGACCCGGTCATCTCCGTGCTGGTGGCATCCCTGATTCTCGTGGGCGCCTGGCGACTGGTCCGGGAGTCGGTGGACATACTCCTGGAAGCCGTGCCCCGAAACATCGACATGGCCGCCCTGCAGCGCGCCATCCTCGACATCGACGGCGTCGATGAGGTCCATGACCTCCACGTCTGGACCCTCACCAGCGGATTCCTCGCCATGAGCGGCCACACCGTCATCACCGACCCCGCACGACACCAGGACGTCCTCGGCGCCATCCACCGGCTCATGCACGACCGCTTCGGCATCAGCCACGTCACCGTCCAGGTGGACCACCGTACCGTCTACCCCCTGCGCTCCGCCCGGACGACCGGGGAGGACGACCGTGGCTGAACGCCTTCGAGTCCGCACCGACCGGCGCGAGACGCTGGTGGACATCACCGACCTCGTGCGGGACGCCCTCCGCGGCGCCGGCGTGCAGGACGGCGTCCTCCACCTCTGGTCCCTCCACACGACCTGCGCCATCACCGTGAACGAGGGTTTCGATCCGGACGTCGTCACCGACGTCGTGGCATTCATGCGCGACCTCGTGCCGCGGGATGCTGCCTTCCGCCACGCCGAGGGGAACTCGGACTCACATATCAAGACCGCCTTCTTCGGGCCCGGCCTGACCCTCCTCATCGAAGACGGCCAGCCCCTGCTCGGCCGCTGGCAGCGCATCTTCCTCTGCGAGTGGGACGGTCCGCGCACGCGTACCGTGGCGTGGTCCGCACGCTGACCCGCCGGCTGGATTCCAGCCGCCGCCGCCGCTATCTTTCAGGGCTGTCGCCGAACCCGATATCGACTCCAGACGGGCGCTGTCGCCCGGTGCGGACACATGATCAGAAACGTCGCCATCATCGCCCACGTGGACCACGGCAAGACGACTCTCGTCGACAAGATGCTGCGGCAGGCGGGCGCATTCCGTGAGAACCAGATCGTCGAGGACCGCGTCATGGACTCGAACCCGCTGGAGCGGGAGCGGGGCATCACGATCCTCTCGAAGAACACGTCCGTCCGCTGGCGCGAACACAAGATCAACATCGTGGACACGCCGGGCCACGCCGACTTCGGCGGGGAGGTGGAGCGCATCCTGCGCATGGTGAACGGCGTCCTCATTCTGGTGGATGCCTTCGACGGACCCATGCCCCAGACCCGGTTCGTGACGCGGAAGGCCCTCGCCCTGGGGCTGCAGCCCATCGTCGTCATCAACAAGATCGACCGGGACGGCGCAGACCCGAAGCGCGTACACAACGACGTGCTGGAGCTGTTCATGGAGCTGGAGGCGGACGAGGCGCAGCTGGATGCGCCCTTCCTCTACGCCGCGGCCCGGGAGGGCTACGCCATCAAGGAGCTGGGGGACGAGCGGCGGGACCTGGCGCCGCTCTTCGAGGCCATCCTCGAGACGGTCCCGGCGCCGCCCGGGGAGGGGGCGGCCGCCTTCCAGATGCTCGTCTCCACCATCGACCACTCCCCCTACCTGGGTCGCCTCGCCATCGGGCGGATCGAGCGGGGGACGGTGCGGGTAGGCGATCCCATCCTGCTCCTCGCCCACCGCATGGATGGCGTCATCGGCTTCGCCCCCGCGGAAGGCGACCGCCAGGGCAAGGTCTCGAAGCTCTTCGCCTTCGAGGGCCTGCAGCGGACGGAGGTGGAGAGCGCATCGGCCGGCGAGATCGTGGCCCTCGCCGGCCTCGAAGGCGTCGAGATCGGTGCCACCATCACGGACCTCGAGCGACCGGAGCGGCTGGCCGGCATCGCCGTGGAGGAACCCACCATCTCGGTGGACTTCATCGTCAACATGTCCCCGTTCTCCGGGCGGGACGGCAAGTACGTCACCAGCCGCCAGCTGAGGGACCGCCTGTACAAGGAGCTGGAGCGCAACGTGGCCCTTCGTGTGGAGGACACGGACTCGCCGGATACGTTCACGGTGAGCGGGCGAGGTGAGCTCCACCTCGGAATCCTCATGGAGACCATGCGGCGGGAAGGGTACGAGTTCGCCGTCTCACGGCCCCGCATCATCACGAAGAAGGGCCCCGACGGCGAGACGCTGGAGCCGTACGAGGAAGTCGTCATCGACGTGCCGGAGGCGTTCGTCGGCGTGGTCATCGAGAAGCTGGGCGGGCGCCGGGGCGAGATGCTCGAGATGCGCAGCTCCGGGGAGGGTTCCGGCCTTACGCGGATCGTCTATCGCATGCCGGCCCGCGGGCTGTTCGGCTACCGCAGCGAGTTCCTCACGGACACCCGGGGCGAAGGCGTGCTGCACCACCGCTTCAACGGGTACGGTCCCTGGGCCGGATCCATCCGGTCACGGGACCGCGGCGTGTTGGTATGCATGGCCGATGGAACGAGCGTCGCCTATTCCCTGTGGAACCTGCAGGAGCGCGGCAGCCTCTTCATCGGCCCCGGCGTGCCCGTCTACGAAGGCATGATCGTGGGCGAGAACGCCCGGCCCGGCGACCTCGAGGTCAACGTGACCAAGGGAAAAAAGCTGACGAACATCCGGGCCGCCGGCGCCGACGACGCCATCCTCCTCGAGACGCCCCGCCTCGTCACGCTGGAGAGCGCCCTCGAGTTCATCGGCGACGACGAACTCGTGGAGGTGACACCCGCCGCCATCCGCCTGCGCAAGCGCTTTCTCAAACTGCACGAGCGGAAGAAGGCATCCCGCGCAGGGTGAGGGCGCCGCCGGCCCGGACCACGCCAGTACCGCCGCGCTGACCTCGCCGGCGATACCGGGGCCGGTGGTGTCCGCGACCCCGGGCCGACCCGCGTTCCCGCCAACCCCGCCCTCGCCTCGGGCCACCGCTCTTGACAGTGGGTCCCTTCGGTGTACCTTGGCCCGACCGAGGGCTGGTGACCCCCTCGGATGGTGCACGGGAGCGGAGCATACCGCCCTGCCAAGGAGATCTCGAATGGCGGACGTGTTGGAGCTGCGGCGGCTGCCCGGCTGGCAGACCGACTTCCAGATCCTCGGCGTCGACGAGGAGGACGTCGAGGAGGAGGACTGGGAGGAGGAGGACTGGGACGAGGAAGACGACGAGGACTGGGAGGACGACGAGGACTGGGACGACGACGACCTCGACGAGGACTGGGAGGACGACGAGGAGTGGGAAGAGGACGCCGAGGAAGAAGAAGAGTTCTGATCCTCCGTCCCCACGCCGCCGTTCCACTCCGAATCCATGACGTCCGTGCCCGCGGGTCGAACACCCGCGGGCTCGCGCGTTTTCACCCATCGATGCTCACCCGTTTCCGGCCCGCGACACCCCGCCAATTTCGGGTCTCGACGGCTTGATCTCCCGCCCGGTTGCGCTATATTTCAGTTCCGCTTCGGGCGCTTCGAGATCAGGCCCGCCAGGGGTTGACGGTCCGCCCTGAAGCTTCTATACTTCATAGCTCGGCCCGAACCACGCAGGATCGGTGTCGACGGAAGCAATCGCTGTTTGACAATTCGGGTTCGTACATGTTCGTGTGGGTCCGCCCGCCGGTATGCCTTCCGGCGGGACGCGTCTGGCACCGCAGTCGCGGAGGTCGGGCGCACGGATTCGAACAAAGGTAAATGATTCCGAACACCGGACGTGAGAACGTGGGTGTTTGAGAGGGCTAGTCGAACTTTTCTATTGGAGAGTTTGATCCTGGCTCAGGACGAACGCTGGCGGCGTGCTTAACACATGCAAGTCGAACGAGTCCATCCTTTCGG
>DATHVO010000279.1:0-8894 GCA_035461265.1 Longimicrobiales bacterium
ACCCGTGGTGGTGCTCATGACGTTTCGCACCCATGACGAGGCGGTTGAACTCGCGAACAACACGCGGTACGGCCTGGCGGCCAGCGTCTGGACGGAGAACATCAACCTCGCCCTGGACGTGGCACCCAGGCTCAAGGCGGGTACAGTCTGGATCAACTCGACGAACGTGTTCGATGCTGCGTCCGGGTTTGGCGGTTACCGCGAGAGCGGCTTCGGCAGGGAAGGCGGCAGGGAAGGTCTGTGGGAATACGTGAAGCCGAAGTGGGAGCGTGATCGGCGCAAGCGGCTCGCCAGCCGGACGACGGACGGACACGGCGTGGCCGCGGCCCGGCCACCAGAGACCCGGGCGACATCCGCGGGAGCCATCGACCGGACCGCCAAGCTCTACATAGACGGTCGGCAGGTCCGTCCCGATTCCGGCTACAGCCTGCCCGTGTACGACCATCGCGGCGCGGTCGCCGGCGAAGTTGGCCGCGGCAACCGGAAGGACGTCCGCAACGCAGTGGAGGCGGCGCGTGCTTCGCGCTGGTCCGGCCAGACGGCGCACGCCCGGGCCCAGGTGGTCTACTACCTGGCCGAGAACCTCGCCGCCCGGGCCGACGAGTTCACCGCGCGCCTGCGGAACTTCGTGAAGCGGAAGAGCGACGCGGCACGGGAAGTGGAGCTGAGCATCGAGCGCCTCTTCCTGTATGCGGCGTGGGCCGACAAGTGGGACGGCGACATCCACCAGACGCCGTTCCGCATGGTGACACTCGCCATGCGCGAGCCCGTCGGCGTGCTCGGCGTCGTGTGCCCGGACGAAGCCCCACTCCTCGGATTCGTCTCCGCGGTGGCGCCCGCCCTCGCCCTTGGCAATGCCGTCATCGCCGTCCCCGGCGGAATCGGCCCGCTGCTGACGACGGACTTCTACCAGGTTGCCGACACATCCGACCTGCCGCCCGGTGCGCTGAACATCATCACGGGCGACAGAGCCGAGATCGTTCCCGCACTGGCAGGCCACGACGACGTGGACGGCGTCTGGTACTTCGCGGACGACGAGGGCGCCGGCGAGGTGGAGCGCCTCGCTGCGGGCAACATGAAGCGGACCTGGATAGCACAGGGACGTGACTGGCTGGATGGCCGGCAGGCGGCGGGCGGCGAGTTCCTCCGTCACGCCACGGAGATCAAGAACATCTGGGTCCCGTACGGCGCATGAGTGCGACCGCCGAGGGCGTCAGCCGACTGAGGGTCCGGTATTCGGAGACGGACCAGATGGGCGTCGTCTATCACGCCAACTATCTCGTCTGGTGCGAGATCGGCCGCACCGAACTTATGCGTCACCTGGGTTTCGCCTACGCCGATCTCGAGCGCTCCGGAATCCGGCTCGCCGTGACGGAAGCGAACGTCCGCTACATCCGCGCTGCGCGGTATGACGACGCCATCCGCGTCGTGGCGCGGCTGGAAGCCGCCCAGTCCCGATCCGTCACGTTCACGTACCACATCATGCGGGAGGACGAGGACCCGCCCGTCCTCCTGGCCACCGCCTCCACGCGTCTCATCGCCATCGACGGGACCGGCGCGACGCGGCGCCTCCCCGACGATCTGGTCCGGAGCTTCCGTGAAATCGCTGCGCCCGCATAGCATACTTCTCGCCACCGTCCTGGCCGCCACGGCATGCGCGCCCGCGATCCAGCCGGGCATCGCCTCCGGGCCGGCGACCGTCAGCCTGGACGAGGATGATATCGGCGCGATTGCCGCACTCCTCCGGATGGAGGACGCCCGGCGGCTCGACGTCGACCTCGTTTCGCGGCTCGTCGACCATCCTCACGCCGAGGTGAGGGGACGGGTCGCGCTGGCGGCCGGGCGGGTCCGGGACTCCCGGGCGAATCCCATCCTGCTTCGGGCTCTCCGTGACCCCGCCGAGGACGTCCGGACCCGCGCTGCCTTCAGCCTCGGCATCGCGGGTGACACGAGCGCAGCCGTCATCGACGCCCTCACCCGCACGGCCCTGGAGGACGCCCCGGACCCGGCCGCAGAAGCCGTGGCTGCACTCGGCCGCACCGGCGTCGAGACCGCCCGCAGGGCCGTGGACTCCATACTCGCAGGCGATGGCGCGCCGGTGACCGTGCGGCACTCGGCCCTCCTTGCCGCGTGGCGGCTGCCGCGTCAGCCGGGCACCGTGGCCGCCGTGGCGCGCTGGATCGCCCACGCCGACCCGCAAACGCGCTGGCGAGCCGTCTACGCGCTCATGCGGGCAGGAGGCGCCGCCGGCGTGCCCGACCTGCTGAACGCCCTGCGCGACGACGACGACCTGGTGCGTGCCACGGCTGCACGCGGCCTCCGGGCGCCGGCGGCGGATTCGGCCGGAATGCGGGACGCCGCCCTCACAGCCCTCCTCGCAGCCGCCTCCGACACGCACCCCCACGTCCGGATCAACGCGCTCCGCGCCCTCGCCTCCTACGACGATGCGCCCGACGCCTCGGCATCCCTGGTGGCTGCGCTCTTGGATGCGGACGCGAACGTCGCGGTGGCGGCTGCAGAGGGACTCGCGCAGAATCCGGATCCCCGGACATCGACCGCCCTGGCCGCCGTGGCCCGGGACGAGGCCCGGCCGACAGGCCTTCGGGCCGTCGCCCTCGGTGCCTGGGCCACCGTCGACGCCGGGCCCGCCGCCACGCTGGCCGGACAATGGGCGGACTCGACCCGCTGGCTTATGCGCTATCACGCCGCCCGCGCCCTGCGCGCGGCGCCATGGAGCGCGTCCGGTGAAACACTGCGGCGCCTGACCAGGGACAGGCACCCGGTCGTGGCGGCGGCGGCCCTGGACGCTGTGCGAACCTCCGCGGACACGATCACCGATGCCCGCGCTTTGTTCATCGAGGGACTCGGTTCGGGACACGTCCTCATCCGCGCTGCCGCCGCCCGGGGAATCGGCCATGCCGCGGGGCCCGCCGACCTGGATTTGCTCCTGCAGGCATACAACCAGGCCCTCGGCGACACGCTCCCGGATGCCTCCGTGGCCGTCGTCGAGGCCCTCGGCGACATCGCAGACCGCGGCCTCCCCGTCCGCAACGCGTTCTTCCTGCGATTCGGCGGGCCAGGGCCACCCGCCAGTCCCGCCGTGCACCGCGCCATTGCCGCGCGACTCGGCCCGCTGCCCGATGGGTGGGAGGAGCCCGCTGTCGCACCTCAGCCGCGCAGCCTCGCCTTCTACACGGACATCGTGCGCCGCTTCGTAGCGGCCCCTCTCGGCGGCGAGCCGCTGCCCCGGGCCGCCATCGTTACGGACGCCGGTGAGATAGTGCTGGAGCTCGCCGCGCCCCATGCACCCCTCACCGTACACAACTTCCTGTCGCTCGCCGAGCGCGGTTACTTCAGGCAGATGCGCTGGCACCGGGTCGTCCCCAACTTCGTCATCCAGGATGGCGACCCCCGTGGAGATGGCCTCGGCGGACCCGGGTATGCGATCCGGGATGAGATCAACCCGCTGCGCTACCTGCGGGGCGTCGTCGGCATGGCCCTTTCCGGGCCCGACACGGGCGGCAGCCAGTACTTCATCACCCACTCCCCACAGCCACACCTCGACGGCGGGTATACCGTCTTCGGACGTGTGCTGAGCGGAATGGATGTCGTGGACCGGGTCGTCCAGGAGGACGCCATCCACAGTGTCGACGGCACCCCTTGAGGGCCCGGACGCAGGCAGCCACAACATTGCCGCCCGTCAGGTGTAGCACAGCCCTGACGGGGAAGCCGATCCGGCCCAACCCGGTGAACCGGAACCTGCAGCCATGACTTTCGACCGATTTCGATGCAGACCGGCGTTCGGCACGGTGTGGCACTCGCGGCCCGCGGCGCTCACAGCCCTCGCCCTGGCCGTCGCCGTGCTACCCGCCTGCGCCTCGACGGCCGGCGGCGGCGGCCCGCCCGATCCGGCGTTCGAGGAACGGGCCGAGACGGCCACGCGTCCGCAGCACCGGCTGAATGTCACCTTCGACTGGAACATCACGGACCGGGATGCCCGATTCAACGGCAGGGGCGTGCTCCGCCTCGACCGCGATTATCGCGCGCGCGTCGACCTGTTCGGTCCCCGGGGCGAGACCCTCGCCGCCGCAATTGTCGATGGCCCCACCATGCGCGTCGTGCCTGCAGGCGCAGAGGGCTTGCTCCCCCCACCGGCCATGCTGTGGTCCACACTCGGCGTATTCCGCAGGCCGGCCGGTGCCACCCTGTCAGGGACCGACGCGACGGACAGCGGCTTCACCCTCCGCTACGAAGGCGACGGAGAACGGTGGACTTTCGCCTTCGCCGGAGACGCCCTGGGGGACACCGAATGGCGGGCCGGCGGCGGGCGCAGGACCGTGGCCCTGACCGGCACCACAGCGTTCCGGACGCCACAGCAGGCAGTGTTCCGCGACTGGACGGAGTTCCGCGAGATCGTTCTGAGAGTGACCGATGTGGAAGAGAGCAATGGCTTCGATGCCGATGTCTGGACGCTTCCGGGCCGCGACTAGCGTCGCCGCCCTCGCCGCCCTGGCGCTGGCCGCCGGGGCGTGCAACTACGGCTTCCGCGGCGGCGGCGGCTTCCCGCCGCACGTCCGGACCATCTTCATCGCGCCACTCGAGAACGAGACGATCCAGTTCGATGTGGACCAGCAGATCTTCCTCCGCCTGACGGAAGAGCTGCCCCGGTCTCTCGGTGTGCGCCTCGCGGGTGAGCGCGCCGCGGATGCCATCGTGCGTGGGCGCGTCACGCGCTACGAGGACGCTGCACAGAACTACCGGCCGGGCCAGACCGAGGGCACCGTGGAGGTCGTGCAGCACCAGGTCCGCATCACCATGAGCGTGCAGATCGTCGACGTCCAGCGGAACGAGGTCCTGTACGAAGGCTCCGCCCTCAGCGGCAGCGGCGAGTACCGGCCGGACACGCAGTCCGAGGACGAGGCCCGCCGGCGGGCCATCACGGCCCTGATCCAGCAGATCGTGGACCGCGCCCAGTCGCAGTGGTAGCGGCCGCGCACGACCCGGTGTATACCGACATGAAGCTCCGACTGGGCTCCCGCGGCAGCACGCTGGCCCTGTGGCAGGCAAACCACGTGCAGGCGCGGCTCCGTTCCCTGCATCCCGGCCTCGACGTCGAGATCGACGTCCTGCACACCACCGGCGACCTCATCACCGACGTCCCCCTCGCCATGATCGGTGACAAGGGCCTGTTCACGAAGGAAGTCGACGGTGCCGTCCTCGACGGTCGCGTCGATCTCGCCGTCCATTCCTTCAAGGACGTGCCCACGCGGCTGCCCGACGGCCTCGTACTCGCCGCCGTGATGGAACGGGAGGACCCGCGGGACGCATTCCTGCCTGCGCCGGGACGGACGGCCGCACTCGGCGAGCTGCCCGCCGGTGCCCGGGTAGGGACCAGCTCGCTCCGGCGCCGGGCAATACTTCTGAGCCAGCGCCCGGACATCGTCGTGGAGGACCTCAGGGGCAACCTCGATACACGGCTGCGCAAGCTCGACGAGGGACGCTACGACGGGATCATCCTGGCCCTCGCCGGCCTCCGCCGGTTCGGGCGCGAGGACGCCGTCGGCGAAACGCTCGATCCGCCGTTCTGGCTGCCCGCCGCGGGACAGGGCGCACTCGCAATCGTCACGAGGGACGGGGATACGGAGACGCTCGAGCGCGTCCGCGCCCTCGACCACCCCGCGACGCGGGCGGCAACCGCCGCCGAACGGGCGTTCCTGGCGCACCTCGAAGGCGGCTGCCAGATCCCCATCGGGGCGCTCGCAGACGCTCGCGGCGACACGCTCCGGCTGCAGGGTTTGGTGGCGTCCCTCGACGGCGCCACGATCATCCGGGGCGAGCACGCCGGCGGCGCCGACGGGGCCGTGGCCGTGGGCGAGCACCTTGCCCGCCGGCTCGTCGACGACGGCGCCGACGCGGTGTTGCGGGAGGTCCGGGCCGTGTCGCCCCGCGGCGTCCCGGATTCGGGTGCACGATGACCATGGCGGGCCGCGCCAGGTGGATCCCATGAGCGAGAGCCACGGCCCCGCGGAAAAGATCCTCGACCGGCCGACGCTACTCCAGCAGTTCGGCAGGCCGCGCACGGATACCGTCGTGTTCACCAACGGCTGCTTCGACATCCTCCACCGCGGACACGTCGCGTACCTGCACATGGCACGGGCCCTGGGCGACCGCCTCGTCGTCGGCGTGAACAGCGACGCCTCCGTACGCCGACTCAAGGGTGCCGGCCGCCCCATACTGAACCAGGAGGACCGTGCGTTCATCCTCGCCGGCCTGGCCAGTGTGGACGCCGTGACGCTCTTCGACGAGGACACGCCTGCGGAACTCATCGCAGCCCTCGTCCCCGACGTCCTCGTCAAGGGCGGCGACTACAGCCACGCCGAGGTCGTCGGCCGCGATACGGTCGAAGCGGCGGGTGGACGGCTCGTCCTCATCCCCTTCGTCGAGGGCCGTTCCACGACGGATATCGTGAAGCGGATCCGGGAAGCACGGCCATGAAACAGCCACGGATGGGCCGCGGCAGCGGCGAGCTCAGGACCGTGCGCCTCGAGCGCGGCGTAGCCCCCCACGCCGAAGGGTCCTGTCTCGTCCATGCCGGGGAGACCCGCGTACTCTGCACCGCCTCCGTCCAGGCCTCCGTGCCGGATTGGCGCGAGGGCTCCGGCCTCGGCTGGGTCACCGCCGAATACGCCATGCTCCCCCGCGCCACGCACACGCGCAATCGCAGGGAACGCGGCTCCGTCGGCGGCCGGACCCAGGAAATCCAGCGACTCATCGGCCGCGCCCTCCGCGCGTCCATCGACCTTGCCGCCCTTGGCCCCCGCAGCATCACCATCGACTGCGATGTCCTCGTCGCCGACGGCGGGACCCGCACCGCCGCCATCACCGGCGCAGCCGTAGCGCTCCACGACGCCTGCCGCTGGATCGTGGAGCAGGGCAACCTCGAGCAGTCGCCCATGGCGCAGCTCGTCGCAGCCACCAGCGTCGGCATCATCGACGGCGAGGTCCTCCTGGACCTGGATTACCGCGAGGATGTCCGCGCCGGCGTCGACATGAACATCGTCGCACTCGAGGACGGCGGTCTCGTCGAGGTGCAGGGAACCGCCGAACGCGAGAGCTTCTCGCCCCGACAGCTCGATACGCTGCTCCGCACAGGCCTCGACGGCATCAGCCAGCTGTTCCGCCTCCAGCGAGATGCCCTCCAGCTCTGATCCGGCCATCCTCATCGCAACCCGGAGCGGCGACAAGGCCCGGGAGATCCGGCAGATCCTCGAGTCCGCCCTCGGCTCCAGGCTGCTGTCGCTCCACGACGCCTCAGTCGAACCCGATCCCGCGGAGGACGGCGTCGAATGCTTCCCGACTTTCCTCGCGAACGCACACGCGAAGGCCGCCTTCTTCATGCAACGCACCGGCATGCCAACGCTGGCCGACGACTCCGGCATATGCGTCCACGCACTCGGCGGAGCACCAGGCGTGCACTCCCGGCGGTACGCGGCCAAGCCCGGACTCGACGGGTTGGACCTCGACCGCGCCAACAACGAGCTGCTGCTCCGCGAACTGCAGCACACGCCACTACCGCGGCGTACCGCGCACTACACTTGTGCCGCGGTCCTGCACCTGGCCGACGGCCGCCGCTTCAGTGCGGTGGGAACCTGTTCCGGCGCCATCCTGACCGAACCGCGCGGCAATAATGGCTTCGGGTACGACCCGCTCTTCATCGACCCCGCAACAGGCATCTCCTTCGCCGAGATGGATCCCGCAGCAAAGAACCGGAAGAGCCACCGCGCACGGGCGTTCCGCGCTCTCGCTGCGACGCTGCCGAAGCTCCCCGGCTACTAGAGGGCCGCCCGCCGCAGCGCGCAGCCGCTCCTGCGTGCACACACTCGGCACGCGCGCGCCTCGCATCGCGTCAACCGACAGCCACGCGCGGGGTTGACCCGTCAAGACCCGCCGATTAGAATTCTCTGCTCCCTACGGGGCGTGGCGCAGTCCGGTAGCGCGCCTGCTTTGGGAGCAGGAGGTCCCCGGTTCGAATCCGGGCGCCCCGATATCCGGATTCTGCGCCCGTAGCTCAGGTGGATAGAGCGGCGGCCTTCTAAGCCGCGGGTCATAGGTTCGAGTCCTATCGGGCGCGCTGCAGGGGTCGCGAAAACGGAGGCGTACCGCCCCCGGGCGTTGCGCCGGCGCCCACAGGGCGACAGGGTTGGCCCTCCACAGCGGGGGTGCGGCTCGCGGTACCAGGGGCGCACCGCCTCCGGGCGTTGCGCCGGCGCCCACAGGGCGACAGGGTTGGACAAGGGGTCGCGGCGCCCGGAAGGGCCGCACGATGGTGGGCGTAGCTCAGGTGGTTAGAGCGCCAGGTTGTGGCCCTGGAGGTCGGGGGTTCAAGTCCCCTCGCTCACCCTCCGCCGATACGGTGGACACCGCCTCCCCGGAGGCATGACAGTCCGGATGCGCGTCCGTAGCTCAACTGGCAGAGCAGGGGACTCTTAATCCCAAGGTTGTAGGTTCGATTCCTACCGGACGCATTCGCCTGGCGCTGACGCTCGTCGTCGGCACCGGCTCCCCCCTCGGGGGCTGGTCCTTCGGGGCCTTGACGGGAAAACACTAGTTTGGTATACTTCAATGCTCGGCCGGAAACGGCCTGCCGGCAACCGCCGGATACGCTGATTGACAATCGAGGTCGGGTTTATTGAGCGGCCCTCGGGGAGGGCACTATTTCTCTCCCCAATTCATGAGGGAAAACCGTTAAATAGATGATTCCGAACACCGGACGTGAGAACGTGGGTGTTTGAGAGGGCTAGTCGAACTTTTCTATTGGAGAGTTTGATCCTGGCTCAGGACGAACGCTGGCGGCGTGCTTAACACATGCAAGTCGAACGAGTCCATCCTTTCGG
>DATHVO010000280.1:0-2441 GCA_035461265.1 Longimicrobiales bacterium
GGCGACGCGATCTGGCCGGTGACTATAGCGCGAGGGCCACACCCGTTCCCATCCCGAACACGGTCGTTAAGCCTCGCAGCGCGGATGGTACTGCCGGGGAGACCCGGTGGGAGAGTACGACGTCGCCGGCCTCCAAAGAGAAAGCCCCGCCCACTCCCGTGGCGCGGGGCTTTCGCACATCCCCCGCCTATAGCGCCTACAGCGCCTCCACTCCTACATTTCCGCCGATGGACCCATCCGCAGATCCTCCGACGACCCGGTCCGGGCATGTGGCCCTGGTGGGCCGCCCGAACGTCGGGAAGTCAACGCTCCTCAATGCGCTGGTCGGCGAGAAGCTGAGCATCGTGACGCCGCGGGCGCAGACGACCCGTGAGAGCGTGACGGGCATTCTCACCACCCCCACGATGCAGGCGATCTTCGTCGATACGCCCGGCCTGCTGGAGCCGCGGTACGTGCTGCAGCGGGCGATGCACGACACGGCGCTGGAGGTGCTGCGTGGAGCGGACGTTGTGGTTCTGCTCCTCGACGTCACGCGTCCTGACGAAGTGCCCCCGGCGGACGTGGTGGAGCTGCTGATGCGGCGGCAGGAGTCTATCCTCGCTGTCATCAACAAGATGGATGCCTCAAGTTCAGACGCCGTCGAGACTCTCGAACGCTGGTGCGGCGACCATGGCCTGGTGACCCTGGCCGTCTCGGCGGTAGACGGGACCGGGGTGGCGGAGCTGACGACGGAACTGGAGGCGCGGCTGCCGGCGGGGCCGTTCTACTATCCCGAGGATGAGCTGGCGGTCCAGCCTGTGCGGTTCTTCGTGGCCGAGCTCATCCGTGAGACGATCTTTGAGATGTACGAGCAGGAGGTCCCGTACTCGGCGATTGCCCGGGTGGAGGAATACCGGGAGGGTTCCGACCCTCTCTTCATCCGCGCAACGGTCTACGTGGAGCGGGAAAGCCAGAAGCCCATCGTAATCGGGCGGGGCGGTGCGGGTATCCGCGAACTGGGTCGGCGGTCGCGGGAGAAGATCGAGGCCTTCGTGGGCCAGCGGGTCTACCTCGACCTGCGGGTGAAGGCGCTCCCCAACTGGCGGAGCCGGCTGGGGACGCTACGTTACCTGGGGTACCGGCTGCCGGCGTCGCTGGCGGCCGCCCCGGACGATCCGGGATTCCCGCCTCCCGGACGAAAGCGAACCGCGCCGCGCGGACGGCGCCGAGGAGAGTGAATGCTGGACGACCGGCTGCTGGAGATTCTGGTGTGCCCGAAGTGCAAGGGCGACCTGGAGTACCGGCCGGAGGAGGGCGAACTGGTTTGCGCCGTCTGCCGGCTCCGGTACGAGATCCGGGACGACATCCCCATCATGCTCATCGATGAGGCGAAGCCTCTCTAGCCGGCCTGCGCCGGGCAGGTCCCGCCACAGGCTGCGCCCATGACGCCCAGCACCGACCCGCGCCGGATCGTCGAGTTCCTGCGCACGGAGGCCGGCAGGCCCCTGAAGGCCCGGGAGCTCGCCGATGCCCTCGACATCACGCCTGCCGACTTTTCGGATTTCCGCGACCTGCTCAACCGGCTGGAGGCGGACGGCGTGCTCTACCGCGTCCGGCGCGACCGGTACGCCGCGCCGGAACGGATCAACCTCCAGGTGGGCCGGATCCAGACGACGCGGGGCGGTGCGGGATTCCTTCTCCCGGAGGACCGCAGCCCGGACGTCTTCATCCCCGTCGAAGGCCTCAACACGGCCGTCGATGGCGACAAGGTCGTGGTTCGCGTCGAGAGCCGTCCCCGGGGCGACCGCCCACAGGGTCGGGTCATCCGCGTCCTGGAGCGCGCGCGTAGCACGGTGGTGGGCACGTTCCATGGTGCACAGCCGGGCCGCGGCCGCAGGGCATCGCACGGCTTCGTGGTCCCGGAGGATCGGAAGCTGCCGTGGGACGTGTATGTGACGAAGGGTGCCGGGCCCGAGCCGGACGACGGCGACCTGGTCGTGGTCCGCATCACGGACTGGGGGAGCGGGCACCGGGGTCCGGCCGGAGAGGTGGAGGAGATCCTGGGCCGGCATGGCGACGCCGGCGTGGACGTCCTCGCCATCATCCGGGCCCATGAACTGCCCACGACGTTCCCTGCCGACGTGGAGGCCGCGGCCGAGGCGCTGCGCACGCCGGAACTGCCCGCAGCCGCCCTGGCCGGCCGCGACGACCTGCGGGACCTCCTCGTGTTCACCATCGACCCGGCGGACGCCCGGGACCACGACGACGCCCTCTCCGTGGAGCCGCTGGACGGGGGTTGGCGGGTGGGCATCCACATCGCCGATGTCTCTCACTACGTGGAGGAAGGCGGCGTCATCGACGCCGAGGCCAGCCGCCGGGGCACCAGCGTCTACCTCGTGGACCGCGTCATTCCCATGCTCCCCCACGCGCTGTCCACCGACCTCTGCTCGCTGGTGCCGGGA
>DATHVO010000281.1:0-2547 GCA_035461265.1 Longimicrobiales bacterium
GTCGCTCACGAACGCGGCATAGTCGCTCTTCATCCACGGCGTCCGACCGGCACGCTCCAGCCAGGCCACCGCCGCGAGGTAGCCGGCCTCCGCACGGCGGTGCGCGTCCACCAGCGACGCGCCCATCTCCGCGAGCTGTGACTTCAGGAACACGACGCGTGCACGCTCCACCTCCCACGCCCGCTCGGCCACGCCGCGGTCGCGACGCGCCCACGCGAACACCTCGGCATCCGAGATCCCCGTCGCCGGACGCGCCAGGCTCCGGAGCAGCGCCCCGACCCGCTCCTCCGGGCCCCCCAGCGCCGCCGCCGCCTTCAACTCCGCCACGGCGCCCGCCTCCCACCGCTCCAGTACCGCCGACATCAGCGCCGGACGGTCGGAGAAATGCCAGTAGAAACTGCCCTTCGTCACACCCATGTCCCGGGCCAGCACCTCCACCTTCACGCCGTCGGCGCCGTCCCGCGCCAGGGCCGCCACCGCCGCGCCGATCCAGTCGTCCCGTCCCGCCACACACACCTCCATACGGAGTCGTATTGGACGATCTACAGTAGCGTGGCATGGCCGTCGCCGCTACAATGGACGGGTCCGCCAGGGGTATCGGGCCGCGATGGCCGCGATTGAGAAAGTCCCTTGGAACCTGATCCGGTTGAGACCGGCGTAGGGAGCGCGGCGACGTACATGCCAGTGGCGCCATCCGGCGCCCGCGCACACGCCGTCCGGGCCGGGCGGCGTTTCTCATCCGCATGCGTCGCCCGACTCCGCCCTCCACCGGTCGTCCTTGTCCGCATGGGAGGTCCGATGATCCGACCCGGTGCCGCAGCCCAGACTACCGCCGGCGACTACGGCGACGCATTCCCGAACTCGAGGAAGGTCTACGTCGAGGGACGTGGTAGCGTCCGGGTGCCCATGCGGGAGATCACGCTATCCGGCGGCGAGCAGCCGCTCCGCGTGTACGACACGAGCGGTCCCGCGGGGCACGACGTCCGGGCCGGCCTGCCGAAGCTGCGGGAGGCCTGGATCCTGGGCCGCGGCGACGTGGAGGCCGTGGCGGGCCGGACCACGCCCCTCCGTCCCGACCAGAGCCCCATGGCACCGGGAGTGGAGATGCCCGGCGCGCTCCTGAACCCTCCCCTCCGCGCCCGCCCTGGCGCCCGCGTCACGCAGATGCACTACGCGCGGCGGGGCGAGGTCACGCCGGAGATGGAGTTCGTCGCACTCAGGGAGGGGTTCGACCCGGAGGTCGTGCGCAGCGAGGTGGCCCGTGGCCGGGCGATCATACCCGCGAACATCAACCACCCCGAGATCGAGCCGATGGTCATTGGCCGCGCGTTCAAGGTCAAGATCAACGCGAACATCGGCAACAGCGCCGTGAAGTCCAGCATCGAGGACGAGGTGGAGAAGCTGCACTGGGCGACGCTCTGGGGCGCGGACACCGTCATGGACCTCTCCACCGGCCGCAACATCCACGAGACGCGGCAGTGGATCATCCGCAACTCACCGGTCCCCATCGGCACCGTGCCCATCTACCAGGCGCTGGAGAAGGTCGGCGGCGTGCCGGAGGAGCTGACCTGGGAGCTGTACCGGGACACGCTCATCGAGCAGGCCGAGCAGGGCGTGGACTATTTCACCGTGCACGCCGGCGTGCTCCTCCGCTACGTCCCCCTCACCGCGAACCGCATGACGGGCATCGTGAGCCGCGGCGGCAGCATCATGGCGAAGTGGTGCCTCGCCCATCACCGGGAGAGCTTCCTGTACACCCGCTTCCGGGAGATCTGCGAGATCATGGCGGCGTACGACGTGGCGTTCTCCCTGGGCGACGGCCTCCGGCCCGGCTCCATCGCCGACGCCAACGACGAGGCGCAGTTCGCCGAGCTCAGGACGCAGGGCGAGCTGACGCGCATCGCGTGGGAGTACGACGTCCAGGTCATGAACGAGGGTCCGGGGCACGTGCCCATGCACCTCATCCGGGAGAACATGGAGAAGCAGCTCGAGTGGTGTGACGAGGCACCCTTCTACACCCTGGGCCCCCTCACCACCGACATCGCGCCGGGCTACGACCACATCACCAGCGCCATCGGCGCCGCGCAGATCGGCTGGTACGGCACCGCCATGCTCTGCTACGTCACGCCAAAGGAGCACCTCGGCCTCCCCGACCGCGACGACGTGAAGCAGGGCGTCATCGCCTACCGCATCGCGGCCCACGCCGCCGACCTGGCGAAGGGCCACCCCCGGGCCCAGGAGTGGGACGACGCCCTGTCGAAGGCGCGCTTCGAGTTCCGCTGGCGCGACCAGTTCAACCTGTCGCTCGACCCCGTGACCGCGCTGGCGTACCACGACGAGACCCTGCCCGCGGAGGGCGCAAAGGTCGCCCATTTCTGCTCCATGTGCGGACCGAAGTTCTGTTCCATGAAGATCACGCAGGACATCCGTGACTACGCGGCCGCTGGAATGGCGGAGAAGTCGGCGGAATTCAGGGAGTCGGGCGCCGAGATCTACGTTCCGAGTTCCTGAATCCGCTGTCACCGGCGGGTGCCAGCGATGGTCGTC
>DATHVO010000282.1:0-11097 GCA_035461265.1 Longimicrobiales bacterium
GGGGGCCTGTCCCCCCTCCCCCCTACCCCCCGCCCAGCGCGAACTGCACACCCACCCCCACCGTCCAGCTGTGCAGGGAGATCTCCCGCGGAATCCCGGGCGGCAGCGGTCCGCCCGACCAGCGGATGCTCGGGAACGGGCGCATGGCGTAGCCCACCTCGCCGAAGAAGCTGAGGTTCATCAGGTCGAGCACCTGGCCGAGGGCGAGACCTGCCATGAAGCTCTCCGCCTCTCCGGACCACGACCGTTCCTCCTCGTCATATACCTGTAGCGCCTGGAGCTTCATGAACCCGCTCCGAACGCCGAAGTACGTCCCCGTCGGCACGTAGGACGCGTACAGCGAGACCGTGGGCAGGTCCCGGACGGCGCCTTTCAGGTCGAGGCCTTCGACGTTGCTCCCGAACCCGGTCATCTGGCCGTAGCCGAGGCCCAGTTCGAAGCTCCATACGGGCTCGCTCGGCTGTCGCACGGCGCCGGGCCGGACCTGGTACGTGTGGATGGTGTCCACGCCGGTGGCGCTTGTCACCACCTGCATCTCGGTCCAGGTGAGGACGACGGAGTCCGGTCGGACGGGCGGGCCCGTGGGTCGGCTCACGCCGCCGATGGTGAGGAGGACCTCTATGCCGAAGCCGGTGAGCTGGTCCGCGCGGACTTCGCGGGAGGACGGGCTGAGGCCGCCGATGTTGCCGTAGAAGCTGACATCGGAAAAACGCCGGGCGAGGGCATCGTAGATGCCGATCTGGGCGGCGGCCGGACCGGGCAGGGCAAGGAGGAACGCCGCGACGAGTCCGGCAGCCAGCGGGCGGGCCGCCGCCGGAACGTGGAAACGCGTGTGCCGGTCGCAGCCGGACGGGCGGCTCACGCCGCGGGCGTGACGCATGGAGGACTATCCTCTCGAGAAATTGTTGGCGCGGGGAAAGGCCGGGGCGCTAAGATAGGACCGCATCAGCCAACATGCCACAACGTCATGGCGCGTGCGCGGCCTTCGTGCGGCGCGCGCGGGGAGTGTCGCGCATGTCCGGATTCCGGGCCATCATCGATTACCTGGTCATCGCCTCCCTCGGGCTCGCGGCGCTGCAGGTGTACCTGACGACGAACAAGCTGTGGAAGCGCAAGCACGAGCCGGCCGTGGCGGAGAGCATCTCCATCATGGGCGAGTTCGTGGGCCTGGTACCCGTGACGTTCCTCACCCTGAAGTTCGTGCTGGACGGCCAGTGGGAGGGTGCGGCGGACGGCCTGATCTGGGTGGTCGGCGCTACCGTCGCGGTGTTCATCGGGACGGGCCGGTGGGTGGAGGGGCGGCGGGATCGCGGCTTCTTCAGGCTGCTGGCCGACTCCGTTCGGCAGGAGCGCGGGGAGGTGGGACATCTGGCGAAGTCCTTCCTCCGCCCGTCGGGGGCGAGTCACATCCTCCGCATCCTGGGCCGGGTCGCCCTTCTGGACGATCATCTCGACGACCGTGAGAAGACGTTCGTGGAGTCCTTCGCCCGCAGCTGGGGCATCGAGTTCCGGTGGGACACCGTGCCCGCGGCACCAGGCGACAACCCCCTGGACTTCCTCCCGCTGCGGGAGGACCTTCACGAATACCTCGCCACCTCACCGCCCCCGGTACAGGTCCGGCAGCTCGGCGACGTGCTGCACGCCCTCGTCAGCATCGATGAAACGGTGACCGACCAGGAGTCGCTGATGATGGCGGAGCTGGACGGGATGATGGATGCGTACCTGAACCAGGAGGAGCGGACGGGCCTGATGTTCGCCGTGGTCCTCGTGCCCCAGGGGCCGGACCAGGACAATGCAATCGCCAGCGTCCTGCCGGGACTGACGAAGCGCGACATCCACGGCGGACAGGTCTACGTCGCGGGCACGTACCACTCCTTCGACTTCGCCGAAATCGTGAGTGCGCAGTATCGTGCCCTCAACTTCTTCACCGCGGTGGTGCGGCTGGCCGACGAGCCCACCGCGTCGAAGGCCGCGCCCCTTGCCCCATCACGCCAGGCCCCGAGCCCTACGGTTGCAGGAGGCTGACCGCGCCCGGCCGGGAGCGCGCCTCCCGGCCGGACTAACACGGGTCAGTTGCCGGTCAGCGCCTGCAGCCTGCGCAGCGCATCGCCGCGCGTGACGGCGACCTCGATGTTGTTCAGGTAGGTCTGCGACACCCGCTCGTACGCCTCACGCGCTTCCGCCGTGCGACCGAGTGCCTCCAGCGCGAGTCCCCGCTGATACGCGACGTACGTGTTGTTCGGGTCCGAGAGATCGAACTCCCGCAGCGCGTCCTCGTACCGCTCCTGCATCAGTGCCACCGTGCCCAGGAGCTGGTGGGCCGGCTGGTTCCTGTTGGGGTTGCGTTCGGGCTCACGGATTCGCACGAACTCCGCCGCCTTCTGCCGAGCGAGGGCGTAGTCCCCCGCGAGGGCTGCCACGCGTCCGGCGTCCAGCGCAATGAAGCCTTCGGCTATCCGCCGGACATCGTCCGTCCCGATAGCGGCGATGCGTTGCCTGTTCAGCTCTGTCAGCCGCGCGGCCGCCGCACGGGCTTCCGGCAGCATCCGGTGGTGGCGAGCGATCTCGAACTGCTGCACGGTGACGAACGTCTTCACGGCGACCGGGTCGGGTATGCCCATGCCATCCACCGCCCCGTATACTGCCTCCAGCTCGCCGATTGCAGGGCCCGGCCGTCCCTCGTACACGTTAACGAGCGGGCTGTAGACGAGGAACGTGGCCTTCCGGTTGCCATGCGGCTCGAGTGCGGCAGCTGCGTCGTAATCGGCGCGCGCCTCGGCGAAGCGGCCGAGGAACGTGTTGACGTGACCCCTCTGCTGGATCATGAGCGCATTGGTCGGGTCGAGCTCGGCCCCCGCGGTGTAGGCCTGCGCCGCCTCCTCGAGACGGCCCTGCTGGCGGAGCGCATCGCCGAGGTAGTCGTGGGGCGTGACCTCGTTCGGCGCCAGCTCGACGGCGTGACGCGCGTGCGCCTCGGCCCGTGCCAGGTCGAGCGGCTCGAACACGGAGTAGGACCAGGCCAGCCACATGTGGGCGAACGCGAAGCCCGGCTGAAGCTCGAGGGCACGGTCGACCGCTTCACGCCCCTCCTGCCTCTGCGCGAGGGCGTTGTGCATGTCGGCCAGCAGGATCCACGACCGCGGGTTGTCGCCGTCGATTTCCACGAGTCGGCGGGCGGCCTCCAGCGCTCCCTCCGCATCGTTCTCGACATTCTTTCGGACGATCTCGATGATCAGGCGCCCGACCTCACCGGCTCCCTGCGCCCGCTCCACCGCGTGGTCGAGGTGTGCGCGCACGTCCTGTTGCGACTGGGCGCTGCCCGCGGCGAACAGGTGCGCGAGGGCGAGATCCGGGTCCGCGGCTATTGCGCGCTGGAAATGCTCGTACGCCTCGGGGCCGCGCTCCATATCCCACTCGCGCATGCCATCCGCCACGTGCTGCCTGGCCTCCGACGATGTCGTGTTGAGTGACCACAGGAACAACGCCGCCTCGTCCTGCTCCGCGCTGGTCTGCGGTTCGCCAGCGGCACAGGCCGCCGCGAGGAGTCCGCACAGCAGGCCGCTCATGACCGGATTCAGCCGTTTCATTTGTGGCTCCGGGAAAGAGACAGCGCTGCGGGCTCGCGGCTGAAGGCGCGCGCCGACACGGCGTATCCGCGCTGTCGGGATGAGCATGGAAGATGTCCGGCCCGGCCGGACTGAGCAAGGGGCTCGGGCGCCTCCCCCGCCCGGGGCATCGGGCAACGCCCATACACGGGGGTTGGGCACGCCCATTCAGCGGCCTGGACACGACGGGCCTTGCCGCGCAGCCGGTTTCGGGTGAATCTTTGCACGTTCCGGTGCACTCGCGCCCCTCCCTCTCCAGCTCGGTATTGCTCATGGCGCCGTTCCAAGGCTATGCGCTCGGGTTTCCCATCGCCCGTGTCCTGGTGCTACTCGCCATCGGCCTGGCATGGCCGCCGGAGCTGAAGGCACAGACCTTCGATGCGACAGGCCACCATCGCGACGCAGCAGCCGTCGCAGGGCCGGAACAGAGCGGAGCAGTCGGACGGCTTCTCTCGGCGCGGCGGCTCGAGCACGGTGGCGTCCGCCTGGACGGCACCTGGAAGTTCCGAATCGGCGACAACCCGAGTTGGGCCCTGCCGACGTACGACGACTCCGCCTGGCTCGAGCTCGGCCCTTCGGACGTGCTGCCGGACAGTCTGATTGCCGCGATCCGGGTCCTGGAGGCCACCGGACGACCGGCCATCGCATGGTTCCGCATCCAGCTCAATCCCGAGCGCTCGCTCATCCGCAAGCCGCTGGCGCTGCGCTTCGTGACCCACGGCGCTGCCGCCGTGTACCTGGACAACCGCAAGATCCTGGACCTGGGCGATTTCGACCGGCTGGGCGATGACGCGGCGATCCGGACGCCGCTCCTTCCGGCTCCCATCCTGTTCGACAGCGCCAGCGCCGTGATCGCCGTCCGGTATCACCTCGGCTCCGCAGTCGATGTACGCCGGAACTTCATGCCGGCCGACCTGTTCCATGCCGCAATGCTGCCCGGCGACGCCATCGCGCGCACCGCGGAACGACGACGCTACGAGGGTGGACTGCTCCTCGGGCTGACCGGCCTGTTCCTCGCCATCGGACTGCTCCACTTCGCGCTGTTCGTGCTGTTGCGTCACCCGGTCAGCAACCTGCACTACGCGGCGTTCGCAGGTCAGTTCGCGATGTTCCCGCTCATGCGCTACCTGGCGGCCGGCACGGAGTCCGTGCGACTGGCCCTCGTACTCAATCAACTGGGGGCCGTGGCGGCCGGCCTCGCGCTCCTCGCCCTGCTCACATTCCTTTACACCAGCTTCTATACGAGACTGCCCCGGCTGGCGCTGATCCCGGCCGCGCTCATCGCGTTCTGGATGGTGAGCCCGTTCCTGACGGCAACGCCCCTCACCCGCGCCGCACTGTGGCTGGCGGTCATGGCCACCGCCATCGAAGGAACGCGCGTCATTGCAGTGGGCGTGCTTCGAAGGAAGGATGGCGCCATCACCATCGGGGCCGGCTTCATCGCGACTTTCGGGATTCTGTTCTATCTCGGTCTCGCCCACTTCCAGCTCGTACCCGATGCGCCGCAGCTGTTCTGGTACAGCTGGCTCGGTCTCGCGCTGTCGCCGTCGATGCACCTCGCCTGCGGCTTCGCCAGCACGAGCAAGGGCCTTGCAGAACTGTCGGCCAACCTGGAGGAGCAGGTGCGAGCGCGGACCGCGGAGCTGGAGGAGGCGCGGGTCGCGGCAGAGGCTGCGAACCAGACGAAGAGCCAGTTCCTGACGAGCATGAGCCACGAGCTGCGCACGCCCCTCAATGCCATCATCGGCTACAGCGAGATGCTCATCGAGGAGGCAGAGGACATCGGCCAGGACGGCTTCGTGCCCGACCTCCAGAAGATTCACGGTACGGGACGGCACCTGCTCGGACTCATCAACTACATCCTCGACCTTACCAAGGACGAGGCCGGCCGAATGGAGCTCTACCTGGAGACGTTCAGCGTCGAAGCGGTCGTGGCAGAGGTCGCGGCCACGGTCCGGCCCCTCATCGAGAGGAACCGGAACCTGCTCGACGTCCGGATGGATGGCGCGGCCGGGACGATGTACTCGGATCAGGTCAGACTGCGCCAGATCCTGTTCAACCTGCTGTCGAATGCGAGCAAGTTCACCGAGGACGGGACCATCACGCTCGAGGTCGACACGCGCCCCGGGGATGTAGTCGCCTTCACCGTAACGGATACCGGCATCGGCATTACGCCGGAGCAGCAGGCGCGGCTCTTCCAGGCGTTCACACAGGCCGACGCCTCCACCACGAAGAAGTACGGCGGCACTGGGCTGGGCCTCGCCATCACGAAGCGATTCGTTGAAATGATGGACGGCTCCATCGTGCTCGAAAGCGCACCAGGCCACGGCACGACCTTCCGGGTCACCCTGGCCCGTGAGCTCCGGGAGCCGGGAGCAGCGCCGGAGGGCGCACGCGATGACAGGGTAGCCGCGGACGGCGGTGGGCCGACGGTCCTGATCATCGACGATGACGCCACCGCACGGGACATGCTGTCGCGGAGCCTGGCGCGAGACGGCTACCGGATCGTTACCGCTGCCAGCGGTCCCGAGGGTCTGCAGGTCGCGCGCGAGCAGGCGCCGGACCTGGTCACGCTGGACATCATGATGCACGGGATGGACGGCTGGTCCGTGCTCTCGGAGTTCAAGAGCGATCCCGCCCTGCAGGACATTCCCGTCGTGATCGTCTCCATCATCGACGATCGCGGGCTGGGCTTCACGCTGGGTGCGTCGGAGTACCTGACGAAGCCGGTGGACCGGGACCGGCTTGCGGGCGTCCTCCGGCGTCTGCTACCCGGCGGCGCCGACGGCGCGACCGTGCTCGTCGTGGAGGATGACAAGGACACCCGCGAGATGCTCCGGCGCGTGCTGGAGAAGGCGGGCTGGACGGTGGACGAGGCGGAGAACGGCAGGATCGGACTCGAGCGGGTGAAGTCGGCGATGCCGACGCTGATCCTCCTCGACCTCATGATGCCGGAGATGGACGGCTTCGCGTTCGCGGAGCAGTTCAGGCGCAGCAGCCCCGCCGCCCTGGCCGTACCGATAGTCGTCCTCACCGCGAAGGACCTCGATGAGGACGACCTGGCGCGCCTGCGGGGATCCGTGACGGCCGTGCTGCAGAAGGGCGAGCACTCCAACGAGGCCGTCCTGTCCGAGATACGCAGGTTGCTGGGAAGGCCCGGGCGCACCGCCCTGGCAGGCGCCGAACTCTGAACCGGGAGCCATGACGCAATGCCGAGGATTCTGCTGGTCGAAGACAACGAGCTGAACCGTGACATGCTGTCTCGCCGACTGCGGCGGAACGGCTTCGAGGTGATCACCGCGGAGGATGGGCAGGCGGGAGTCGATGCCGCGCGTGCCGAGCGCCCCGACCTGGTGCTGATGGACATGAGCCTGCCGGTGAAGGATGGATGGACGGCCACGCGGGAGCTCAAGGACGATGCCGCCACGCGGAGCTTTCCGATAATCGCGCTCACGGCGCATGCCATGAGCGGTGACCGCGAACGCGCGATGCAGGCGGGCTGCGACGACTACGACACCAAGCCGATCGACCTTCCCCGACTCCTCGACAAGATTCACCGGCTGCTGGGGCAGGAGGCCTCCGGCGATGGTGCCGGCGCCGGCGCGCCGTCCGCAGAATCGTCGCCGCCCCTCTAAACCGCCGTGAACCCGCTGAATCGCGAATCCCGTACTGCCCCGCACGCGGTGGAGACCGAGGCATCCAGCCGGCGCCACGCCGCCCTGCTCCGTCTCAGTGCATCCATCGCACAGGCCATGGACGAGGATGAAGTCTGTGCGCGGGTCGTGGATGGACTGCACGACCGCGCCCTCGGCTATGACTTCCTCGGCCTGTTCCTCATCGAACCCGCCACGGGCGACCGGGTGCTGCAGGCGAGCGTCGGCTGGCCGGGCGCGGAAGCCGGCATGCGGGTCCCGCCGCACGCGGGCATCTCCCGACAGGCCATCGAGGACAGACGCCTGCACTACACGCCGCGCGTTTCCGACGAGCCCGGCTACGTCCCGACGCTGAGCTCCGGCGCAGAGGTGGACGTGCCCCTGCTGAACGGCGACGAAGTCCTCGGCGTCCTCGTCGTGGAGAGTGAACAGCCCGATGCCTTCGGCGTCGCCGACTTCGAGACGCTCACGGTCGCGGCTACGCACGCGAGCATCGCCATCGCGCGGGCCCGGCTGCTCGCAGCGGAACGCCGCCGCGCGGACGAGCAGCAGGCGCTCCTGGAGACGGTGGCCGACCTGTCGTCGAGGCTCGAGCTGTCGCGTGTCCTCGACGCGGTGCTGGCCCGCGCCTGCCACCTGGTGGACGCCGCCGGCGGCGAGCTTGGGACGTACGACGCGGTGACGGGCGAGGTCGTCATCGTGTCGAACAGCAACATGCGGGAAAGCTCGCTGGGCGCGCGCCTCCGGGCCGGCGAAGGGGCCATGGGGCATGTGATCACCACGGGCGACATGATGGTGATCCCGGACTACCAGACCTGGGCGGGCCGCTCGGACCAGTATGCGCGGATCGACGCGCGGGCGGTCATCGTCGCACCGCTGCGGATCGGTGACCGGGCGGTGGGCGCCATCAATGTGTGGCATGACCAGGCGGGCCGCGCGTTCTCGGATGCCGACATCCGCCTGATCCAGGTGTTCGGCCAGCAGGCGGCCATCGCCATCGAGAACGCCCGGCTCTATACGGATGCACAACGCCAGCACCAGTACTTCGAGGCCGTCACCCAGAATACGCCCACCGCGATCGTGACCCTCGACCTCGAGGAGAACATCGTCTCGGCGAATCCGGCGTTCGAGCGACTGTTCGGCTACGATGTCTCCGACATCGTGGGCCACAACCTGGACCAGCTCATCACGACCGCGGAGCAGCGCGCCGAGGCCGTCGCCTACACGCGCCAGGCGAAGCACGCGGCCGCGCACGGCATCGTCCAGCGTCGTCGCCGGGACGGCACCATGGTCGAGGTCGAAGTCCTGGCTGTCCGCGTCGAGGTGCACGGGGAGCTGGTGGGCATGATGGCCATCTACCACGACGTGTCCGCCCTGCTGGAGGCGCAGCGTGCTGCCGAATCGGCCAACCGGTCGAAGAGCCAGTTCCTGGCGAACATGAGCCACGAGCTGCGCACGCCCCTGAACGCGATCATCGGCTACAGCGAGATCCTCCAGGAAGAGGCCGTGGACGACGGCAACGAGGGATACGTGCCGGACCTGCAGAAGATCCAGTCCGCCGGTCGCCATCTCCTCGCGCTCATCAACGAGATTCTCGACCTGTCGAAGATCGAGGCCGGCAAGATGGAGCTCCACATCGAGGAGATCGATGTCCGCCACCTCCTCGACGACGTGGTCACGACCATCCAGCCGCTGATCGCGCGGAACAGGAATGTGCTGTCCGTCCAGTGCCCGGACACGGCCGGGGTGATGCGCGCGGACGCGACGAAGCTCAAGCAGGCCCTGCTGAACCTGCTCAGCAATGCCAGCAAGTTCACCGAGCAGGGCAGGATCAGCCTGGAGGTGAGCCGGGAGCGGCAGCCGGATGGCGACCAGCTCACGTTCCGCGTGACGGACACGGGGATCGGGATGACCCCGGAGCAGAGTGCCCGCCTCTTCGAGGCATTCGTGCAGGCGGATTCCGGCACGTCCCGCCGGTTCGGCGGCACCGGCCTCGGCCTCGCCATAACGCGCCGTTTCTGCCGGATGATGGGCGGGGATGTGACGGTGGAGAGCGAGCCGGGCGTCGGCTCGACGTTCACGATCCGGCTGCCGGCCGACACTTCGCCGAGGCGGCCTGCCCGGGTGGACGAGGCGGTGGCTGAGGCTGCCGACCCGGGTACTCCTCTCGTCCTCATCATCGACGACGACCCCGTTGCGTGTGACCTGGTGTCGCGTCTGCTCGCCCGGGAGGGCTATCGCGTGGCGGTCGCGTCGGACGGCGAGGCGGGGCTGCGCATGGCGCGGGACCTCTCCCCCGACGCCATCACGCTGGACGTGCTGATGCCGGGTCTCGACGGCTGGGCCGTGCTGCAGCTGCTCAAGTCCGACCCTGCGGTCGCCGGGATTCCCGTGGTCATGATCACGGTGCTGGACGAGAAGCCGCTGGGCTTTTCCCTGGGCGCGACGGGCTACCTGACCAAGCCGGTGGACCGGGACATGCTGAGCTCGCTGCTGAAGCAGGTGGCCCCACGCGACCGGGACCGTCCCGTGCTCATCGTCGAGGACGAGCCGGATGTGCGGGAGCTCCTCCGGCGCATCCTTGAAGCGGATGGCTACCGCGTGCTGGAGGCGGAGAACGGCAGGGTCGGCATGGACCGTGTCGCGGCGGAGACGCCGTGCCTGATCCTCCTCGACCTGATGATGCCCGAGGTGGATGGCTTCGCGTTCCTGGATGAGCTCCGCATGAGCGCTGCGGGAAGGCAGGTCCCCGTGATCGTGGTTACCGCGAAGGACCTGACGTCCGAGGACCGCGCCCGGCTGAACGGCGGCGTCCAGCTCATCCTCGAGAAGCAGCGGCTGCGGGGCGACGAGCTGGTCGCGCGCCTGCACGAGTGCGTCCCTCCCCGGACGCCCCGGACTGGAGGCACCGGAACGTCCGGACCGACGCCTGCGGGGAGCGGAGGCAAGTCCGCGATGGAAGCACCCGCCCGATGAGTACCATGGAGACGCACCCGGAATCGCTCCTCGCCCGCAGGCAGTCCGCGCTCCTGCGGCTCAGTACGCAGATCGCCGCTGCCCACGACGAGCGCGAAGTCTGCCGCAGCGTGGCGGAAGGGCTGCACGACGATGCCCTCGGCTACGAGTTCGTTGGCGTCTTCCTCCTCGATCCGGCTACGAACGAGCGCGTCCTGATGGCGAGCGTCGGCTGGCCGGATGCGACAGCAGACTTCCGCGTTGCGCCGGGCAGCGGCCTGAGCGAGCGGCCACTGCTGGACGGGCGGCTGCATTACTCCCCGAACGCACCCCGGGAGAGCCGCCACGTGACCGTATCCGTGAACGGCTCGGAGGTGGACGTCCCGCTCATCATCGATGGCCGGATCATCGGCGTCCTGGTGGTGGAGAGCGAGCGGGAGAACGCATTCGACCAGCAGGACTTCGAGATCCTGGAGGCTGCGGCGCGCCACGCCGCCATTGCCATTGGGCGTGCCCGGCTGCTGGCGGCGGAGCGGCAGCGCGTGTCGGAACACCGCGCACTGCTGGACACCATGCAGGACCTGTCCGGCGAGCTCGAGCTGCCGAAGCTGCTCCAGCGCGTACTGGAGCGCGCGGTCTCGCTGCTCGGCGTCACGGGCGGCGAGCTGGCGATCTTCGACGAGGAGGCCCAGGAGCTGGTCATCGTGGCCAGCCATCACATCGGCGGCGACTCCACGGGCACACGGATGAAGCCGGGCGAGGGTGCCATGGGCAGGGTGGCCCAGACGCGGGAGCCGCTGATCATCCCGAACTACCAGGAATGGGAGGGCCGGTCGGGAAAGTACACCGCGACCACCGCCCGCGGTGTCATGGTCGTGCCCCTC
>DATHVO010000283.1:0-11491 GCA_035461265.1 Longimicrobiales bacterium
CGGCGCTCTGCGGCGTGATCTCCAGCTCCTGCAGACCCTGCAGCACCTCCAGGTCGCGGGTGGAGCCCTGGAGCAGCAGGAGGTCGTCCGCCCGGATCACCTCTCCGGGCGAGGGCATGGCGTGGAGCTCGCCATCCCGGACGATGCCCACGACCGTCAGGCCGAAGGCGTTGCCCAGGCGGCTGTCGGCCAGGTCCCTGTCCGCCAGCACGGAGCCCGCCGGGACACGGACGGGGACCACTCGCGCGGCTGCCCCAGCGAACGCCTCGACCAGCTCGCCGCCACCGAGCTCCAGCTCCTCCACCAGGCCGCGCTCGGCCGCCGCGGCGAGGGCGTGCTCCTCGCCCTGGAGCAGCAGCGTGCTTCCCGCCTCGAGGCGGGCCTGCCGGAGACCCGGCGACCCGGCGCCCGCGTCGCCCGGCGCCTGCATCGCGAGAACGTGCACGTGATGGTCGCGGCGCAATCCGCTCTCGGCGAGCGTCGCGCCCACCAGCGACGAACCATCGCCTACCCGCGCCCGGGCGAGGCGCAGCCGGTCCCATACGTGGCCCGCGACCTCCCCGGCATCCGCGGACTCCACCTGCAGGTGCTCCTCGCCGCGGAACCGTTCGAGGCGGTCCGCGCGACCATGGAGGATCAGCGTGTCGCCGGCCCGCAGGACCGTTCCGGCCCGCGGCCCCAGTTCGATGGCGTGGCCCCGCTGTATCGCCACCACGGTCAGGTAGAGGGCGGAGCCCAGCCTGCTCTCCGCCAGCGTGCGGCCATCCAGCGGGGAGCGTGGCCGGATCCGCGTCGTGAAGAGATGCTCCTCCAGCTCATACGACTCGTCGATGACGCCGCCGGTCGCGGCACCGGTGGCAGACGCGCCGGCCGGAAGCAGCCGCCGGCCGACGAGCACGACGAACGCCGTCCCCACCAGGACGATCACCGCGGTGATCGGCGTGAACGCGAAGAGCCCGAACGGCGCGTGGCCCGCGGCCCGGAGGGCATCGGTCACCAGGATGTTCGGTGGTGTCGAGATCCCGGTGAACGGCCCGCCCAGCATGCAACCCATGGAGAGCGGGAGGAGGAGCCGGGCCGGCGGGCGACCCGTCCGGCGCGCGAGCTCCATGGTGGGCGGCAGCATGATCGCCGCGACGGTCACCGTGTTGATGAGCGCGGACAGGAGCGCGGCCGTGAGCATGAGCCCCGTGACCAGCACCGCCTCGCCGCTGCGGGCCAGGCGCTGGAGCGGCAATCCGATCTGGTGTGCAATACCGGTCTTGGTCAGGCCGGCCGAAAGGATGAACATCGCCCAGACCGTGACCACGGCGGGGCTGCTGAATCCGGCGAGGGCCTCGGTGGTGGACACGAGGCCCGTCAGGGCGAGGGACGCCAGCACTAGGAGTCCGACCAGGTCCGCCCGCACCCGGCCGCTGACGAACAGCACCAGCGCGGCGCCGAGGATGACGAGCAGCGTAATGATGGGCAGTGACACGAACACTCTGGTTGAGGACCCGTTCAACCGATTCGCGCGTTGCCTGCGCGTGACAGGCGCGCTGGCCGGTGGCGCTCCGGAATTGTAGTATCTCCGGACGATCCACGCACAACCGGCGGCGCGGCACGCCAGGCCGCGCACAGCCCTGATTTCATCCGGTTCCGATGATAGAGACCGCATCCAGCCCCGCGGGCAGACCGCAGGCCGCCGAGGCGGACTGGCGCCTGGCCATCCCCGAAGCGCACCGCCGCCCGTTCAGGGCATGGTTCTGGTCGCTGGCAGCCATGACGTTCGCCGTCCTCGTCATCGGCGGCATCACCCGCCTCACGCAGTCCGGCCTGTCGATGGTCGACTGGCAACCCATCATGGGCGTCATACCGCCCCTTACGGACGCACAGTGGCAGGAGACCTTCGACCGCTATCGGCAGTTCCCGGAGTACCAGGTGCTCAGGCGCGGGATGTCCCTGGACGAGTTCAAGTTCATCTTCTTCTGGGAATACCTCCACCGCATGGTCGCCCGCACCATCGGCCTGGTGTTCCTCGTGCCGTTCGTCTTCTTCTGGGCGAAGGGATGGTTCACCCGTCCCCTCGCCGTGCGGGCCATGGTCCTCTTCGGCCTGGGCGCGATGCAGGGCGTCATGGGGTGGTTCATGGTGATGAGCGGGCTCGTCGACCGGCCCAGCGTCAGCCACTACCGCCTGGCCGCTCACCTCAGCCTCGCGTTCATCATCTTCGGATACGCCCTCTGGCTGGCGCGGGACCTTGCCATCGGGGCCCGGGGACGGGCCGGGACTGTCGCGTCCGCCGGGTCGCGCCGTCTCCTGCTCCGGGGACTCACGCTCATCGGCGCCATCATGGCCGTCCAGATCGTGTGGGGCGCCTTCGTCGCCGGACTCAAGGCAGGCCTCTACTTCAACACGTTCCCGCTCATGGGCGGGCGCCTGGTGCCGCCGAACGTGCTGGGCCTCGACCCGGCCCCGCTCAACTTCGTCCAGAACCCCATCACCGTGCAGTGGGTGCATCGCGTGGTGGGCACGGTCCTGGCCGTCGCCGCCATCGCGTTCTTCGTGCAGGTCCTCCGGGAGGCAGCCGACAACGTCTCGCGCCGGCTGAATGTCGCGCTGCTGGCAGGGATCGTTACGCAGTACGTACTCGGTGTGCTCACACTCCTCTATCGCGTTCCGGTGTCTCTGGGCGTCATCCACCAGGGCACGGCCATGATCGTGTTCGGCGTCTGGCTCTGGTGGCTGCACCACGCGTCGAACCTGGATACCTCCATCACCGGCGGAGTGCCTGCCCGATGACCGTGAGAACCCTCGCAGCCGGCATCCTTACCGTCGCGGGCGGCGCCGTCCTCGCGACAGCGGGACTCGCGCTGATCCCCGCCGCGGTCGCTGCCCAGGCGACGCCGCAGAACCCGTCGCCCATGGTGGAGCGCACGCGTACCCACGAGCGTCTGCCGGACGAGGCGCCGCCGGGCATCCGCTTCCGCCTCGAAGGGCTCTTCGAGCGGCCGGTCCACGTCTTCGTCCCTGCCGGCATGGACCGCAGTGCGTCCCCCACCCTGCTCATCCACTTCCACGGCGCAGCGTATGTGGCGGAGCATGCCGTCGCCGGGGCGGACCGCCCGTACGTCGTCGTCGCCGTGAACGCCGGGGCGGGCAGCGCTGCGTACGAGCGACCGTTCCGGGACCCGGGGCTGTTCGAGGCCCTGGTCCAGGCCGTGGCGAGCGGCGTCCGGGAAGCCGCGGGCATGGATATCAGGCCGGAGCGCGTCGTACTCAGCGGATTCAGTGCCGGCTACGGGGCCGTGAGGGCCGTGCTGAGATCGCCGGACGCGGCGCGCATCGGCGGAATCATCCTGCTGGACGGACTCCATACCGGATATGATCCGCCGGCCACGGGCCTGCACGACGGCGGGACCCTCGACGCCCCAGGGCTTGCCCCCTTCGTGGACGCGGCACGCGCTGCGGTGCACGGTGGCGCGCCCGTCCTCATCACACACTCCGAGGTCTTCCCCGGCACGTTCGCCAGCACGACGGAGTGCACAAACCACATCCTGGACGAGCTGGGACTCCGGCGGACGGCGGTACTGGAATGGGGACCGGTGGGAATGCAGCAGCTCGGTGAGGCGCGGTCGGGCCGACTGCTTGTCCAGGGCTTCGCAGGCAACTCCGCCCCCGACCACATGGACCACCTGCATGGCCTGCCGGAGTTCCTGCGCCGGTTCGACTCGCTGTAGTCCGGACCCGGTCCGCTTCAGCCCACCAGCACGCTCCAGAGGATGCCCGCCGCGATGGCGGAACCGATGACGCCCGCGACGTTCGGCGCCATGGCATGCATGAGCAGGAAATTGTTGGGGTCCTCCTCCTGGCCCACATGCTGGTCCACGCGGGCGGAGTCCGGCACGGCGGATACGCCCGCAGCGCCCACCAGCGGGTTGATTTTCTCCGTCAGGAACAGGTTCATCGCCTTCGCCGCGAGAATCCCGCCCGCGGTGGCGATGGCGAAGGAGATGGCGCCCAGGGCGAAGATCCCGATGGACTGCGGCGTGAGGAACGTCTGGGCCTGCGTGCTGGCGCCGACGGAGAAGCCCAGCAGGATGGTCACGATATCGATCATGCCGGTGCGGGCGGTCTGGGCAAGCCGCTCCGTGACGCCGCTCTCCTTGAGCAGGTTGCCGAACATGAGCATGCCGATGAGCACCAGCGAGCCCGGTGCGATGAGCGCGCAGATGATGAGCGTCCCCACCGGGAACATGATCTTCTCCCGTGTCGTCACCTTGCGCGGCGCCTTCATCCGGATGAGCCGCTCCTCGCGCGTCGTGAGCAGCTTCATGATGGGCGGCTGGATGACCGGTACCAGGGCCATGTAGGAGTACGCGGAGATGGCGATGGCGCCGAGCAGGTGGGGCGCCAGCTTCGCCGACAGGAAGATGGCGGTGGGACCGTCGGCGCCACCGATGATGCCGATGGCGCCGGCCTCCGCCGGCGTGAACCCGATGTAGAGCGCGCCGATGAGCGTGAGGAAGATGCCCACCTGGGCGGCGGCGCCGAGGAGGACGAGCTTCGGGTTCGACAGCATCGTCGAGAAGTCCGTCATCGCGCCAATGCCCAGGAAGATCAGCGGCGGGTATATGCCCTGGCTCACCCCGTAGTACAGGTACGAGAGCACGCTCCCCTCGTCATAGACGCTGAGGCTCATCCCCGGGGCCACGGCCAGGTTTCCGACGATGGCGCCGAAGCCGATGGGAACGAGCAGCAACGGCTCGTAGTGCTTCACTATGGCGAGGGAGATGAAGGTGATGCCGATGGCGATCATGACGAGGTTGCCCAACGTCACGTTGGCGAACCCGCTCTGGCCGAGGAACTCGAGGAGGATGTCCATCCGTCAGCCGATCACCAGCAGCTCCTGGCCCTGCGTCACCGCGTCCCCGGGGTTGACGCTCACTGCGGCCACCGTTCCGGCCACCGGGGCGATGATCATGTTCTCCATTTTCATCGCCTCTAGCTTGATGAGCGGGTGGCCCACCGCGACCTCGTCCCCCTCCTTCACGAGGACGGCCAGGATCTGGCCCGGGATGGGCGCCGTGATGCTGCCTGCTCCCGGAGAGGCGCCGGCGCCGCCCAGTCCGGTGCCCCGTCCGGGACCCGGCGGGCGGGCAGGCGCCGCCGCAACGGGAAGGGGGCGGGCAGTCGCCCCGAGCTGGAGTGGCTTCGCCTCGATCCCCTCGGTGACCACATCCCGCACCGCCACCGTGTAGCGGACTCCCTCGATCTCCAGTTCCGCGCGCCGCGAGGAGAACTCGCGGACCGCAATGGAGACGGCCTTGCCGTTGATCTCCAGATCGTATCGCCGCATCTCGATGCTTCTCCCGGAAGTGATCGGGGTCACATACGTGTGGCCAGCGTGCGCATCTTGCCGATGGCCGTCCAGACGCGCTGTTCCTCGTCATCCTCGCGCAGCGTGATGCGCTGGTCATCGAGGGCGAGGGCATGTTCGCGCTCCGCCTGGAGCACGTACCCGATGGCTGCGAGCAGCGCCGGGTCCGCGCTGCTCAACGCCGCCGGCACCACCGTGCTGTCCGTCGCCTGCCGGTCGCGGCGACGGCGCGCCAGGCCGCCTGCCTCTTCCAGCACGCGGGGCAGCACCCGGATGTAGAGGCTCACCAGCACGAGTCCGGCGAACACCACCGTCATTCCCGTGACGGCTATGCCCAGGCCGTGTCCCGTGAGGACGTTGTCGATGCTCATGCGCCTCCTACAGCGGGATGTTGCCGTGCTTCTTCGGCAGCAGCGAGTCCTGCTTGTTCTCCAGCATCCGCAGCGACTTGCACACGCGCAGGCGCGTCTGCGCCGGCCGGATCACGGAATCGATGTACCCGCGTTTCGCCGCCTCGTACGGGTTGGCGAACCGGGCGGCGTACTCGGCCTCCTTCTCGGCAGCCACGGCGGCGGCGTTCTCCCCCGCCGATTTGATCTCCCGGGCGTACAGGATGCCGACGGCGCCGCGTGCACCCATGACGGCGATCTCCGCCGTCGGCCACGCGTAGTTGATGTCCCCGCGCAGGTGCTTCGAGCTCATCACGCAGTAGGCGCCGCCGTACGCCTTGCGTGTGGTGATCGTGACCTTCGGGACAGTCGCCTCGGCATACGCGTACAGCAGCTTGGCCCCGTTGCGGATTATGCCGCCGTACTCCTGCACGGTGCCCGGCATGAAGCCCGGCACATCGACGAACGTCACCACCGGCAGGTTGAAGCAGTCGCAGAACCGGACGAAGCGGGCGCCCTTGATGGACGCGTCGTTGTCGAGCACGCCGGCAAGGTGCTGCGGCTGGTTCGCGACAATGCCCGCGGGCATCCCGCCATAGCGCCCGAACCCTACCACGAGATTGGGTGCCCAGCCCGGCTGGATCTCCAGGAAGTCCCCGTCATCCACCGTGTTGACGATGACCTCCTTCATGTCGTACGGATGGTTCGGATCCTCCGGAATGATCTGGTTCAGATAGGGCACGGGACGGTCCGGCGGGTCGGCAGTTTGCCGGCGCGGCGGCTGGCCCAGGTTGTTCGAGGGCATGAAGGAAAGGAGCCGCTTGAGCTGGTCGATGGCCTCCTCTTCCGTCGGCGCGCTCAGGTGCGCCACGCCGCTGCGGGTGGTGTGCACGGCCGCGCCGCCGAGGGATTCGGAGTCCACGTCCTCGTGCGTCACGGACTTCACCACGGCGGGACCGGTCAGGAACATGTACGAGCTCCCCTCCACCATCACGGTGAAGTCGGTGAGCGCCGGGGAGTAGACCGCCCCACCGGCGCAGGGCCCGAACACGCCGGACAGCTGCGGCACTACGCCGGACACCATGACGTTGCGCAGGAAGATGTCCGTGTAGCCGGCGAGGCTTTCGATTCCCTCCTGAATGCGCGCGCCGCCGGAGTCGTTCAACCCCACGATGGGGGCGCCGTTCTTCGCGGCCAGGTCCATCACCTTGCAGATCTTCTCCGCCACCGTCTCGGACAGCGACCCGCCGAAGACGGTGGCGTCGAACGCGTAGACGTAGGTCAGGCGGCCGTCGATGGTGCCGTAGCCCGTCACCACGCCGTCTCCGGCGAACTGCTGCTCGGACATGCCGAAGTTCGTGCACCGGTGCTCCTTCAGCATGTCGATCTCGTCGAACGATCCCTCGTCCAGCAGGAGGTCGAGTCGCTCCCGGGCGGTGTAGCGGCCCTTCGCGTGGTGCTTCGCCACACGGTCCGGGCCTCCGCCGGCCAGCGCCACCTGCCGGCGGGCCATGAGGTCGTCAATGCGGGCATCCATGTGGTTCATGGCGAGTCTTCCCGTCTCACGCGTTGTAGTACACCTGGTAGAGCGTCTCCCGGCCGAGGAGCGTGTCGATGGCCTTCTGGACCATCATGCGCTCGCCGTTCCGGAGCCACCGGTTCCAGTGCTCGATGTCGGTCCACGTGCTGATGACCAGGTACTCCTCGGGATCGTCGGCATTCATCAGAGTCTCGCCCGAGATGTAGCCGGGCTGCGCGAGCGCCAGTGCCCGGAGCTCCATGAGCATGGGCTTGAGCTCGTCCGCGGCCTCGGGCGGCACGCGCCGGAGCAGGATCACCTTTACGACCATCGTTCGGTACTCCGGTTCGGGTTCTTGCTCATGACCATTGGGTCCGGCCGGCACCGGCGCCGACTTCGGGCAGCATGGCGCCGTGCTCCAGCAGGTTGCGGTGAAGCTCGAAGCAGCGGCCGAGGTCGTGGCGGATGTGCCCGAGAGGGGCGGTGTCGACATACTCACGCAGGTAGTCCCGGTAGGCGGGATCCGCGCACGTGTCGATGATGGTCCGCGCCCGCTCGATGGGTCCCTTCCCCCGCAGGTCCGCCAGGCCGTGCTCCGTCACGAGGATCTGCAGGGAGTGCTCGTTATGGTCGGTGTGCGAGACCATGGGCACTATGGTGGAGATCCTGCCACCCTTCGCAGTGCTCGGGCACACCATGATGGAGAGGTAGGCGTTGCGGACGAAATCGCCCGACCCGCCGATTCCGTTCATGAGCTGCGTGCCGGCCACGTGCGTCGAGTTGACGTTGCCGTAGATATCGGCCTCGAGGGCCGTGTTGATGGAGATCACGCCCAGCCGCCGGATGACGCCCGGATGGTTGGACAGCTCCTGCGGCCGGAGGACGATGCGCGGGGCGAAATACTCCATCTCATCGTACACCCGCAGCATCTGCGCATCGCTCAGGGTGAGCGCACTGGTGGAGGCGCCGAGGAGCCGTCCCTGCGCCATGAGGTCGATCATGGCATCCTGCAGGACCTCCGTGTACATGTAGAAGTCCGGGACATCGCTCTCGCCGAGGCCCGCCATCACCGCATTCGCGATGTTGCCGACGCCCGCCTGGAGCGGCAGGAAGTCCGGCGGGATGCGACCCGCCCGCATCTCGTCCATGAGGAACGCCACGACGTGCTCCGCGATGCGCCTGCTCGTGGCGTCCGGTGCATCGAAGGCACCTACGCCGTCCGGCGCATCGGTTTCCACGATGCCCATGATGCGGTGCGGCTCCACCGCCGCGAAGGGCACGCCCATGCGGCCCAGCGGGTGGTGGATGGGGATCGGGTTCCGGTGGGGGGGCGGCGGCAGGATGGCGATGTCGTGCATCTCCCACAGCCGCTTCGACGTGTGTCGGTTCACCTCGATGATGACGCGGTCGGCGTGACGGAGGAAGGTCGGAGACGCGCCCACCGACGTCGTGAGATACACCCGCCCATCCCGCGTCACGTCCAGCGCCTCCACCACCGCCACATCGATGCGGCCAAAGAACCCGAACGCGATCATCTGCGGCACGTGGGACAGGTGCATGTCCACGAACTGCGTCTCATGGGCATTGATGCGCCGGCGCAGCGGCGGCGACGACTGGTACGGCGCCCGCCACGCAATGGCCTCGGCCTCCGCCAGACGGTCGTCGAAGTCGGCGCCCGTGGACGCGCCGGTGAGCATGCGGATCCGGAACGGCTCCCCCGCGGCATGCAGCCGGCGTGCCCGCCCGGCCAGCGCCGCCGGCACCGCCTTCACCGCGCCCGCCGGCGTGAAGCCGGAGAAGCCCAGCGTCATGCCGTGATGGATGTGCTCCGCCGCCTCGTCGGCCGTGAGGACGGGGAACGGCAGACTCGTGTTCATGGTGCGGGCTCCACCAGCTCGGTCAGCACGCCGGCGCTGCTTTTCGGGTGCAGGAATGCGATCCGGGTATGGTGCGCACCCGGACGCGGCGTCTCATCCACGAGGCGCAAACCCTCGTCCCTCAGGGTCCGGAGCCGCGCCTCGATCCCGTCCACCGTGTAGGCGATGTGGTGCACACCCTCGCCGCGCTTCTCGATGAAGACCGCCACGGGTGAGTCGGCGGATGTGGGCTCCAGCAGCTCGATGCGGACGCCGCCGTCTTCCGGGCCGACCCGGTAGAACGCGACACGCACGTGCTGGGAAGGCACATCGTCCGTGCCCTCGTACGCGGCGCCGAGGACGCGCTCGTAGTAGTCGCGGTGCGCGTCCAGCGAGCGGACCGCGATCCCGATGTGGTTCACCGACCTTGCCTCGATCATGTGCGCCTCAGAAGCTCTCCTGGTACTCGCCGAATACATCCCTCATCGCATCGCTGATCTCGCCGACGGATGCGTACGCCCGGACCGCGTCGAGGATGACCGGCATCATGCCCGCATCGCCGCGGGCGGCCACCCGCACCGCGTCGAGGCAGGCCGCGACCCGCGCCGCATCCCTCTGCACGCGTACCGCCGACAGCTTCGCATGCTGCGAAGCCGCCACGGACTCCTCGATCCGAAGCAGCTCCATGGACACCTCCTCGTCCGACTGGAACCGGTTCACGCCGACGATCACCCGGTCGCCCCGCTCGATCTGCTGGCCGAACTCGTACGCGGACCGCTCGATCTGCCGCTGGACCCAGCCGTCCTCGATGGCGGCCACCATGCCACCCATCTCGTCGATCGCGCCAATGATCGCCTCGGCCTCCGCCTCGATCTCGTCCGTGAGCCGCTCCACCGCCCACGAGCCGCCCAGCGGGTCGATGGTACCGGCCACGCCGGACTCCCACGCGATGACCTGCTGCGTGCGCAGCGCCGTGGTCACGCTCGCCTGCGTGGGCAGCGCAAGCGCCTCATCCTTCGAGTTGGTGTGCAGGCTCTGCGTCCCGCCCAGCACCGCCGCCAGCGCCTGCAGCGCAACCCGCACGATGTTGTTCTCCGGCTGCTGCGCCGTCAGCGTGACGCCGCCGGTCTGGGTGTGGAAGCGCAGCATCTGGCTGCGCGGGTCACGGGCGCCGAAGCGGTCGCGCATGATCCGCGCATACAGCCGCCGGGCGGCCCGGAACTTCGCCACCTCCTCCAGCAGGTCCGTATGCGCCGCGAAGAAGAACGCCAGCCGCGGCGCGAAAGAATCGACATCGAGGCCCGCCGACCGCGCCGTCTCCACGTACGTGATGGCGTCGGCCAGCGTGAACCCCACCTCCTGCGCCGCGGTCGAGCCGGCCTCGCGGATGTGGTAGCCGGAGATGGAGATGCTGTTCCAGCGCGGCACGTGCTCCGTGCAGTACGCCAACGTGTCCGCAATGAGACGCAGGGACGGGCGCGGCGGGAAGATGTACGTGCCCCGGGCAATGTACTCCTTCAGGATGTCGTTCTGGATCGTGCCCTCGAGCACCTTCGCCGCGACACCCTGCTTCTCCGCCACAGCAATGTACATCGCCAGCAGAATGGGAGCGGTGGCATTGATGGTCATGCTCGTGGAGACGCGGTCCAGCGGAATCCCGTCGAACAGCGTCTCCATGTCCGCCAGCGTGTCGATGGCCACGCCAACCTTGCCCACTTCGCCCAGGGCGGCGGGGTGGTCGGAGTCGTACCCGATCTGCGTAGGGAGGTCGAAGGCAACGGACAGACCGGTCGTGCCCTGTTCCAGCAGGTACTTGTACCGCTGGTTCGATTCCTCGGCCGTGGCGAAACCGGCATACTGGCGCATCGTCCACAGCCGGCCCCGGTACATCGTCGGCTGCACCCCCCGCGTGAACGGATACTCACCCGGGAAGCCAAGCCCTTCCAGATAGGCGTCGTCCTCGCCGTCGGGCAGGTACAGCCGGTCGAGGGGGCGGCTCGACGCCGTCAGGAACTCCTGCTGCCGCTCCGGGAAGCGCGTCGCCGCCCTGGCCACGGCGTCCTCGTATGCCGCGCGGGCTTCCACCATCGTACGCGTAACGATCATTCAGATCCTCACAGTATCAACCGGATGAGGCGGCACCGGCCGACGCTCCGACGGACCGGCTGAGCACGGCACGGGCACGGGAGTCACGGACGGGACGGAAAGTCGGGGGGAACGCGTGCCGCTCCCGGGCACACGCACGGCCAGGGACGGCTGTCCCGCAAATCCGGGAGACGGCAGCGCTGCCGGCACGGCGGGAAACATGGGCCTACGCCTGGGCCGACAGCAGGCCGCTCACCGTCTCGACGATCTGCTGCGCCGGCGT
>DATHVO010000284.1:0-11531 GCA_035461265.1 Longimicrobiales bacterium
GTCTCCCATACGAGGGGGGACCGGAATGTCACCGGGGTGAGGAGGTTCGTGTAGTATCCGGTGAAGTCGCCGGCGGCGGTGTGGAACCGGCCCACGTCGTACGGGCGTCCCTCGAAGGTGAACCAGACCGCAGGGGCATCCGGCTCGAGGATCACGGCACCGTCCGCGTGCACCGGCGCGTCCAGCGGCGTCCGCTCCATCAGTGTCACCACGCACGCGGGATCGTGGTGGATGAGGCGCTGCCTGAACACCGTCCGCCGGGCGGGCGGACGGAGGTAGTGGATCTCGACGGGATCGCCGGGTCTCATCGCGAGCGACTGTGTCCGCAGCCCGGCATCCCGGATGCTGCCCGGCCTTCGGTGATGCCGCGGGAAGCGGTGAACGCCGTCAGTAGAATCCCCGGCCGGATGCGGCCGCTGCCCGGATCATGGGTGCCGGCTCGAAGCGCGGGCCGTGGCGGGCGGCGAGCTCGGAGAGGCGGCGCTCGATGGTGGCCAGGCCCGTGGCATCCGCCCAGCGCAGGAGACCGCCGCGGAATGGCGGAAAGCCGGTCCCCGTGATCATGCCCAGGTCAACATCACCCGGACCCGCCACGATGCCTTCCTCCAGGATGCGACCTGCCTCGTTCACCATGGCGAGGAGCGTGCGGTCGCGGATCTCGTCCTCGCCGACATCGGACCGCTTCGCCGGCAGGGACAGCGCCGCGTAGATGCCGGCATTCACGCCCTTCTCGCGATCGTTCTCGTACTGGTAGAAACCGCGCCCGCCCTTCCGTCCCAGCAGTCCGGTGCCCGCCAGGGACGTCATGGGCGGCGGCGGCGCGAGGCGTTCACCGTAGGCCTCGTGCATGACGGCGCCGGCGTGGCGTGCCACGTCGAGTCCCACCTCGTCCAGGAGCCGCAGGGGGCCCATGGGCATGCCGAACCGGCGGAGCGCGCGGTCCACGGCTTCCACCGGTGCACCCTCCGCGAGGAGCCAGCCGGCCTCGTTGAGGTAGGGCGCAAGGATGCGGTTCACCAGGAAGCCCGCACCATCCCGCACGATGACCGGTGTCTTGTCCAGCCGCCGCGTCAGCGCCACGATCGTGGCCACGGTATCGTCCGACGTCGCGTCGCCGCGGATCACCTCCACCAGCGGCATGCGATGGACCGGGTTGAAGAAGTGCATCCCGGCGAAATCCGCGGGGCGGTCCAGGCCGCTCTGCATGTCCGTGATGGAGAGGGACGACGTGTTGCTCGCCAGCACGCACCCAGGGCGGACACTCGCCTCCGCCTCCCTCAGCACCTGCTTCTTGACGTCCACGCGCTCGACCACGGCCTCGATGACCACATCGGCCGTGGCGAACCCGGTGTACTCGAGGGTCGGCGCAATGGCGTCCATGAAGCGCTCCGCATCGCGGCGCGCAATGCGGCCCCGGCGCACGAGGCGGTCGAACATCCCGCGCGCATGCCGCAGGCCGAGCCCGAGGGCCTCGGCCGCGATGTCCTTGAGCCGAACCTCCAGGCCGCGGTATGCAAGGAGCTGTGCGATTCCGCCACCCATCACGCCGGCACCCAGCACGGCTACGCGCTCTACGGGGCGGGCCACGGCCCCCGGCGGGCCGGCCTTCCTGGCCGCCTCCATGAGCCGGAAGACGTGGATGAGGTTCTTCGATACGTCCGTAACGACGAGGCGGCCGACGGCCTCGGCCTCCACGGCCAGCGCGGCGTCCAGCGGCAGCCGGGCGGACCGGCGCACGACGCGCAGCGCCTCGAGCGGGGCAGGGTAGTGGCCGCGCGACTCGCGCAGGACCTGCCTGCGGGCCTGCCGCAGCACGATGCGCCGGCCCGGGGCCGTGCCATCCAGGACGCGCTTCAGGAAACGGCGTCGCCGGCGTGGGGGCTTCGTGCCGTCCGCCAGCGAGAGGGCGAGCTCGCGGGCACGTTCGTAGAGGACGGCGGGATGCATGCGCTCGGTGATGAGGCCGGTGCGCTGCGCACGGCTTGCCGACACGGCGGAGCCGGTGAGGATCATCCCCAGGGCGTCGCTCAGCCCGATGACCCTGGGTAGGCGGGTCGTCCCGCCGAAGCCGGGGATGATGCCCAGGCGGATCTCGGGAAGGCCGATGCGCGTCTCCGGCCGGTCGCTGGCAATGCGGACATCGCACGCAAGGATCAGCTCGGTGCCGCCGCCCAGGCACAGGCCGTCCACGGCGGCCACCACCGGCACGGGCAGCAGGTCGAGGCGCCGGAAGATGCGCTGTCCGGTCGCCGCTCCCGCCACGGCCTCCGCCTCGTCCATGATGGCGCCGATCTCGTTGACGTCCGCGCCGGCGATGAAGCTGCCGTCCTTGCCGCTGCGGACCACGACGGCGCGGACGCGGCCCGCTGCTGCGCCCTTCTCGATCTCCCCGAGCAGCGAGTCCAGCCGCCCCAGCACCGACCCGCTCAGGATGTTGAGCCGGGAGTCCGGACGGTCGAAAACGAGCCAGGCGACGCCGTCGCCCCCGATCTCGAGCGTCAGCGCCGCCTGGTCAGTCGGATTCCCGCTCATGCGAGCTTCCGGGTTCCGCGCATCAGAGCTTGGGCCGGACTTCCGCGTTCTCCCTCGTCAGCTGGATCTCGACCTGTTCGCCCCGGGAGACCTGCACCGGCACGTTCCAGTAGAGTTCCTCGAAGGGCAGGTCGAAGCGGGCATGGACCCACCACTCACCGGCATTCACCCGGATCCGGCCAATGCCGTTCGCGTCCGTCGTGTCCGCACGCTCCTCCCGCCGCATCTCCCGCAGCCGTGCCGTGACGATGCGGTCCACGTCGGCGTACGCCGCGTCCGCCCACTGGTCCCGCGCCAACCGGATCTCCTGCGCCTGGGTCGTGAACCGGTTCTGCAGCCCCTGGAACCGCTGGAACGCCTGGTTCATCTGGCTCTCCGACGCGCGGACCTGACCCTCCAGGGCATTGAACTGGTTGAAGAGGGCGATGTACTGGCCACTCGCAGGGCTCAGACGGTCCATCTGGCCCCGGAGCGCCCGCAGGCTGTCCCGGCCCGCGCCCCACCGCGTCTCCGCTACCCGCCACTCCTCCTGCGCCCGCGTTATGGAGTCCTGGAGTACCATGAGTTCCTGCGGGATCTCAGGCTCCGGCTCCGCGTACGCCGCCCGCAGGGAATCGAAGATCGCGTCACGGTCGTACGGAATGGCCCGGACCGGCAGATCGCGCAGCGCAACGGACCCGTCCTGGCCCTCGATCTGGGCCTGAACCACCACTTCAGTACCGCCGCAGGCGGCAAGCAGCAACCCGGCAGCGACCATGACCGTCAACACCAGTCGGTTCATCGGCTGTTCTCCATTGACGCTGTAGTTTGATACCGGAATGACATTACGCGGGCGCGGGCGCGGCATCAAGTCGCCGCTAGTCGCGGAGTACGTTTCCGTCGAGGATGTAGCGGCGAGGATTCGCCGGCTGGCCGTTCACCAGGACCTCGTAATGCAGGTGCGGGCCCATCGCCAGGCCACTCTGGCCCACGTTCCCGATGTGCTCGCCCCGCTCCACGAGCTGGCCCACCCTGACCACCGCCTTCGACAGATGCGCGTACCGCGTCACCGTGCCGTAGCCATGGTCGATGTCAACAAGCAGGCCGTAGTCGCCCTGGTGCCCTACCGAGCTCACCCGGCCGTGGGCCGACGCCACCACGGGCGTTCCGCGCGGCGCCACGATGTCGATGCCCGTGTGCGCACGCGGACGGTCCAGGATGGGGTGCCAGCGGGAATTCGAGAACGAGCTCGAGACGTAACCCTTCGTCGGATAGATCGACGGCGTGGCGTGGAAGCGCGCCAGCTTCTCCGACATCGTGTCCTCCGCCTCCCGCCAGCTGAACGCGAGGACGCTGGCCCGCCGAAGGAGGGAATTCAGCTGCGTCGATGTGGAGAACGCCCGCCGCCCGGTGCGTCCGTCCACCCGGAAGAGGGGGCTCGCCTCCAGGCTGTCGCTGTCCGGCCCACCGATCCCCGCCTGCAGAACTTCCGCATCCACGGGCTCCAGCCCGGCCAGCAGCCTGTAGTATTCGTCTTTGCGGGAGAGGTCTTCCAGGGAGATCTGCAGGGTGTCCAGGCGGGTCGTCAGTTCCTCGAGCTCCCGTTCCAGCAGCTCGTTCTTCGTCAGCAGCCTCGCGTCCGCACTGCCCGCCCCCATGCCCACCAGGAACGCCCCCGCAAGGGTGCTCAGGCCGGCTATGAGGAAGAAGACGAGGGCGATGGAGATCCGGACCACTTCCCTCGACAGCCGGAACTGGCGGACGTCTGCGTCGTCATCCGCCGCGACTACGACTGTCCACTCACGTCGTGCCATTCGCAGCAACCTGGTCTCGAGTGCGGCGCCGCACGGGCCGGACTACAGGAAACATCTGTCGAGCGCGCCGGGCCACTCAACGTGGGGTTGGGAGTGCAGCCGGCACGATACCTGACGGCCGCCGGACTGTCAACCCGCATGGTGCGAAGCCGGCCCTCGTCACAGGGCTCATCGGGGCTTGGGGAACAGTACGTCGCCGCGGTGTACGCGATGGCCTTCGAGGTCGAGGCCGGCGAGGTCGGCGAGGGGCGGCACGCCGTGGAGGCCGAGGCGCTGGGCGAGCTCGTGCATCTTCCGGGGCATGAAGGGCGTGAGCAGGGTTCCGAGGGCGGCGACGCATCGGGCGAGGGCGGCCAGGGTGACGTCGAGGTCGGCGGCGAGGGACGGGTCCTTCGCCTGGGACCATGGTGCCCGGGCGTCCACGAACTGGTTGGCGGCGGAGGAGAGCTGGATGGCCGTGGCGAGTCCGTGGTGGAGGAGCTGGGCGTCCATGGCGCCGCGATAGCGGAGCAGGGCGGCGGCGATGTCCTCGTCGAGGCCGGTGCGGGCGCCGGCGGGAACGACGCCGTCGCGGTAGCGCTCGATCATGGAGATGGCGCGGTTGGCGAGGTTGCCGAAGTTGTCTGCCAGCTCGGAGGTGTAGCGCTCGTCGAAGCGTTCCCAGGAGAACTCGCCGTCTCCGTTCCAGGGAATCTCGCGGAGGAGATAGAAGCGGAGGGGCTCCGGGCCGTGGCGGTCGATGGCATGGTCGAGCTCCACGCGCACGCCTTCCGACTTGGACATCTTGCCGCCGCCGATGGTGACGAAGCCGTGGGCCCAGACGGCGCGGGGCAGCTCGATGCCGGCGCTCATGAGGAAGGCCGGCCAGTAGATGCAGTGGAAGCGTGTGATGTCCTTGCCGATCACGTGGAACTCGGCGGGCCAGAACTCGCGGTAGCGGTCGTCGGGAAAGCCGATGGCGGAGAGGTAGTTGGTAAGGGCGTCGAGCCAAACGTAGACGGTGTGCTCCTCATCGCCGGGCCACTGGATGCCCCACGGCAGCCGGGACCGTGACACGGATATGTCGTCCAGCCCGCCCTCGACGACCCGGCGGATCTCGTTCAGCCGGCTTTCGGGCTGGATGAAGGACGGCCGGTCGTCGAGGAGCTTGAGGAGGCGGTCCTGGTAGCGGGACAGCCGGAAGAACCAGTTTTCCTCGGCCATCCACTCCACATCGCGGGTGGGGTGGATGGGGCAGCGGGGCGGCCTGCCTTCCTCGCGGACCAGCTCATCGTCCCGCTTGAAGGCCTCGCAGCCGACGCAGTAGTTCCCCTCGTAGCGATCCCGGTAGAGGTCGCCGGCGTCGGCGAGGCGGCGGATCATCTCCTCGACGGCGGGTCGGTGCCGGGCCTGGGTGGTCCGGATGAAGTCGTCGTTGCTGATGCCGAGGCGTGCCCAGGTTTCCCGGAAGCGGTCGGCCAGCGCGTCCACCCATTCCTGTGGAGAGATGCCGGCGGCGTCGGCGCTCTGCAGGACCTTCAATCCGTGCTCGTCCATGCCGATGACGAGGTGGACGTCTTCGCCCTTGAGGCGCCGGTACCGGGCCATGGCGTCGATGCCGATCTTCTCGATGGCATGGCCCATGTGGGGCGGGCCGTTCGCGTAGTCGATGGCGGCCGTGATGTACGTCCGTCCGTCACCCGTCACGTGGCCTCGTCCCCGCCGCCGTCGCGGCCGCGGCGCGGCCGGAACGGGTATTCCGGTCGCTCGCCCTGGCGTTCCGGCCTGCTGGCGGTGCTTTCCGGTCGCGGCTCCGGCACGGCCGTGGCCATCTGCTGGCGGAGCTCCTCGAGCCCGACGGTCCGGCGGTTGCCGTCGCCATCCTTGAGCGACACGCGTTCGCGCCAGATGTCCACGCTCACCACCTTCTCCGCGCCCATGGTGGTCGTGAGCGTCTTTCCCTCCCGGGGGAACCGCTTGCGGGCCTGGACATAGGCGTCGTGCTCGTAGGTCAGGCAGCACATCAGCCGGCCGCAGCACCCGGAGATCTGGGCGGGGTTGAGGGAGAGGCGCTGGTCCTTGGCGAGCTGCAGGCTCACGGGCTTGAGCTCCCGGAGCCAGCTCGAGCAGCACAGGTCACGGCCGCAGCGGCCGACGCCGCCCAGCAGGGCCGCCTCGTCCCTGACGCCGATCTGCTTGAGCTCGATGCGGGTGCGGAACGTACGGGCGAGGTCGCGGACGAGCTCGCGGAAGTCCACGCGCCGCTCCGCGGTGAAGTAGATGGTCAGCTTGTTGCGGTCGAACTGCCACTCTGCCTCGCTGACCTTCATCTTCAGGTTGTACTGGGCGACCTTCTCGCGGGTGATGCTGCGGACCCTGGGCTCGTCGGCCCGGAGCGTGACGGCCCGCTCGACTTCGCCGGTTGCGGCCCGGCGCACCACGCGGCGGACCGGCACGGGCGCGGCACAGCCGGTGGAGCAGCCCGAGCACTTCCGCTCGGCGACGGCGCCCGCGGCGGTCACCCGGCCCAGGTCCTCGCCCCGGTCCGCTTCAACGATGACGTAGTCGGAGAGATCCACGGCATCCAGCGCCGATGCGTAGTACTCCCGGCGATTACCCTTGAAGCTGACTTCGACTACAGTAGCCATGGTGCGTACCTCACGCCTCGATCCACGCGCCCATGGCGTCGAACTTCGCCCAACGGGCAGGCCGGCGCTCGCTGGCCGGGATGCCGTCGAGCTCCGCGAGATGCCGGAGCAGGGCGCTGCGCAGTGCCGCCGCCGTGACATCCCAGTCCATTTGCGCGCCGCCGAGCGGCTCGGGGACGATGTCGTCCACTACGCCGAGAGTGGTCAGATCGGCAGCCGTGAGCTTCAGCGCCTCTGCCGCCTTGTCCTTCGCAGTCGCCGTCTTCCACAGGATGGCGGCGCAGCCCTCCGGCGAGATGACGCTGTAGATGGCGTTCTCCAGCATGAGTACCCGGTCGGCGACGCCGAGGGCGAGGGCGCCGCCGCTGCCGCCCTCGCCGATGACGACGGCGACGACCGGTACGTGGAGGCGGGCCATCTCCCGGAGGTTGCGGGCGATGGCCTCCGCCTGGCCCCGCTCCTCGGCGCCGAGTCCGGGATAGGCGCCGGGCGTGTCGATGAGCGTGATGATGGGGGTGCCGAACTTCTCGGCGAGCTGCATCAGCCGCAGCGCCTTGCGGTACCCCTCGGGGTGCGGCATGCCGAAGTTGCGGCGCAGGTTCTCCTTCATGTCGCGGCCCTTCTGGTGGCCCACGAGCATGACGCTGCGGCCGTCCAGGCGAGCCCAGCCGCCGACAATGGCCTCGTCGTCCCGGTATGCCCGGTCCCCGTGGAGCTCCATGAAGTCGTCGAACGTGCGCTCGATGTAGTCCAGCGTGAACGGGCGCTTCGGATGGCGCGCGAGCTGGACCCGCTCAACGGCGGAGAGGTTGCTGTACGTGTCCTGCCGGAGCGCATCGAGCTTCGCCTCGAGGACGGCGACCTCGTCGCCGACATCGAGGCCGTGCTGGTCTGCCATCAGCTCGAGCTGCCGGATCTGATCCTCCAGCTGCTCCATGCTCCGGCCGGAGTCTGGTTGTGAACTCACTCTATTCCTTTCTCAGGATCGGACCAGCCGGATCCGTTCCGTACCGAACAGTTCGCGCAGCTCCCGCAGGAGCGTCTCATTCGGCATTACCGTGATGCTGCGGGACCGCAGCCGTACCGTCTCCCTCACAGCCCCGCTGCGGGTGACCGTCACCTGCAGCGCCGACGGGCCGGGGTTCGCCTGGAACACGCGTGACGCCCTGCCCACCGAGTCGGCCGGTGCACCATCCGGGAGCGAGACTTCCACCGCAAGCGCTCCGCTTGCACGGAGCTGGCCGAGGGAAACCACGCTGTCCAGGAAGATGGGCGGCGCATCCTCGTCACGGTCCCGGCCCGAGACCGTACCCCGGAGGAGGACCGGCGCGTCCTGTGTCAGCAGGTCATGATACTGCTCCCACACGTCGCCGAACGCCAGTACCGAGGCCGTCCCGTAGAAGTCCTCCACGGTGAGCCGCCCCCACTCGGCGCCGTTCTTCTTCGAGATCTGGCGGTTCAAGGCCGTGACGACACAGGCCAGCTCCACCTTCTGGTCCCGGAACTGCCGCAGCGTCGACGTGTTCACATGCTCGAACACCCGCACCTCGTCCCGGTACTTCTCGAGCGGGTGGCCGCTGATGAAGAATCCGAGGATTTCCTTCTCCCGCGCCAGCCGCTCCGACTCCGCCCAGCGGGGGACGTCGGGTAGCTGCGGCTCGGGCCGCTCCGGGGCGGAGCCCGCCGGTCCCCCCAGGTCGAAGAGGGACGCCTGCCCGCTGGCCCGCTCCTCGTGCCGGAGCTGGGCCTCGCGGATGATGTGGTCGAGGCCCTCCATGAGCTGGGCCCTGTGGGCCGGCGGGGCGGTGAACTGGTCGCAAGCGCCGGAGAGGATGAGCGCTTCCAGCGAGCGCTTCCCGGCCAGCCGCAGATCCACGCGTTCCGCCAGATCGAACAGGGAGGGGAAGGGGCCGCTCTGCCCGCGCGTTGCCAGGATGGAGTTGACGGCGCCGGCACCCAGTCCGCGGAGTGCGCCCAGGCCGAACCGGATGGCGTCACCCGCTACGGGCGTGAACTTCCAGCCGGACTCGTTAACGTCCGGCGGGAGCACCTGCACCCCGTTGGGACGGTCCGGCAGGTATCGGCCGAGCTCCCGGCACTCGGCGATGTATGCCACGACGTCGTCGGTCCGGTCCACGACAGACGAGAGCAGCGCCGCCATGAACTCCGCCGGGTAGTGCCGCTTCAGCCAGGCAGTCCGGTAGCTGAGGAGTGCATACGCCACGGAGTGCGACCGGTTGAAACCGTACCGCCCGAACGTCGTGACCTGGTCCGCGATGTCCCCCGCAATGCCGGCATCCACTCCGGCCGCCACCGCCCGCGACACGAACTTGCCCACCTCCTTCTGGATGAGCTCCATGTCCTTCTTGCCAACGGCCTTCCGCAGCACATCCGCCTCGGCCAGCGTGAAGCCGGCCAGCACCTGCGCCATGCGCATGAGCTGCTCCTGGTACGTGATGACGCCGTAGGTCGGCGACAGCACCTCCTCCAGGAGCGGATGCGGATAGCGTACGGCCTCCCGTCCGAGCTTCCGGCGGATGTACACGTCCGTCATCCCGCTGTCCAGCGGGCCCGGCCGGATCAGCGCGTTCGTCGCGACCAGGTCCTCGAACCGGTCGCAGCGCATGGCCCGCAGCTTCTCCGTGGCCAGCGACGATTCGAACTGGAATACGCCGGCCGTGCCGCCCCGGGCCAGCATGTCGTACACGTCCGCGTCGTCCAGCGGGATGGCGCCCATGTCCGCGTAAACCGCCCCCGTCGACGGATGCCGGAGCTCGCCGTGGCGCGCCCGGATCGCCTCCACGGCGTCGTGGATGACCGTGAGCGTCTTCAGGCCGAGGAAGTCCATCTTGAGCATCCCGGCCTTTTCGAGCGCGTTCATGTCCCACTGCGTGACGATGACCGTCTCGTCGTCGCCGTTCCCGCCGCTGCCCCGGGTGGACTGCGTGCAGACCGGCACGTACTCGTGGAGGGGGCCGGGTGCGATGACGACGCCGGCGGCGTGCACGCTCGCATGCCGCGACAGGCCCTCCAGGACCTTCGCGTACTCCACGAGCTGCGCTACGCGGGCGTCACTCTCGACCATGGCCTTGAGCTCGGATACGCGGGCTGCCGCCTCCGCCACGGTCATGGAGTTGTTCGGCGCGTTCGGCACCAGCTTGGCCAGCCGGTCCGTCTCCGACGGCTCGAAGCCGAGGACCCGCCCGACGTCCCGGATCACGGCGCGTGACTTCATGGTCCCGAACGTGATGATCTGGCCTACGGAGTCCTTGCCGTACTTCTCCCGCACGTACTCGATGACCTCACCCCGGCGCTCGTAGCAGAAGTCGATGTCGATGTCGGGCATCGACACGCGATCCGGGTTGAGGAAACGCTCGAAGAGCAGATCGAATTCCAGCGGGTCCACATCGGTGATTCCGAGCACGTAGGCCACCAGCGAGCCGGCGGCTGAGCCACGGCCGGGCCCGACGGGAATGCCATGGGCCTTCGCCCAGTTGATGAAGTCCTGCGTGATCAGGAAGTAGCCGGCGTAGTCGGCCTTGTCGTTGGAGATGACCCCGAGCTCGTACTCCAGGCGCTCGTCCCAGCCGGCGGGCAGCGGGTCGCCGAAGCGGCCGCGGGCCTTCTCCAGCGTGAGGCGCCGGAGCAGCTCCGCCTCCGACGACACATCGGCGGGGAGGGGGAACTGCGGCACATGGTACTGCTGGCTGATGGCCAGGTCCACGGTGTCCGCGATTGCCAGCGTGTTCTCCACCACGTCGGGACGGTCGGCGAAGCGCGACCGGATTTCGTCGGGCGTCTTGAGGTAGAGCCCGGCGTCGTAGCGCATCCGGTTCTGGTCGCTGCGGTCCTTCCCCAGGCCGATGCAGAGGAGCACGTCGTGTGCGTCGTGATCCGCCGCCCGGAGGAAGTGGGCATCGTTGGTCGCCACGACGGGGATGCCCAGCTCATCGGCGAGGCGGAACACTCGCGCGTTCAGCTCGTGCTGGCCGGGCGTATCGTGGGCCTGGACCTCGAGGTAGTACCGTCCGTCGAACTGCTCCGCGTACCACGACGCCGCCTCCCGCGCCTCCTGCCAGCGGTCCGCCGTCAGGTGACGCGCCACCTCGCCCGCCATGCAGGCCGACGTGACCACCAGCCCCGCAGAATGGCGCGCCAGCACCTCGCGGTCGATGCGCGGGCGGTGATAGAAACCCTCGAGGTAGCCGATGGAGGTCAGGCGGACGAGGTTCCGGTAGCCCTCCAGATCCCGGGCCAGCAGGACGAGATGGAAGTACTTGTCCTCCGCGCGGCCCTCACCCGGCCTCGGCGCCGTACGGACTCGCCGGTCGCCGGGCGCGACATACGCCTCCATGCCGAGGATGGGCTTGATGCCGGCCTTCCGCGCCGCCTCCTGGAATGCCCATGCGCCGAACATGCAGCCGTGATCCGTGAGGGCGAGGGCGGGCATCTCCAGCTCGGATGCGCGGCGCACCAGGTCCGTGAGGCGGTTCGCACCGTCGAGGAGTGAGAATTCGCTGTGGGTATGCAGGTGGACGAAGGACATCGCTCTTCAACGGGAACGGGAACGGGAACGTAA
>DATHVO010000285.1:0-12745 GCA_035461265.1 Longimicrobiales bacterium
AAGATCGCGGCCCCCGGCGTGCCCGACTTCTATCAGGGCACGGAACTGTGGTCGTTCACGCTGGTGGACCCCGACAACCGCCGGCCGGTGGACTACGAGCTGCGGGCCCGTCTCCTGGAGGCGCTCGCCCCACAGGCGGCCTCGCCCACCCCCGCCGGGATGCGCGCCGCCCTCGAGTTCTGGCCGGATGGACGCGTGAAGATGCTCGTGACGGCCCTCGCGCTTCAGTGCCGCTGGCGCCACCCGGACCTGTTCGACCGCGGCGACTACATCCCCATCACGGCCCTCGGCGCTCGGGCCGACCATGTCGTCGCCTTCGCCCGCACGCTCGGCGACGAGGCCTGCCTCCTCGCCGTTCCCCGCTGGACGGCACGCCTGGCCGGGGAGCCGGGCACGCTGCCCGTCGGCGCTCGCGCATGGCGGGACACGCGGCTGGTCCTGCCGACGGCACTCCGCCGAACGTGGCGCAACGCGCTGACCGGCGAGTCGCGCCCACCGGCCGACAGCATCGCGGTGAGCGACCTGTTCGCGACGGCGCCGTTCGGCCTGCTGGAATGACAGGGGGACAGGCCCCCGATTCGCGGCACGGCGGGTTGTGACATGGTTTTGCTACCGAGAGACAGGATCGCGTGCCGCCGGGTGGTGCGTCTGTTGGAGGGGCCGGATGATCCGCCAGGCCCGGCGGCGGCGCTGGTGAGGGAATCCGGCGCCAGGTCCACAGGCTAGCCCCGGCGGCGGGGCGCTCACATGGCGGGATCGGCCGTTCCGCGAATCGGGCGCCTGGCCCTCCTCGCGCGGTGCACCGCCACGATCCCACCCGTCAGCACGTCCCACCCCACGTCGCCGAAGCCGGCCCGCTCCAGCCGGGCCGCGAGCTCCGCCGGCTCCGGGAATTCGAGCACGGATGCCGGGAGGTACGAGTAGGCGCTGCCGTGCCGGGAGACGAGGCGGCCGACGAGAGGCAGCACGCGGCGGAAGTAGAGGAGGTAGGCGGCGCGGAACGGCTGCCATTCCGGGGTCATGAACTCGAGTATGACCAGTCGGCCGCCGTCACGGATCACCCTGCCGAGCTCCGCCAGGCCGGCGTCCAGCGAGGCGAGGTTGCGGACGCCGAACGCGACCATTGCGCCATCCACCGAGGCGTCGGCCAGGGGCAGGTTCAGGGCGTCCGCGCATGCCGGCGCGATGGCACGTCCGTCCAGCTTGCCGCGCCCGGCACGGAGCATGGGGTACGCGAAGTCGAAGCCCAGGACCGTGCCGCTGAAGCCGGGCCGGTCGGCCAGTTCGACGGCCAGATCGAACGTGCCGGCGCAGGCGTCGAGGAAGACGCCGCTACCGGGCGCGCCCTCGAGAAGGCGATCGACGGCCCGCCGCCGCCATGCACGGTCCCGGTTGAGACTGAGGAGGTGGTTCAGCAGGTCGTAGCGCGGTGCGATTGCGCCGAACATGCGGCGCACCTCCGACGCCTTGCTGTCGGCCGGCGGCAGGGGTGAGCCAGCCATGTCGCGGGTCCTTCTCCTGTCGTTACATTGTCGGCAGCCTGCCGGCGTGGCCGGCGCCGCGTATCGCCGGCGCCGCGGCCGCCACGCCCCAGGCGGGCCGGGACGCGCGGGAAGCTACCGACGCCCGTCGGGGGCAGCAAGCCGGATTCGCTGAAACCGGATGCGCCGCGGCAGCGTAGGGGAGGACGAGGAATCGGCCCCGGCACGCCGGCGCGCGGCGTCACCGGGCTCATGCCGGCCAGTCCGCGGGGGAATTGGATTACGCCGCTCTCTCCGACCAGCAGGTCGTCCAGCTCGCGCGCAGTGGCCGCGAGCGGGCGTACCGTGAACTGATCGGGCGCTATCAGCGTCCGGTCTTTTCGCTCATCTACAGGCTCGTGCGGGACCGCGAGAAGGCCGAGGACCTGGCCCAGGACACGTTCATCAAGGTCCTCAACGCCATCGACCGCTACGACCCGAAGTTCAAGTTCAGTTCCTGGATCTTCAAGATCGCCCACAACACGGCGCTGGATCAGCTCCGGCGGCGGCACCCCGAGACCCTCTCTCTGGACGGATCGCCGCATGCGGCAACGTCGGCGGAGGCGGAAGCCAGCACCATCACGCCCGCCAGCCATGATGAGACGCCCGAGCAGTTCACCCTGAACCGGGAACTCGGGTCGGAGATCGAGGCCGCCATAGGTGACCTGCGGGAGGAATACAGGACCGCCATCGTGCTGTGCCACGTCGAGGGCCGGCCGTACGAGGAGATCGCCGAGATCATGGATGTGCCCCTGGGCACCGTGAAGACCTACATCCACCGGGGCCGGAAGGAACTCATGAAGCAGCTGGAGCACCTCCGATGTTGAAACCGCACCGGCGGGTCGGCCGTAGTGAGGGACGGGAAACAACCCCCATGGAGAGATTGGGACGATGAGCGACCGATATCACCCGACGGAAGATCGCCTGGAGGCCTTCGTGGAAGGCCTGCTGGATGCGGGCGAGCGCGTCGTCATCGAGAGCCACCTGGTGGGTTGTCCGCGATGCGGGGCGCAGGTGGAGGAGTGGCGCGCGCTGTTCGCGGCCCTCTCCGGTCTGCCGCAGTTCGAGCCAGCACCGGGATTCGCGGAACGGGTCATGTCCGGCGTGCGGGTGGCGCCGAAGGCGAAGCGGCGCCCGTCCTGGCAGCGGGCCCGCGGCTGGGCGGCCGGCCGGGCAGCAACCGTGGGGACGGCGGTGGCCGGTGTCCTGCCGAAGAGCACATTCGGCTGGGCGGTGGCTGCGGCCTTCCTGGCGCTGCCGGTCCTGGCTGGTGCCGCCTTCACGGCCTGGCTCCTGAGCCGGTCGTACCTGACGCCCGAAACGCTGTGGGCCTACGTCAGCAGCCGGGCCGTGGAGGGAGTCCAGTCCCTCGGCAGCACGGCTCTCACGGCGGCTCTCCAGACCGACGTCATTGCATGGCTGGTCCTGCGTGGCGGCGAGCTCCTCGAAACCGCCGGCGCCACTGGCGTGGGGGCGGTGCTGGCGACGGTGAGCGCCGCGACGATGCTTTCGATATGGGTCCTTTATCGCAACCTGATCCGCACGCCTACGCGGGAAACCAACTATGTCACGTTCTCTTTCTGATCGGCTCCCTGCCCGGCGACTCGTCGCCGGCCTCGCACTGGTCGCCGCCGCCGGATTTACGACGCCGCTGGGGGCGCAGGAGTCGGCCCGGCGGGCTGACGTTGTGTCCAGCGAGATCGCCGTGTCGCGGGAAGCCGCGGCCCTCCGCCTGGAACTGGCCGGCGGCCGTACGCTGGACATGGCCATCAGGGATGGGGCGGCCTTCCTCGACGGTGCCCGCGTCGGCGACGCGGCCCGGGGCGGCGCCCTGGACCGTGCCTGGCGTGAACTGCTGAACCAGGGGATGGACGTGTCGTCGGCTGACCTGCCCGCTCTGCTCGTCGGCTGGTCGGCGCCGGGCGACATAGGTGGCCGCATGGCCGCGGCCCTGGCGGCGGCCCTGGCGCCGGCGACGGCCGACTCGCCGGCTGCCGACGCGCTGGTGGCGCCGGCCGTCTCATCCACGGACTCCCTGGATCGCCTGCTCGAGCGGATCTCCGAACTGGAGCGCCGCGCCGTCGAAGCGGAGTCCAGGGCGGCCGCGGCTCGGCCGACACCGCCCCGCCGGCCGGAAAGGGCCGCCCGGCCGTCCAGCCCGTTCCGTCACATCAGCCAGGGGCTCGCCGGCGTATTCTCGCTGGTCGTGACCTACTTCGTGCTGTTCGCCATCGGCGTCGGCGTGATCTTCTTCGGCGGCCGGCGCTACATCGAAGGCGTGGCGGACACGGCGCGCCGGGCAACAACGCGCAGCCTGCTGGTGGGCGTGGCCGCGGCCTTCCTCATCGTGCCGGCATTCGTCCTGGGCATCATCGCCCTCGTCGTGTCCATCGTGGGGATACCGGGCCTCCTCGTGTGGGTGCCCGGCTTCCCGCTTGCCGTCGTGCTGGCCGGCCTGCTCGGCTACCTCGGTGTCGCACATGCCGCCGGCGAGGCCCTTGCCGAGCGGCGGCTCTATGCGGGCGAGTGGTTCCGGCGGGGCAACTCGTACTACTTCCTGCTCACGGGTCTCGGCCTGCTCCTGGCCTTCTACCTGGCGGGCAACGTCGTCCACATGGCGGGTCCGTGGCTCCGCGTGATCCGGGGGATGCTCATGTTCCTCGGCTTCGTCACCACTTTCCTGACTGTGGCCATCGGGTTCGGCGCCACGCTCCTGTCCCGTGGCGGCAGCCGCCCCGTGGGGTCGGACGGCCGCTTCGTCGAGCCGGACCTCTTCGACGAGGAAGAGGAGGCGGCCCGTGTATGACGCCGCGCGCCTGCTCCGCGGCGGGACGGTGCTCCTGGCCGCACTCACGGCCGCGGCGTGTGGAGAGGCCGCCGCCGAGGACTGGCGCACCCTGAACAGTTCCCGCCAGGCCGGCGGCGAGGAGCTTCTGGCAGTGGAAGTCGAATACGGCGCAGGGACGCTGAATCTCGGGTCCAGCGAACCGGGCATCCTCTACAGCGCGAGAGTCCATTACGACGCGGCGACCTTCACCCCGGTCGTGGATTACACGGACGGTCGCCTGCGCCTCGGCGTCGAGGGCGGAACGGTGCGCGGCAGGAATGTCCGCGCCGGCGAACTCGACCTCCGTCTCACGCCCGAAGTGCCCGTGGACCTCTCCGTCCGCTTCGGCGCCGCGGAGGCGAATCTCGATCTGGGCGGCCTGCACGTCGATCGCCTCGAGATCCAGACGGGCGCGAGCCGCACGGTCCTCGATGTGTCCGCGCCCAATCCGCAGCGGTGCCGGTCCGCCACCATCCAGGTCGGCGCGGCCCGCTTCGAAGCCAGGCGCCTGGGCAACCTGAATGCCGAACGGCTGAGCGTGCAGGGTGGCGTCGGGGAGGTCACTCTCGATTTCACCGGCGAGTGGGCGGCCGGGATGAGTGCGTCCGTGGAGATGGGCCTCGGGGCCCTCACCCTGCGCGTACCCCGCGGCCTTGCCCTGCGCATCAACCGGGAGGGTCGCCTGGCCTCGTTCGACAGCGAGGGCCTGGTCAAGCGCGGCGACTCGTACTACTCGGAGAACTGGTCCGCGGAGGATACCCATCTGACCGTGGACATCAAGGCGGCCCTCGGCTCGATCCGGGTGGTCTGGCTGGACACCTGACACGGAACGGAGGATCCGATGATCTCTACGCTGCTCACCTTCCTCATTGTCGGCTTCGTGGCGCTGGTCGTCATTGGCATCGTCCTGTCCCTGGTCGGCGCCATGGTCGGACTCGCGTTCACGCTGCTGTTCAAGGTCGCGCCCATCCTCCTGGTGGGCTACCTGATCGTCCGGTTCCTCGTGCCCAGGCCGAAGCAGCTTGCATCCGAGGACAAGGAGTGGCTGGACAGCTGAATCCGGCCCGGTGACCCGCCGTCGGCCCCGCGGCCGGCCGCGCGGTACCGGCCGTCAGCCGGCCGGCCTCACCTCCACGGCATCGCCGCGGCGAGCGCCCAGCGCCACCGCGGCGGAGCCGTCCCGGACGGACACCTCCAGCACGTCCCGGGACCCCACCACTGCGATGAGCGACCCGGCCTCTCCCTCCGCGTAGGTCCTTACCAGCGGACAGGACGAACCCAGGAGCATCACCTGAGCAGACGGCGGCAGCAGCTCGCGCCCGATGTTCGTGATGAGGTTGCCAAACCGGTCCACATGGACCACCTCGCCCCGCACCACCCCGTCCCTCGCCGCAGCGCCCGTCACGGGGAGCGTCACGGGATCCTCGACCGCTGGCCCGAGACCGTCCAGGGATCCGCGGAGGGCGATGCGGGCGGCGGCTGGCGCGAAGACGTCCCGGCCGTGGAACGTGGCCGACGCCGTGTCCGGCGGGCGCAGTTCCACTGCGGCGTGCGGCCTCCCGCCTGTTTGCCTGAGGACGTGCGTGAAGATGCCGTTGTCCGGCCCCACGCCGAAGCGGCCGGCGACCTGAACGGCGATGGCGCGGCGGTCGCCGCCGACGCCGGGATCCACCACAGCGACGTGAACGGTGCCCTCGGGGTAGTGCTGCCAGTAGGCCGCCAGTGCCCAGGCGCCGGCCAGGATATCGCCGGGGGGCACATCGTGGGTCGCGTCGTCCACGCGGACTCCGGGCGCCGCGGCGCAGATGACGCCCTTCATTGCCGCGACGTACCCATCGGCGGTACCGAAGTCGGTGAGGATGGTGATGCGCGGTGCGCGCTGCCCTTCAGTGTGGCCGGCCTCGCGCATGGCCTCCCCCCGCGTCAGCGGGTGACGCCGGCCTGTTCCGATTCCACGGCCTCGATGAGCTTCCCGGCCATGTCCCGGAACGCGGCACCCGCGGGCGAGTCGGGGAGCGCGAGGGCGGTGGGCGTCCCCGAGTCGCCGGCCTCCCGGACCCGCGGATCCAGCGGGATCTCGCACAGCAGCGGCAGGTGCATGTCCTCCGCGAGACGGCTGCCGCCGCCACTGCCGAACACGTCGATGTGGCCGCTGCAGTGCGGGCACGTCATGCCTGTCATGTTCTCCACGATGCCGAAGATCCGCGTGTCCACGCGCTCGAACATGCGCACCGCCCGGCGCACGTCGCCCGTGGCCACATCCTGTGGAGTCGTCACCATGAGGGCACCGTCGATGCTGACGAGCTGGACGAGGGACAGCTGCGCGTCGCCGGTACCGGGCGGCATGTCCACGATGAGGTAGTCCAGTTCGCCCCACTCGACCTGTTCGAGGAACTGCTTCAGGATGCCGGAGACCAGGGGTCCCCGCATGATGGCGGGCTGCTCGTCGTCCAGGAGGAACCCGAGCGACATCAGCTTCACGCCATGCGATTCGAGGGGGAGAATCTTCTCCGCACCCCGCTCGCCCGTGACCCGCGGCTTGCGCTTCTCGCCGAACATGAGCGGGATGTTCGGACCGTAGACGTCGGCATCGAGAAGCCCCACGCGGCGGCCCGCCGCCGCGAGAGCGGCGGCCAGGTTGGCGGCAACGGTGGGTTTGCCGACGCCGCCCGTGCCCGAGCTGATGGCGATCACGTGACCAATGCCGGAGACCAGGGCAGCGTCCGGCGTGGGTGCCGGGACCGAGCCCGGCTGACGGCGGCCGCCCTGTGGCTGCTGCGGCGCATTCGGGAGGCGGACGTCGATCTTCACTTTGGCCACGCCATCCACGCCCTCCGCCACCGCCCGCGCCTCGCGGACCAGCGAGCCCGGGTCCTCCGCGCCCAGCACGAACTGGAACCGGACCACACCGTCCGCATCCGCCTCCAGGTTCTGGACGTGGCCCGCAGCCACGACATCCGCACCCGCGCCCGTCTTCACCGCCTGCAACGCCGCGCGCACCCGCCCGGCAAGCTCCTGCCTGTCGTCCGTCATCTCGTCGCCCTTCCAATGGGAAGCGGCCGGCGCCCGCCCGGGCACCGGCCGCTCACAATCTAACTGAATACCGCCGCCTCACAACGCGAGAATGCCCCTCACTTCCGGCACCGCCATCATGAGTCTCCGCTCGATTCCCTGCTTCAGCGTCATTGTCGAGACCGGGCAGGATCCGCACGCGCCCACCAGCCTCAGCTGCACGATGCCATCGTCCTCATCGAAGTCGATGAACTCCACGTCTCCGCCGTCCGAACGGAGCGCCGGCCGGATGGACTCCAGCACGTCCTCGATCTTCTGCCGCGGGTCCGTCACCATTTCCATGACCGGCTTCCTGGTCCAGAGTCAGGGGAACCAATGCAACTGCTGTCTGTACCCCCGGACGACAGGCGGGTTCGCCGTGCCGACCGGGCCCGCCTCGCACCTCAGCCCACCTTCTCCGCCACGCTCTTGGCCTGCGTGAAGAGCAGCAGATAGTCGGGGCCGCCCGCCTTCGAGTCCGTGCCGGACATGTTGAACCCGCCGAACGGGTGCACGCCCACGAGGGCGCCCGTGCACTTCCGGTTCAGGTAGAGGTTGCCCACGTGGAAATCGTCCGCCGCGCGCTCCAGCCGCTCCCGCACGCCGGAATACAGCGAGCCGGTCAGGCCGAACTCGGTGTTGTTGGCGATCTCCATGGCGTGCTCGAAGTCCCGCGCCCTGATGAACGCCAGGACGGGGCCGAAGATCTCCTCCTGCGCGACGCGGGCGTCCGGGGCGACATCGGCGATGATCGTCGGCGGGATGAAATAGCCGCCGGTCTCCTCCGGGTCTCCCACTTCACCGCCCAGCACAAGCCTGCCTTCCTTCCTGCCGATCTCGATGTACTCGCTGATGCTGCGGAACGCCTTCCGGTCGATGACCGCACCCATGAAGTTGTCCGGATCGACCGGATTCCCCATGGTCAGACGGCTCGCACCGGCCACGACCTTCTCCAGGACCTCGTCGTACACCTCGTCGACGACGATGGCGCGGGAGCACGCCGAACACTTCTGACCCTGGAACCCGAATGCCGCTGCCACGATCCCCTGGGCCGCCGCGTCCACGTCCGCCGTCTCGTCCACCACGATGCCGTCCTTGCCGCCCATCTCCAGCACCGTGCGCTTCAGCCAGAGCTGTCCCGGGTGCACCTTCGCCGCACGCTCGTAGATGCGCATCCCGACTTCCTTCGAGCCCGTGAACGCTATGAAGCGCGTACGCGGGTCGTCCACGATTACATCGCCGATCACGGAACCCGCTCCGGGCAGGTAGTTGAGCACGCCCGCCGGCAGCCCGAGCTCATCGTTCAGGAGCTCAGCGAACTTCGCCGCGATGATCCGCGCCGTACCCGCCGGCTTCAGCACCACCGTGTTCCCGCAGACGATGGCGGCCATGGTCATGCCACCCATGATGGCGCCGGCAAAATTCCACGGCGGAATCACCGCTCCCACGCCCAGCGGGATGTAGCGGAGCTCGCCTCGCTCGCCCGGATACGGCACCACCGGCTGTGGCGCGCCGATCCGAAGCGCCTCGCGCGCATAGTACTCGGCAAAATCGATGAGCTCCGCGACATCGGCATCCGCCTCGGGCCAGCTCTTGCTGACCTCGTACACCATCGTCGCCGCGAACTCGAACCGGCGCTGCCGCAGCACCTCTGCCGTCCGGAACAGGTAATCCGCACGCTCCTCCCACGAGACCTTCCGCCAGGCCTCGAACGCCTCCGAAGCAACCCCGATGGCTTCCCTCGCCTGGTCCGCTGTCGCCCGGAGTGTGTACCCGAGCACCAGGGATGGGTCCGCCGGACTCGTCGCCGGGTCGCCCTCGCCGTCCGTCAGCCGCTGGCTTCCAATCATGAGGGGGTAGGTCCTGCCGAACTCCTCACGGAGCTGGGCGAGGGCCTGCTCCATGGCCCGCACGTTGTCCGGGTCGGACCAGTCGAGAAGCGGCTCGTTGGTGAAGGGGGCAATCTCGGTGACGGTGGCCATATCAGTACCTCCAGAAGGAGCGCGCATGGGCGCCCGGCGCAGAGTCAAGTCAGTGCGTGAATTGTACCTGCGGCCCGGACGGGGGTCAACTCGCCGGGGCGCGCGGCCGGGAGGCGATGTGGCGCACGATGAGGTCGCCGTGTCCGCGCCCGTTCTCGATGAAGACCTTGTTCGCGTCGAAGCCTGCGGACAGTACGCCGGCAATGTAGACACCGGTGACGTTGGTCTGCATGGTGGCGGGGTCGTGGACCGGGATGCCGGTGGTGGTATCGAAGTCGACGCCCAGGGACCGCAGGAGCGTACCGTCGGGCGTGTACCCGATGAGGAGGAGGACGCGATGGGCGGGAATGGACTCCGTGCTCCCATCATCCTCGCTGCTGATGATGACCGCGTCGGGCTCGATCCGGGTGACGCGGGACCGGAACCGGCCCGCGATGGCGCCCTCCCGGAGTCTGGCCTCGATGTCCGGGCGAACCCAGGGCTTCACGTTGGGGTCTATCGCGTCGGCGAAGTGCACGATGGTGACGCGTGCACCCCAGCGGTACAGCTCGAGGGCCGCGTCGACGGCGCTGTTGCCGCCTCCGACGACGACGCAGTCGAGGTCGTAGAACAGGTGGCCCTCGGTGTACGCGTGGGTGACGATGGGCAGATCCTCGCCGGGGACGTGCAGGCGATTGGGCGAGTCGAAGTAGCCCGTCGCGATGACGACGTTGGCGGCGTCGTACGCGTGCATCGCGCCATCGAGTGTCCGGGTGGCGATGCGGAACGCCGTGTCCGCGCCGGACACGCCGAGCACGTCCTCGTACTGGTGCGCGTCGAGCTCGAAATGCGCGGCGAGGCGCTGGTAGTAGCGCAGGGCCTCCCTGCGGGTCGGCTTCTCCCCGGCCACGATGAACGGGACACCGCCGATCTCGAGGCGCTCCGCGGTACTGAAGAAGGTCATGTGGGTGGGGTAGCCGGAGATGGAGGACGCGACGCACCCGCGATCGAAGAGCACGCAGTCCACGTCGCTGCGGCGCGCGGCGATGCCGGCCGCCAGGCCGCACGGCCCCGCCCCGATGACGGCGAGGGTGATCACGGGCCTGCCGTCATGGGGCGGTGTGGATGCTGCGGGTCCGCGGCCCGGCCTCTGGGCCGAGGGCGCGGTCGAGGTCGGCGATGAGGTCGTCTGCGTCCTCGATGCCCAGCGCGAACCGGATGAAGCCGTCGCCGATGCCCGCAGCCAGGCGCTGTTCGGGCGTCAGGCCGGCGTGGGAGGTGAAGCGCGGCATGGAGACGAGCGTCTCCACGCCCCCGAGGCTGGGTGCGACGGTCATGACCCGGAGGCGGCGGAGGGCCCGCAGTGCCGCGTCGTCGCCGCCGTGCAGCATCACGGAAACCACGCCACCGAAGCCGGTGAGGAGGGACGCCGCACGGGCGTGGTCGGGGTGGGACGGCAGGCCCGGATACAGGACCCGTCGCACTGCAGGGTGCGACTCCAGCCATGCCGCTACCTCCATGCCGTTGGCGTTGTGGCGTTGCATCCGCACGTCCAGCGTCTTCACGCCCCGCTCGAGCAGCCAGACGGCGTGCGGATCGAGCACCGGTCCGAAGCTCGTGTGCAGCTCCTTCGCCGCTGCGACCCGGTCGGCGCCACCCAGGAGGACGCCGGCGGTTACGTCGGAATGGCCGCCGAGGTATTTCGTGCCGCTGTGGAAGACGAGATCGGCGCCATGCTCGAGGGGGCGGAAGTTGATGGGCGTGGCGAACGTGGCATCGACGATGAGGGCAATGCCCGCGTTTCGCGCGAACCGGGCGGCGGCCGCGATGTCGGCGACGTCGAGTGTCGGATTGGCGGGGATCTCCAGGAGCAGGGCGCGGGTGCCTGCGCGTGCGGCCTGCTCCCAGCCACCGTCGTCCACCCTCGTCGCGGAGATGCCCAGCCGCGGCAGTTCCCGGTCGAGGATGCGCGCCGTGCCGCCGTACAGGCGGCTCTGGGCCACGATGTGGTCACCCGCGCCCACGCACGCCAGGAGCGCCAGCACGCACGCGGCGTTGCCGCTGGCCACGACGATGGCATCGTCGGCGCCCTCCAGGGCGCTGAGCCGCACAGCCAGGGCGACGTGGTTCGGATTGGTGCCGTAGCGCGTGTAGCGGACATCGTCCACGGCGTCGGGATCGGCGTGGAACGTGGCGGCCTGGTGAACAGCCGCCGGCACCGCGGCGCCGGGCGCGCGGGGGGGCGAGCCCGCGTGTACGGCCCGGGTCGACAGGCCGCGGTACAGCTCCTCGTCAGGTCTCATCACGCCAGATCGCCACCAGGCCCGCGTAGCGGTCCAGCAGCGCCTCAGCGCCGGCCTCGTCCCGGCCTTCCACCGTGACCACGAAATACGGCTTGTCGGAATGCGGGATGATCAGCGCCCACTCGCCGTCGCCCTTCCAGACCTTCACACCGTCCACGAGCTGGCGATCCTCGTGCTCCGTCTCCTGCATGAGTCGGCGCATGACGGTCCCCTTGCGTCCCCACGGGCACGCGACCCGCTCCTGCCGGATGTACATGGCGGCGTGGCGGTCGGCGAGGCTGCTCAGCGGCGCGGCGGCCCTGCCGAGTGCGGCGAGCAGCTGGACGGCTGTGTACATGCCGTCGTATGCCGGCTGGAAGCGTGGGAAGATGAACTCGCCGCGTGCGCCCGCAACCATGTCCACCCGTTCCGCCGACGCCATCATCGCGTGGTGCTCCGTCTTCGTCCAGATGACGTCGCCCCCGCGCTCCTGCACCAGGCGCGGCACGGCCCCGGCACTGGTCACGGGCAGGGCGACGCGACGCACGTCCAGATGCTCCATGGCCAGGTCCACGAAGAGGAGCTGGAGCAGCTCGGACGCCAGCGGCCGGCCTGCGTCGTCCACCAGGTGGAGCACTTCGCCGCCGGGATCGATCCACAGGCCCAGATCCGCCCGTATGGAGCGGACGATGCCACCGAGGCGGTCCAGTGACTCCTGGAACTCCTCCTCCGTCCTCGAGAGCCGGCCGGGTGCGGCATAGGCGTTCAGGCTCACAATGTCCGCCCGCAGCGCACCCAGCAGGTCCGGCAGCACGGCGATGGTGGTGCCGTACGCGAAGTCCACCACCAGGTTGAACCGGCGCCCCCTGATCGTTTCCCGGTCGGTTTCCGCCAGGAAATGCTCCCTGTAGCTCTCCACTACGCGCGTGGGGAAGTTCACATCGCCGGTGCCGTCGGGTCCGGCCCGGGGAAAGTCCTCGCGGGAAAACAGCCGTTCGATGGACTGCGTCTTCCCCGGCGGAAGGTCGCGTCCATCCCCATCGATGAAGAGGATATCCACGACCTTCGAGTCGAAGGGCGACCTGCGCACGTGGATTCCGCCCG
>DATHVO010000286.1:0-2208 GCA_035461265.1 Longimicrobiales bacterium
ATGCGTCGCGCAAAGCCGCGCGCCATCTTGGCCGCGCCCACGTCCGGCGCGACCACGACCGGATGGTCCAGCTCCAGGCTCCGGAAGTAGTGCGTCAGCACCGGCGCCGCATACAGGTGGTCGACCGGCACGTCGAAAAAGCCCTGGATCTGGTGCGTGTGGAAGTCCATTCCCAGCACCTTGTCCGTGCCTGCCGCCTCGATCAGGTTGGCAACGAGCTTCGCGCCGAGGGCGACACGCGGCTGGTCCTTGCGGTCCTGCCGGGCATACCCGAAGTACGGGATGATCGCCGATACGCGCGCTGCCGACGCCCGCTTGGCCGCGTCCACCAGGAGCAGCAGCTCCATGATGTGATCCGCGGACGGCGGCGTCGGCTGGATGATGTAGACATCCCGGCCGCGCGCATTCTGGTTGATGCGGACGAAGATCTCGCCGTCCGCAAAGCGCTTGACGGTCGAGTCGCCAAGCGGCAGTCCCATGTGCCTGCCGATCTCCTCCGCGAGCGGACGATTCGCGGTGCCGGAGAGCAGGAGCATGGGCGCCTGCGCGGGATGATCCACCATACTTGCTGGTTCCAGGGCTCAGGGGCACGACAGCCCGGCAAGCTAATGGTAGTCCGGGTCTTCGGGCAAGGCCGGGCGGTCGCCGGCGTCGGGGTCCGCCGGGGCTGAACGGCGCGGCAGATGGACGTCCGCCAGCCGCGCCATGGTGCGCTGGAACACCGCCTGTGCGCGTCCGCCGGAGACGTCCACCGACGCCAGGTAGGACTCGATGGCGCGGTCGAACGGCTCGTCGCCCAGCAGCGCCACGAAGCCGATCGCATTCTCGATGTGGGTGCGGATGACGTGCTCCTCGGCCCGCGCGAGCGCGAGCTGCGTGAGACGCTCGTATTCATCGTTCCGCTTCTGGCGGCGGATCACCCCCCGCACCATCCGCTGCGGGTTGCGCAGCAGGTTCCAGCCCGCGTCGTCGTCGGCCGGATCCTCGCCGGGAAACGGCAACGCAAGGTCCTCGAACAGGTCACCGGGCGCGACGGGCGGCTCCTCCTCGACCGCGGTCAGGACACGCGTGCGGATGGCGGCGGCCATTGCGGTCTGGATGTCCATCTCGCGCAGATACCGCGGCAGGGCCTCTTCGATCGGTTCGTACGGCGCGGCGAGCGCGACGAACTGCATCGCTTCGTCGATATGCGCGTCCACGAGTGCCTCCCAGGCCATCGCTGCCGTGACCTCCAGCTTACGGCGCGTTGCGTCGCCCCTGGTGCGGCCCGGGGTCCGGCGCGCTGCTGTCATTGTTGCGGACTCCTGTTCCGTGGGCGGATCGTGGCAGACGGCGGGTAGTGTAGCCGGGACCGGCCGGACGCGGAACCCCTGTCGGACGCGGAACCCGTTCTGCATTCTGGCCGATCCGTCCATGCAGCCCGCCTGGCGCGGCGCCTGACAACGTCCGGACACCCCGTGCGCTGCGGGGCCAGGGCCCGCTGACACGGCGGCGCACGCCATGGCATTGGGCGACATCATGGTCCGTTGGAGCAAAATGCAGAACGGGTTCCGCGTCCGAGGGGCCGGCGGGGCCGGCGGGGCGGTGGCGGGGTCGGCGGTGAGGCGGCGGCGCGCGGCAGCGCGGGTTTCGTTCGCCCGCGCGCGCCTGTTACTTTGTGTCCACTCCCGGGTCGTCCAATGGCAGGACCGCAGACTTTGGATCTGCTAATGGTGGTTCGAATCCACCCCCGGGAATCTCAGTACCTCCCTGCCCCGCCGTCGCTTCCGCCGGAGTTGGTGTCAGGCCGACGCCAGGGTCCGCGTGAGGATCGCCGCGACGTCCGGATGAGCCTGTTCGAGACGACGCACCGCCTCGCTGGCTACCACCACATCACTGAACACGGCGAAGATCGCACTGCCGGTTCCGGTCATGCGAGCAATCACAGCTCCCGCCTCTTCGAGAGCAGCCCTCAGCTCCGCGAGGCGCGGGTGCCTCTGGAATACCACGGACTCGAAATCGTTCTCGGCGATGGCGGCGACATCGTGCCATGACACCGGCTCCTGGAGGACCGTCGAGACCGTGCGACGTTCGCCCTCGAGGGCCGCGTAGGCCTCGGCAGTCGAGACCCGCTCGGGCGGCACGGCCAGGACGACCGCCGCGGCGGGAAGCGGCGGAAGTGCGATCATGCGCTCGCCGCGGCCCCACGCGAGCGCGAGCGGGACGTCA
>DATHVO010000287.1:0-12246 GCA_035461265.1 Longimicrobiales bacterium
GTCGAGGATCGCGTTGAAGATCAGCGGGAAGGTGGCCGTGGGCCACGCCCGGAACTGCGGCCGGAAGCCGATGAGGACGACGTCGCCCCGGCCGTGGGGCACGCGCACCACCGCGGCCTTCCCCGCGATGTGCTCCTCCGCGCCGATCTCCCAGCCGCTCAGGAGCAGGTCGCTGGCGCCGTAGCGCGCCACCACCTCCACCCCGCGCGCGGCGCCCGCCGTACCCGCCGGCACATCGAACGCCCGGCTCTCCTGGAAGAACACGGCGCCCTCCCGCTGCATGCCGAACGCCACCGGGTGGTCGCTGTCGAATGCCGTGCGGATGAGCGAGCCGGGAATGAACAACTCGCTCCGGCCCACACCGGCCACGGCATTGCGAACCGGCAGCTGGAGCTGCTGGATCGCGAACTCCGTGGCGGCGTCGAAGGCGAGGAGTCTCCCGCCCTGCTCCACGAAGCGGCGGACGGCGGCGACGCCCTCGGCGCCCAGGCCGCCGGCGTACGGCTCCGGCATGCGATCGCGGGCATGACCGAACATGATGCTGTTGGGCTGCTGGTCCGCCAGGATCAGGACATCGAAGCGGCCGAGCTCGCCTGACCGGATATCGGCGTCCGTTACCGTCACCGGGTGCAGCTCGTGCTGGCGCAGGACGTAGCGGGTCCAGCCCTCGTCCATGTTCGCCGTCCACGGCCGATACAGTGCGACCCGCGGCTGCCGCAGCGTCCGCAGCGCGACTTCCGGCCGGCCGGACAGGGCGACGAAGTCCAGGCCCAGCTCGCGGGCCGCGCGCTCGACGTGGGCGTGCGTGCCATCGTCGTTCGACTCGACAATGAACGTGCCGGCGTCGTGCATGATTCCGTCCGCCGTGAAGCCCGTGATCGCCACGCGCACGACGGCGCCTGCCGCGAGCAGGCGGCTCACGGCCCGGACGCTGTCATTGCGACGGGGCGTCAGGGCATGGCCGTAACCGGCGGCACCGGCCGCAGTCCCGGGCGGCACTGCCGCGGTGTCCACCACCACGGTCTCCGCGTCGAATGGCTTCTCCACCCGATGTACGGCGACGCCCATCTGTATCGGAAGTGTCCAGCCGGCCAGCCCGCCGTACGGTGCCTGCGGCGGGCCGCCGGGGAACTGTTCGTGGTGCGGATGCTCCTGCTTCTCGAGGAGGTCCACGACGTACGCCCGCCACGCCTGCGCCGCCGGGACGATGTAGCTCCCCGCCGGGTACGTGACGCCGTCCGCCTCGAACGGCAACGTCGCGCGCCCCACTTCCACGCCGCCCTTCCGCAGCGTGTTCAACAGGTTCACCGCCTCGCCTGCGTCCCACTGCGTCCCGTCCATCGGGATGACGTACGCGTACGGACCGCCGGTCTCGCCCGCAGCGATGGCGTCCCGCCCCATGCGGTAGATGTTGAACAGCCAGTCCTCACGAAGGCGGGACGCGAGGTCCAGTGCGCCGAGCGACGCCTCGAAGTGGTAGCGGACGGCATCACCGATGCGCGCCCAGCCCCCGCGCCATGGGTTCGCGTAGTAGACGCTCGGCTCGCGGGCGGGAATACGGTGCGTGCCCGTGCCGAAGTATTCGGGGATGGAGTCCGGATAATGATAGCGCGGCGTTGCGGACGCATGACCCACCTCAGACAGCAGACCCACCATGTTCTTGAAGTAGGGCACCGTCCGCATCCCGCCGTTCCACCACATGGTGAACGTCATGCGGGACACGACGCCGGGCATGCCGTGCTCCTCGATGCGCTTCGCCATGTGCTCGCCCACCATGTTCACGCCGCGCACTACGAGCGGCGGGATGTGCGGGTTGACGGGATCGGCGAACGGCGGGATGAAGATGCGCGCGGGGAACGGTGCGGCCTGGTGATGGTTGAAGATGATCTGCGGGTACCACTCGTGGTACAGCACGCGGGAGACGTGCTTCGTCTCCTCCTGCGTGATCATGAACCAGTCGCGGTTGATGTCGTGGCCGATGTACTCGTGGTAGACCTGCGGCGGCGACGTGGTCTCATAGGCCGTGCCGAGCTGCGAACGGTACCAGTCGACGACAATGTCGTGGCCGTCCGGGTTCATGTTCGGCATGAGGAGGAGGACGACGTCGTCCCGGATGCGGCGCGTTTCCTCGCTCTCGTCCGCCGCCATGTGCCAGGCCAGCAGGGGGGCGTGCTGCGCGTGGGCCACCTCGGAGGAGTGGAGGCCGTTGTCGATCCAGACGACGGCGCGTCCCTCCCGGGCGAGGGCGCGGGCCTCGTCGGCCGACAGGTGACGGGCACGGGCCAGCCGCTCGCTGATGGAGCGCCAGTGCTCCAGCCGCTCGATGTTCGACTCGCTGGAGATGAACACGACGTACATGGGCCGGCCCTGGGTGCTGCGGCCGATCTCGTGCAGGACCACCCGGTCGCTGGCCGCCGCAAGTCGCGTGTAGTAGTCCGTCAGCTGCGCGTAGTCCGCCAGGCGGTAGTCCTCGCCCGGCTCGAAGCCGAAGACGTCCGCCGGCCGCGGTACCTGGGCGGCGACCTGCCCCGTGACGGGTGCCGCCACGGCGAGGACCGCCAGGATGGCGGCGGCGACGGCGAGACCGCGGGCACGGCGTGGCCGGCGCACGGGTTCCTGCATCTCGATCATTGCGGGACTCGCTCGGGACGTAGCTACCAGCGGATCACGGCGCTGCCCCACGTGAAGCCGCTGCCAAAACCCGTCAGGACGAGGAGGTCGCCGTCCTTGAGGCGTCCGCCCTGCACGCACTCGTCGATGGCGATGGGGATCGTCGCGGCCGTCGTATTGCCGAAGCGCTCGATGTTGTTGTAGACGCGGTCCGCGCCCAGGCCGAGCTGCTGGCCGACCATCTCGTTGATGCGCAGGTTCGCCTGGTGCGCGATGAGCAGGTCGATGTCGTCCGTGGCGAGGCCGTGGGCGTCCAGGGCCGTGCGCACGCTCTCCGGCATCCGCGTCACCGCGTGCTTGAAGACCTGCCGGCCCTGCATGATGGGGTAGTGCTTGCCGGCGTCCAGATCGTCGTGCGAGATGCGCGGGAAGTTGGCCGACGAGTCACTCTCGCACCACAGCATCTCCGCGAAATTGCCATCGGCGTAGAGGTGCGTGGAGAGGACGCCGCGGTCGGAATCGTCCGAGGGTCCGAGGATCGCGACACCGGCACCGTCGCCGAAGAGGACGCCCAGGTCGCGTCCGGCGGGGCCGAAGTCCATGCCCGTGGAATGGACCTCGGCGCCGACCAGCAGGATGCGTCGGTATTGGCCCATGCGGATCCAGGCGTCGGCGACGGACAGGCCGTACAGGAAGCCCGTGCACTGGTTCCGGATGTCGATGGCCGGAATCCCGGGCACGCCCAGCTTCCGCTGCAGGTAGACGCCGCCGCCGGGGAAGAAGTAGTCCGGGCTCAGCGTCGCGTAGATGATGCAGTCCAGCTCGGAGGCTTCCATGCCCGCCCGGTCCAGAGCGATGCGCGTCGCGTCCAGGGCGAGGTCCGACCCCGCCTGCGCGCCCGGCTCCACCCAGTGCCGCTTCTGGATGCCCGTCCGCTCCCGGATCCATTCGTCGGACGTGTCCCACCACTGCGTCAGATCCTCGTTGGTCACGACACGGTCGGGGACGCTGAAGCCGGTGCTGAGAAACACGGTGCGCGGCATGATCACCTGCGTAAATGAAATGTCGGGCGGGCTATCCGGCATGAGGGTAACCGGCGGGGGGAGGGCGGACAAGTCCCGTTGGGACGCCCGGGGGACAGGCCCCCGATTCCCGATACGGCCGTTTGCGCTACGGGTTTGCTACCTGGAAGCATGCCGACTGACGCTGGGCGAATGGGGCGGCATGCAGGCGGCCTGGCCGGTCCGGGCCGAGGGCACATCGTCTCCGCCCGCCACCCCCTAACCTTGCCCCCGCCGGCGGGCGCTGCCATGCACGGACCGGCCAGACCGCGAATCGGGCGCCTGTCCCCTGAGTACCGCCTCATAATGCCGCCTCTCCACCGGCTGCACCGACAGCCGGCTCTTGCCGGTCACGAGCATGCCCTTCAGCGAGCGGTGGGCCTTCAGCCGGTCCAGCGGGATCAGCTCGTCGAACTTCCGGACGAACCGGATGTCCACCATATACCAGCGTGGATCTTCCGCTGTGGCTTTCGGGTCGAAGTAGGGGTCCTTCGGGTCCAGGGCGGTGTGGTCGGGATAGCCGGCGCGGACGACCTCGGCGAGGCCGGCGATGCCGGGCGGGTTGGCACTGCTGTGGTAGAACAGCACTTTATCCCCGATCCGCATGTCGTCACGCATGAAGTTCCGCGCCTGATAGTTGCGGACGGAGTTCCAGCAGGTCACGCCGTCGCGGGCGAGATCGTCGATCGAATAGGAGTCGGGTTCCGACTTGAGCAGCCAGTATCGCATGCGCGTCATGTTAGCGGCCGCCCGCCGCCACGCAACCCGTCGGGCCCGGCGGCCTGCGTGACGCCGGACCGCCCGCCGCCGGGGCGTGACGTTGTGCGCCTGACGCTCCTGGGCCGGACGGTGGAGCGCCCGCCGGTGGAGGGCGAGACGGCCGACTCGGTGGCGGAATCCGTCGCGCGCGTGGCGGAGCTTCTGGCTCTCCTCCCGCCGCCGTCGCGCGACTTCCTGCTGGACGAGGCGGTGGAGAAGTTCGCATCGCCGCGGTCGTCGCTGCGGAAGCTGGAGAAGAAGGTCCGGAAGGCCGCCATCGCGGCGGTGGGGGCGGACCGCATCCGGCAGGCGTCGCGCCTGGCGCCGGACCTCCTCATCGACGATCTCCGCGGCACGCTCCGCTTCGGCCGGACGTCCGAGGAGCACGTCGTCATCGACGGCGCGAGCCACCGCGTACAGGTCCGGGCCCGCATCTCGGGCGGGCCTCTCGAGCGGCTGCTGCTGGCAGGCGACATGGATCGCTTCCTCCCCGCCGCCCGTGCCGCCCTCGCGGCGGAACTCGACCGCGCCCGCCAGGCCGCCCTCGACGCGGCCGGCGCCATCGACGCCCTCGTGCAGGAAAGGGTGCGCCGCCCCCTGTACAACGACCGCGCCCTCCGTCGCGTCGTGGCCCGGGCCACTCGCGAGGCCGACGACCTGGGCGATGCGCTGGAGCGCATCCGCTTCGAGGCCGGGCCGCTGGACCGCGAGGCGGCTGAGCGTGAGCGCGTGCGGTCCCTCGTGGAGGAGCGCGGCCTCATCGCGTACCGGGACTACTTCCCGCGCGCCCGCGCCCTGGGCCGTGAGCTCGTGCTGTACGTCGGCCCGACGAACAGCGGCAAGACGTGGCGCGCGCTGAACGAGCTTGCCGCGGGTGGCAGCGGCATGTACCTCGCCCCCCTCCGCCTCCTCGCGCTGGAAGGGCAGGAGGAGCTGGAGAAGCGCGGCCGCGTCGCGAGCTACATCACGGGGGAGGAGCGCGACATCCGTGAGGGCGCGACGCTCGTCGCATCGACCATCGAGATGATGGACCCGACGCGGGTCGTGGACACCGCCGTCATCGACGAGGTCCAGCTCCTCACGGACGAGGACCGCGGCTGGGCCTGGTGCCAGGCGGTGGTGGGCGCGCCGGCGAAGCGCGTCCTCATGACGGGATCGCCGGACTGCGTGCCGCTGGTCCGGGCGCTGGCGGACTACCTCGGCGAGCCCCTCACCATCGAGTACCTCGAGCGCCACACGCCCATCGAGGCCGGGCGCCGTCCCCTCTCCCTCGCCGACGTGGAGCCGGGCACGGCGATCATCGCCTTCAGCCGGCGCGACGTCCTGGCCATCAAGGCGCTGCTCGAGGCGCGCTTCCCGGTGGCCGTCATCTACGGCAACCTCACGCCGGAGGTGCGCCGGGAGGAGGCGCGGCGATTCCGGTCCGGCGACGCGCAGGTGGTGGTGAGCACCGACGCCATCGCCATGGGGCTGAACCTGCCCATCGTCACCGTCTGCTTCTCGACGCTGGAGAAGTGGAACGGCCGGGACGTCGTCCAGCTCGAGCCGTGGGAGATCCTGCAGATCGGCGGACGTGCGGGAAGGTACGGCATCTTCGAGCGCGGACACGTCGGCGCGCTGGACCGCCGGGATGCCCAGCGGATCGCGGAGGTGTTCGCCCCGGGCTACACGCCGCCCGTCCGGCAGCTCGCGGCAACGGTGCGCCCGGGCGCGGACCACATCGAGGTGATCGCCGCGGGGCTGGGCACGGACCGCCTGGCGAAGGCGCTGCGGGCGTTCCAGCGGGGGATGACCTTCGACTCGCCGCTCCTGAGCCCCGGGGTGCAGGACGACATGATCGCTCTGGCGGAGGTCGTGGACTGGAACCGCTCGATTCCGCTGGCCGAGCGCCTGGCCCTGGCCAGCGCGCCCATCGACACGCGGCTGGAGTGGCTGGTGTCGGAGTACGGGACGTGGGTCGCGGCCAGGGCCCGGGGCGGGGAAGTGACCCTGGCACCGCTCCGGCCGGGGTTTACGAAGGACGCGGCGGCGAGCGACGAGGAGCTGATGGCGGCGGAGATGGAGGCGAAGCGGCTCACGCTGTACTCGTGGCTCGCATACCGGTTTCCGGAGACGTTTCCCGACATCGAGGCGTGCGGCGCCCAGCGCGTGGAGCTGGACCGGTTCATCGAGCGGAGCCTCGCCCGGCGGCGGGACCGCCGCGGCGCGGTCTGTCGGGTGTGCGGCGACCGGCTGCCCCGCCGCGCCCGCGACGACCGCTGTGCGGCGTGCCGTCGTGGCGTGGAGCGGCGGGGCAGGTCGAGGCGTCGGCGGTAGTGCCTACAGCGCGTCGAAGAACTGCTCGATGCGGCGGCGCATGGCCGCGTCGGGCAACTCGCCCCGGGCGGCGGCGGCGTTGTCCTCGAGGTGCCGCACGTTCGTCGTGCCCGGGATCGCCGCCGTGACGGCCGGGTGCGAGACGTCGTACTTGAGGAAGACCTGCGCCCACGAAGCTGCGCCGAACTCGGCGGCCCAGTCCGGCAGCGGCCGCTCGCCCATCTGCACGACGACGTTCCCCCTCGCCCCGCCGAACGGCAGGTTGAGCAGGACGGCCATGCCGCGGTCCTGGGCCAGCGGCAGGATCCGCTCGCCCGCGGTGCGGTTGCCGATGGAGTAGTCCACCTGGATGAAGTCCAGGTCCTCGGACCGCATGATCCGCTCGAGCTCCTCGTACTGGCGATCGCTGGACGTCGTCACGCCGATGTAGCGGATCCGGCCGTCCTGCTTCCACTCCCGCATGACGGGAAGCATGACCTCGGTGCCGTTGAGGTTGTGGACCTGCATGAGCTCGACGCGGTCCGTGCGCAGCTTGCGGAACGAGTCGTTCAGCATCTGCGTCCCCACCTGCACATCGTTGTCACGGGCCGTGACCTTCGTGGCGATCCAGAGGCGGTCGCGGTTGCCGATCTCGCTGGTGAGCTGGCCGATGACCTCCTCGGACCGGCCGTACGACGGCGCCGTGTCCACCACCGTGAGGCCGAGGTCCGGCATCCGGCGCAGGACCGCGCGTCGGGCCGCGAGGTCGGCCTCCTCCGTGACGCTGTAGCGGTTGGTGCCGAGGCCGACGACGGGGATGCGCTCGCCACTGGACGGGATCGCCTTCGTGATGAGGTCGTCGGCCCAGACGCCGCCGCTGCGGGACGCGGCGAGGGACGCGTACGGTGCGGCGTGCAGCGGGAGCCGGCCGACGGTCAGGCCCAGCGCCGCGGCCGCGCCGATGCGGAGCGCCTCGCGACGGGTGGGATGGCGATTGTTGTCTGTCATCACTGCCTTCCGATACGGGTGAACTGTACGCGGCCCCGATGGGCCGCCTGATGAATCCGCCTAGGTCCGGACCGTGCCCCCGAGGGCCGCATCGCCCGTGGGGATCTGCCGTCGCTGCGCATGGCGGCGCTGTGCGACACCCAGCCACACGCCGAGCGCCGCCCATGCCACTGCGAGGGGGACGGCCACAACGGCGAGGCCGGCCAGGCCCATGCCGAGCCGGCCGAGGGCGCCTTCCGTCTGCGCGCCGACGACGTCGCCGGTGCGGTATACGAACGTGTCGATGAACGCCTTCGACTTGTACTTGTCCTCGCGGCTCACCACGGTGAACAGGGTCTCGCGGCCCGGTCGTGCGACGGCGCGCTGAACCGCCCGGAACGTGGCGTCGAACATCACGAACACGACGAACGACCCGGCCATGGCAAGGCCGATGAAGCCGAGAGCGGCGGTGATGGGCAGCAGCGCCAGCGCGACGGAGACGCCCAGCCGCTTCATGATGTGACCGGTCACGATGAGCTGCAGCACCAGTGTCGCGATCTGCGTGATGAGGTCGATGCGCGCGAAGACGCCTGCCCGCATGTCCACGTCGTCGCCGAGGGCGGCGACCATCTGCAGACGGGTGAAGTAGATGAACGTCGCCATGATGGTCAGGACCATCACGTACCCGGCGGCGCCGAGCAGGTACGGCGACCGCAGGACGGAGCGGAATCCCTCCCAGGCGCTGCCGCCGATGATCGCCCGGTCGTCGGCCCGGGTGCCGGAAGCGCCGACGGGCTCTCCCGCCGCCGGCTGCTCGGGCTGGAACCGGGTCACCGCCCACGCCGCGCCGACGGCTGCGGTGAGGAAGCCGGTGGCGACGAGGAGGAGTCCCGGCGCACCTATCCGCTCGGCCAGCACCGCGGCGAGGGACGATCCGAAGATCGCGCCGAGGGTGCCGCCCGCGGCGATGATGGCGAAGAGCCGCTTGCTCTGCTCGAGGGAGAACCGGTCCGCCATCAGGGCCCAGAAGACCATCGTGACGAACAGGTTGAAGACGCTCATCCAGACGTAGAAGACCTGGCCGGACGTCTCGCCGACGGCCTGCGGCGTCAGGACGATCAGGCCGTAGAACAGGAGGAGGTTGAGCGCGAAGAAGAAGTAGGTTGCGGCGATGAAGGTCATGCGGCGGAACCGCGCGACGAGGGCACCGAACACCGGATTCGCCACGAACGTCACGACGAGGGTGCCCATGAACAGCCAGCGGATGGCCTCGATGCCGCGCTGCATGCCGATGGCCTCGCGCGCGGGCCGCAGCAGGGCCAGCGCCGTGAGGATGCAGAAGAAGTACACCGCCGCCGCAAGGATCGGCGCGACCTCCTCGCGGCGTATGTTCGTGAACCGCTGGAGTATGGATTCCATTCCGCCGTCGGTTAGGGGCCTGCCTGTGTCAGACGCGCAGGCCACCCGGAACGTTGAGACCGGCCGGCGCACCGCTGCCCGACGCAATGGCCGGGCCGCCGGGAGTCCGCACTCCGCCGCCAACCCGCCGTCGTGCCGGTGCGTCTGTCGTCTACGCCGGCGGCAGCGTTCTCGTTCCCTCTGCCGGGCGGGCAGCGACTGGACGCGCGGGCCGGCGCGCAGTACCGTGCCGCATGCAGGAGCATGGGTATCCCATCCCGGCGGGGCTGCACCGCGTGGAGAGTGTGGTGGACCGGAGCCGGTTCATCGCGACGCTGGCTCAGGCGGGCGCGCCGGAGGATGCCCGTGCAGTGATCGACGCGGTGCGGCACGATTTCGCGGACGCCACGCACAACTGCTGGGCCTATGTCTGCGGGCCGCCGGGCAGCACGGCGGCCATCGGCATGAGCGATGCCGGCGAGCCCCACGGAACGGCGGGACGGCCCATGCTCGACGTGCTGCTCCATTCGGGGGTGGGCGACGTCGTGGCGGTGGTCACGAGGTACTTCGGCGGAGTGAAGCTCGGTCGCGGCGGCCTCGTGCGGGCGTACGGCGGCGCGGTGCAGCACGGCCTCGCATCGCTGCCCCGGACCCGGCGCATCGAGCGGCTGGGGCTGGCGGTGACGCTGGGCTATGCCGACCTGGAGGCGTTCCGCCGGCTGCTCCACGACGAGGGTGTCGAGGTCGTGGACGAGCGCTACGAGGACGTCGTCCACTACCGGCTGGCCGTGCCCGCCGCCCGGGTGGCGGAGTTCGAGCGGCGGGTGGCGGACCATTCGGCGGGGCGGGCGCACATCAAGCGGACATCGGCACACTGAGGACGGCATGAGGCGAGGGACCCTGATCGTATTCGCGGTGCTGGCGGTGGTGATCGCCGGCGTGAGCGTGCTGCTCATGCGTGAGGCGACCCACGGCACCACGTTCCGGGCCGCGGACCACCCCACGCTGCAGGAGTGCATGCAGAACATCCCGCGGGAGTGGCTGCCCGGCAGCCTCGAGCGCACCCGCGCCGAGGCCGCCTGCCACCACGAGCACGAGCGTCGCCTCCGCCCGCAGTAGGCGAGGGGGGGCAGGCCCGACGGGGGACTGGCGTCGCGGCGCACGCCGGGCCAGGCCTGCGGCGCACGCCGGCCCGGCCCGCCGGACCTGCGCCGCAAAGTGATCGTGGCCCAAGGGCCGCTCGCGTTCCTATCTTCCGGGACATCCGCCACGCGACACGAGGGAGGCAGCCCATGTCCACCGAGACGCGCCCGTCCCGCCCCGGTGAAATCCTGGACGGGGCCTTCGCCCTGTACCGCCGGCACTTCGCGCTGTTCTTCCTGCTGGCCTTCCTGCCGCAGCTCCCCATCGCGCTGTTCTGGCTCGTCGCGCCGTCCCTGCTTCGGCAGGGCACGACGCTGGGCGGCGACCTGGCGTTCTGGGTGGCACCCAGCCTGGTGGCGCCGTTCAACATCTTCGCCATTGTCCTGGCCATGGCTGCCCTGACCCATGCCCTGTCCCGCGCCATCGCCGGGGAGACGCCGGCGTTCGGGGAAGCGTTGCGGGCAGGGCTGCGGCGGTGGGTACCGGTGGCGGCGGCCACGGTCATCGCCTGGGTGCTCATCGCCGTCGGCCTCGTCCTGTTCGTGGTGCCGGGCCTCCTGCTGCTGGCGATGTGGTTTGCCATCTACCCGGTGGCGGTCCTCGAGGAGCGGAGCGCACTCGGCGCCCTGCGGCGCTCGACGGAGCTCGCCAGCGGCGCGCGCACGCGCATCCTCGGGCTTACCGTGGCCGCATGGGTCGTCGTGCTCGTACCCATGGTCGCGCTGTGGCTGGTGGTGGGGACGAATGCCGATGCAAGGACGGTGATGGCGGGCGGGACGGCAGCCGGCAATGCCGTGCGCGTGCTCACGCTGGCGCAGGTGGGGAGCACGCTGCTGGCCGCCCTCACGTGGCCGTTCCTCATGGCGGTCACGCTGCTCCTCTACTACGATCGGCGCGCGGCCGTGCCGTCGGCAGCGGAGGTACCGTCGGCAACGGCCGTCCGACTGCCCGCGGAGCCGGCCTGACGCTGTCGCCCCGACGATCCGCCCCGACGCGTAGCGCCCGCCCTACGCCCGGTGGGGCCTCACTGCGCGGCCGGGCCGGGCGCCCGTGTGATCGCCATCGCGGATGACGAACGCGCCGTTCACCAGGACGTGGGGGATGCCCACGGGGAACTGGTGCGGGTCCTCGAACGTGGCGCGGTCGGCCACGGTTGCCGGGTCGAAGGCGACGAGGTCGGCGGCGGCGTCCCCGGCGATGCGGCCGCGGTCCGCGAAGCCGAGGCGGTCCGCCGGCAGCCGCGTCATCTTCATGATGGCCGTCTCCAGCGGCAGCGCGTTCAGCTCCCGGCAGAACCGTCCCAGCACGCGTGGGAACGTGCCGTAGTTCCTGGGGTGGGGCGTCCCGTCGGCCCGGGTCACGGCGCCGCCGTCGGAGCACACCATGGACAGCGGGTGCGCCAGCTTCCGCGCTACGTTCTCCTCGCTCATCCCGAATCCGACCATCCGCGTCCGGGCGCGGTCCCGCACCATGATGTCCGTGAGAAGGGCGTATGGCTCCAGGCCGCGGTCCCGGGCCCGGGCGCCAAGGCGGCCGCCCACCAGCCACGCCAGGTCGGTCGAGTCCGTGCCCGTGATCTGGACGGCGTCCCACGTCCCGAGCATGGCGATCTTGCCCCGCACCTCCGCCTCGATCCGCGCCGCGAGGTCCGGGTCACGCAGACGCGTCAGGAACGTGTCGGTCCCGCCTTCCCGCGACCAGACGGGGAACAGGTTGGAGAGGCCCGTTGCGTACGCGATGTACGGATAGCAGTCGAAGAGCACGTCGATGCCGCCGTCACGCGCCTCCTCGATGAGCCGCAGGGCGGGCGCCGTCTTCCACCAGTTCCGCTCGCCCTGTGCCTTGAGGTGCGACACCTGGACGGGAACACCCGCCCGCTGGCCCACGCCGATGACCTCCTCGATGGCCGCCAGCAGCCGGTCATCCTCGTTGCGCATATGGCTCGCGAAGGGCAGGCCGGTCCCGCGGAGGACGCCGGCGAGGACTTCCAGTT
>DATHVO010000288.1:0-4660 GCA_035461265.1 Longimicrobiales bacterium
TCGATGGCGGACCCCGCAACTCTCCGCTCTCGCACGTGGAGGGGCCGGTCTCCGGCGCCCGGTGGGTACGATGGGTGCGGCGGCTGGGCGAGCGGCAGCCGGGGCTGAACGTGGACACCGTCCGCATCCGCTTCGTGCAGGCACCGCGTGCGGAGGTGCTGGTCCTCGACAGCACGTGGGTCATGGGCGGTGCAGAGGTCGCACGGCTGGTGATCACGTCCGCCGCCACGCGGCCCGCCGCGCAGGTGGGCACCATGTACACCGATACGCTGCACGCCACGGGCGGGGCGGAGTCGCGTCGGTGGGCGCTTATCTCGGGATCACTGCCGGCTGGACTCACACTGGACTCCATCACCGGCGTCATCAGCGGCAGCCCGCAGCAGTCGGGCAGCTTCGGGTTCACCGTGCAGCTCAGCGCCGGCGACCAGACGACTGCAGCGCTGTTCACTCTCAGTGTCGGGTGGGGCGACCTGGTGATCCTCAGCGCTGCGGCTCGCCCGGCGACGTTCATGGGAGCCGACTACGCGGACTCCCTCGCCGCCGGCGGCGCGGGACAGGACCTGCGCTGGCACCTGCTGGACGGATCGCTGCCGCCGGGGCTGCGGCTGGACAGCATCAGCGGACGCGTGAACGGAATCGCCGAGGGTACGGGCAGCTTCGGCTTCACGGTGGAGGCACGGTCACACGCGCGCACGGCGACGCGGTCCTTCCAGCTCACGGTCGGCAAGCCGGCGCTCGAGCCGTCTGCAATCCTGGACCAGCTCCTCGGCAGCGGTTCGCTCACACCGGACCACGTGCGGTTCCTCGACCTGCTCGGCAATCGCAACGCTCGACTGGACGTGGGCGATGTGCGCGCGTGGCTCGTCGAGAACGCGCACCTGAGCCCCTCCGAAACGGCAGAGCTCCGATCACTGCTCCGGGAAGAGGCTCCGCAGGTGCCGCACCCGGACCTGACTGACACCGGGGACGATACCAGGACACCAACGACCGACAACCCTCGCGGAGGATCTGATGTATAGGCGTATCCGGAACATGTTCGTCCCGCTCGCGGCGCTGGCGGCGGCGGCGATGACCGCTGCGTGCAGCGAGAACGCAGGTCCCACGGATATCCCGGAACCGGGCTTCCTCGTCGCCAGCATCACCATGCCCGGTACGGAGGACCGCGCAGTGCTGGTGACGATCCACGGCCCGGGCATCACCGGGGTCGACGGCGGGATCAGCGGGTACGTCGTGCATTATCGCAGCGACCCAGGCGCCGTCAGGATCGCGGCCTTCGGCGACCTGCGGAGCGGGCCTCTGCTCAGGTTCCGTGTGCCGGATGCCCGGGTGACGTCGAAGTATACTGTACAGGTGGTGGAAGTGAGCGGACCGCAGAACGAGCTGCGGGACGACCTGGTCGCATACCGCGTGGAGCTGGCACGGCAGCCGTAGGGGGGCGGCATTCAGGGTGGAATCCGTGGGTGCTCCGGAGCGCAGTGCGTGAAGCCCGGCACCTGGCCAGGCCTCTTGCCCTGCCTGCATACGCCGGGCACCTTGTCCGGCACCGACACGAGGAGCCCCCATGAGCATACGTTCCGCGCACAGCGTACCCGCAGAACCCGTGGCCGCCGGGACGGGTACCCGGCGGCAGGTCCTGATCGGCCCCGGGGAAGGCCCGAACTTCGCCCTGCGCAGGTTCATCATGGAGCCTGGTGGCGGTATGCCGTTCCACACAAATCGCGTGGAGCACGAGCAGTACGTCCTCCGAGGCCGGGCCCGCGTGCGTATCGGCGACGAAGTGCAGGAGGTCCAGGCCGACGACGTCGTCTTCATACCGGGGGGCGTCCCACACTCCTACGAGGCGCTGGGCGACGAGCCCTTCGAGTTCCTGTGCGTCGTGCCGAACGCGCCCGACGAGACGACCGTGCTGGAGTAGCCTTCCGGCGTTCAGCCAAGCTGCCGACCGTCCCTTGACTACCGCCACGCAAGATGCACATGCACGGTGCGCCCGTTCATGCCGAACGGCGACAAGGCTCCCGGGTAGCGGAAGATGCCCTGCATCGACAGGGCGGGCTGGTTCCCGATGCGGCCGCTGGCCGTGCAGTGGGCGGCGTTCATCGGATGGTGACACGCCGCTCCACTCCCTGCGCGGCCCGCCCGCCGGTCACGGCACCGCGCTCAGGGCTCGGATGCGCTGCCGGGCACGATCGACCCGTGCCCGCAGCGGCGCGTCCGCGTCGGCCCACAGCTCCGTGAGCATGGCGTAGTACCGGACGGCCTCCCCGGTCTCGCCCCGCGCTTCGTGAAGGGCGCCCAGGCGCTCGAGGACGTGCCCGCGCCAGATCGGGTCGGTGTGGTACCGGAGCCGGAACGGGGTGGTGATGTACCGCTGGTAGTACGCGACGGCGCTGTCCGTCTGGCCGAGCCTGTCCATGAGGCTGCCGATGCCGGCCAGGGCGGGCAGCGGGTTCTCGTCCACCTCGTCCTCGAGGCGCCATGCGATCACCGCGTCCTCGAGGCGTCCCTCCGCCTCGGCCAGCACGGCATTGACGCTGTGCGGTACCGTGACGGGTAGGGGCGGTGCGATCTCGCGCGCTCGCTCCGCCAGCATCCGCCGGGCGCGATCCGGCCGTCCGCCGGCGGCGTACAGCGATGCCAGCGTGTAGTAGCCCCGGTCAAGGGGCTCGATGTCGCGGAGATGTTGCGCCACGACTTCGTCCAGCAGCGCGAGCGCGGCGGTCGTGTCGCCCCGCGCCAGCAGGTACAGTTCGGCGAGGGCCAGCGCGCGGATGTGGTAGCGCTCGGCGTCGCCGCTCTCCTGGTCCGCCGCCATGGCCTCACGGAGGTACTGCTCCGCCTCGTCCAGCCGCCCCAGGGTGAGGGCGAGAGTCGACTGGAGGGTAGCGACGAGGGAGCGCTGGGCGGGGCTGCCCCGGGCACGTTCCCGGGCCAGCGACAGCTCCCTGGCGGCGGCCTCCCAGTCCGCGGCGGCCAGGTGGAGCGTGGCCTTGCGCCACGCCAGGTTCAGCCCGGGCGCCTCCCGCTCGAGGCGTGCGAACGTCGCCTCGGCGTCGGCGAACCGCCCCACGTTCATCTGGTAGCCGGCCAGGTTGATGAGCACCACGAGGCTGGACGGGCTGAGGGCGAGCCCCCGCTGCAGTGTCTCCTCGGCCCGTCGCCAGTCGCGGCCCTGCGCGTACAGGTTGGCCAGGTTGAAGAGCGGTGCCGGACGGTCCGGGTGGCGCGTCGCATACGCTTCCCATGCCTCCACGGCCTGGCGACGGTCCGACGTGACGTACTGGTGGTAGATGGCCGTGGCCCGGAGACGCTCCTCCTCGGTCATCCGGTCCCGCATCTCGTAGGCGCGGACACGGTCGGTGATCTGCTGAGCCGGATTCCGGCCGAGGTTCTGGTTGCACGCGGCCCGGCCTTCGTACGCCATCGCGAAGGCGCTGTCCAGCGTGATGGCCTCCTCCATCAGCAGGGCGCAGCGATCGAACTCGCCGCGGTTGTTGGCGTCCATGCCCTCGGTGTAGCTCTTGAGTGCTTCGAGGGACGACGTCCGGACGCGCCCCAGCGGCGGGCTCCGGCGGATCGATCGCAGCGACTCGCCGATGCGCTCCCTCAGCCGGACCGACAGGCGCTCCACGGCCGCCACCACGTCGTCCGGTGCCCTCGCCGTCTCCAGCGCGGCCACGAGCTCCGCGCCCGACTCCGCCGACACCAGCCGCGCAGAGATCGTGTAGCCGGACCCGACCCGATGCACCTCGCCTCCCACCACGCCCTTCAGACCCTCGCGGACCGCCACCTCCCGCGCCGTCGCCAGGTCGAGGCGGCTGTCCGCGGCCACGTCCATGCGCTGCAGTGCATCCCGCACCCGCGCCGCCGACGCCAGCCGGATGGTCGGCGACTGCGACAGGTGGACACGCAGCGCCTCCGTGGCTGCCCGTGTCAGGCCCTCCTCGCCGACGTGGTCCTCCAGCTCCGCCAGCACCAGCTCCGCGTCCTCCGGCAGCAGCCCGCGGGTCACCATGGTGCCGGCGGGCCCCACCCCCATGGCACGGGCACCCAGGTGCGCCGCCGTGCCCGCGCCGAGGAACGCAAATGCCGCGAGACCCACCAGCCCCGTCCGCCGCCACGTGATCGCCCGGCGCCACCGCTGCCTCGGCCCAGGGGTACCCTCGGCCCCCGGCGCGCCGCCCTGGAGGAGGGCCGTGACGAGCACGGCCACCAGGCCCAGGATCAGCAGTGCGAGCACCGCCTTCCCGAACCAGAGCGGGAAGCCGAGGAGCGATGCCAGCGTGTCCGACACCTGGAGGACGCCCCACGCCACGACCAGGTACCCGCCGGCCCAGCCCAGCCCGGGGCCGCCCTGGAACAGCCCGCGCCAACCGCGATCTCCCTGCATGTCGAACCCGCGTATACGAGGAAAGCCGCGCATCCCTCGGACCGATCTCGAGGCCGAAGGAGGACACGGCGGAAGGCCTGAACTGCGATGCTAATATACGGGAGGGGGAGGGGGTAGGTTTCCGTTGACGGGCACGGGCCTCATGTGGGACGCCCCCCTACCGGTACCCCGCCGCCTGCAGCTCGAACAGCTCCGCGTACCGGCCCCGCTGGGCGAGGAGCTCCTCGTGAGTGCCCGTGGCCTCGACGCGTCCGTCTGCCATGACCAGGATGC
>DATHVO010000289.1:0-2953 GCA_035461265.1 Longimicrobiales bacterium
CGTGCGGTCCGAGGGTGCCTCCGTCGCATTTGCACGAGCAACCTATCGCATCGTCCGCGGGCGCCACAGGGGGAGGAACGTCACGGTACGGGCAGCGCATACACTCCATTGCCGGGAGCGACCGCCCCGTGATGCGAAGACGGCCGGCCCGGTGAACCCGGGGCCGGCCGTCAGTCCCTGAATGCTCCCGCGTCAGTCGTGCAGAGCGGCCAGCTCCCGCATCACGATGATGAGGGCGGACAGGGTCGGCCGTTCATCGGCCGACATGTCCTCCACGGTCCGCCGGAACGCCGCCAGCGCCCGCTCGTTCCGGGCGCACGTCCTCGCCAGCAGATCCTCGACCGGCTCGTCGGGTTCACCCGCCATGACGACGGCGGCGGCCAGGCGGCGGTGGGCCCGGCCGAGCTCGTCCAGGAGGACCTGGGCCGCCCGCTGGTCCCACCGGTTCTCACCGGCGGAGGCGATGACCGACTCCCGCAGGCGCGGCAGCCCGAGCAGCTCCGACGTGAGGTAGTACGCGCGGCCCACGCGCACCGGCGCATGGTCCGTGTCCCGTGCGATCTTGAGGATTTCCAGGAGCTGATCCAGGAACCGGAGCGTGATGAGGGACGCCGCCAGATCGTCGCTCCCCGTCAGGTCCTTCATCTCGGCGACGCGCGAGTCGAACATCGCCCGCTCATCGCCGGCCACCACCGCGCCGAAGTTGCCGCGGAGGGCGCGCAGTCCGTCCAGATACCCGCCGATGACGTGATCCGCCGGCGTTCCGGGCTGCACGTTGGCCAGCACCCAGCGCGTCGTCCTCTCGAGGACGCGGGCCAGGCCGAGCAGCCAGCGGTAGTTCACTTCCGCCGTGACCTGTCCCTCCAGCGGAGCGAGGCGGCGGCGCAGCTCGCGCGCACCGCACAGGCGCCGGGCGATAAGCCACGCATGGGCGACCGCCGCAGGCGACTGCCCCGTGTCACGGCTCAGCCGGTGCACGAAGGAGGCGCCCATGAGGTCCACCATGTCGTTGCCGAGCTCCGTGGCGATGATCTCGCGGCGCAGACGGTGCCCCGCCAGCGCCGACGGACCCGCGACCTCCGCCGCCTCCGACGGGAAGTAGTCGGTCAGGTAGCCCTCGAGGGCCGGGTCGTCCAGCACCCTGCTCTCCAGGAGCGACTGCTTCAGCGTGAGCTTGGCGTAGGCGAGGAGGACGGACAGTTCCGGCTTCGTCAGGGACAGCCCCTCCGCCCGCCGGTCCGTCAGCACCTCCAGCGACGGCAGCGCCTCCATCGTCCGGTCCATGACCCGGTTCTGTTCCAGGGCGACCATGAACCCGTGGAAGTCCTCGAAGCCGTCCGCCGCCCGCAGCTCGTCCAGCGAGACGGCCAGGCTCTGCGACCGGTTGTGCTCCAGCACCTTCTCCGTCACCGCATCCGCCCACTCCCGCAGCAGCGCGTTGCGCCGGTCGCGGTCCAGCCGGCCCTCGGACATCGGGGTCTTCAGCAGGATCTTGAGGTTGACCTCCCGGTCCGACATCTCCACACCGCCGGAGTTGTCGATGGCGTCCGTATAGCACCGGCCTCCGCGCAGCGCGAACTCCACCCGCGCCCTCTGCGTAAGGCCCAGGTTCCCGCCCTCCCCCAGCACTCTGCACCTCAGCTCCGACGCGTCGACGCGGACGGCATCGTTCGTCGCGTCCCCGGCATCCGTGTGCGTCTCGTGCGAGCCCTTCACGTACGTGCCGATGCCGCCGTTCCACAGCAGGTCCACCGGCGCCCGCAGGATCGTCCGGATGAGCGTCTCGCCGTCCATGTCCGCAACATCGTCCGGCACGCCCAGGACGGCCCGGGCCTCCGGCGACAGGTCGAGCTGCTTGATACCGCGAGGCACGACGAAGCCGCCCCGGCTGAGCAGCGACGCGTCATAGTCCGCCCAGCTCGACCGTCCCAGGCCGAACAGGCGCTCGCGCTCGACGAAGGAGGCCTCGGCGTCCGGATCCGGATCCACGAAGATGTGCCTGTGATCGAAGGCAGCTACCAGCCGGATCTTGCGTGACAGGAGCATCCCGTTGCCGAACACGTCGCCGCTCATGTCGCCGATCCCCACGACGGTGAACTCCTCCGTCTGGATGTCGCGACCCATCTCCCTGAACTGCCGGCGCACGCACTCCCACGCGCCCCGGGCCGTAATCCCGACCTTCTTGTGGTCGTAGCCGTTGGAGCCGCCCGACGCGAAGGCGTCATCCAGCCAGAAGCTGTACTCCGCCGCCACGGAGTTGGCGACGTCGGAGAACTTCGCGGTCCCCTTGTCGGCCGCCACGACCAGGTACGGGTCCGGCTCGTCGAAGGCCACCAGGCCGTCGGGCCGGACGGCCTCGCCGTTCACGAGGTTGTCCGTCAGGTCCAGCAGCCCGCGGATGAACGTGCGGTACTGCGCCTCCACCTCGGCAGCGAGGTCCTTCGAGTCCGCGGGGTGGTGCCGGATGACGAAACCGCCCTTGGACCCCGCCGGCACGATGACCGCATTCTTCACGGCCTGCGTCCGGACGAGCCCCAGGATTTCGGTGCGGAAGTCGTCGGGCCGGTCGCTGTGCCTGAGCCCGCCCCGGGAGACCTTCCCTGTGCGGAGGTGGATGCCGGCCATGCGTGCGGACTGCACCCAGATGTCGGCCCGCAGCCGCGTTCGGACCAGCGACTGCAGCAGCTCGCCCAGGAACTTGAACGAGATGTATGGCACGCCGCCGGACCTGAAGGATGGCGTTGCGCCGCCATGGACGAAGTAGTTCGTCCGCACCGTGGCATCGATGAGGAGCGCCAGGCGGCGGAGGGCACGATCGTCCGCCAGCGCGGCCACACGGCCCAGCGACTGGACGAAGTCCCGCTGGAGCTCGCCGACCCGCGCCGTACGCCACTCCACGTCCCTGCCGGACGACGGGTCGAACCTCGTGCGGAAGATCTCGATGAGGATTCTT
>DATHVO010000290.1:0-7949 GCA_035461265.1 Longimicrobiales bacterium
TCGAGGTACTCCGGGTACTGAAAGTCCCGGCCGTCCTGGACCACGTTGATGTTCTCCCCTCCCACCGGTGCGGACCGGGGGTCGGGACCCTGGGCGGGGCGCGGCTCTGGCGGACGCTCCACGGGCTGGGGCCGTGGCGCCTGGGTCCGGACCGGCTCCGGCGTCGGCCGCGGGGGCTCCGGCGTGCGCTCCGGGGGCGGCTCCGGCTCCGTCACGACGGGCGTCGTCGTCTGGACCGGCTCCCGGGGACCCTCGACCTGCGGCGGCGGCGAGACCAGGTGGACCCTGAACTGCTCGAAATCGGGCAGGCGCGCCACCCGCAGGCCGGCGGCGTAGACCACGCCCACGAACACGACGTGCAGGCCGAGGGAGATGGCGACGAAGCGGCGGGGCGGCTTCGGCACCGGCCGGTGCAGGCGGAAGGTCCAGCTCGGAGGTCCGGTGGGCTCGTCGCCGGCGGGTCGGTTCATGTCGACATCCAGGGGCGACGGGTCAGCGCCGTCGGTCCACGATCGGGTTCACGGGGAAGCTCACGTTCGTTATCCCCATACCCATCATGATGCCGAGGAGTTGCGGGACCGTCTCGAAACGGGCATTGGCATCCACCTTCAGCGACACGAAGTCGTTTGGCCGCCGCTCCATGTGAGACTGGATGAGCGGGCCGAACTCGTCCAGCCCGATGGGCGTCTCCTCGAAGAAGATCTGGCCTTCACGGTTCACGGACACGACCACCGCATCGGCAGATGTGAGCGGAGCCGCCTGTGCCTCCGGCAGCTCCACTTCGATACCCCCCTGCATGATGGGAGCCGTGATCATGAAGATGATCAGCAGGACGAACGCCACGTCGATGAGGTTGGTGAAGCTGATCTCGGCATTCACCCGCAGGTTGCGCCGGCGCGACCGCCGGATGCTCTGCACCTACAGCCTGCCTTCCCGCGCAAGCGTGCCGATGAACTCGCTGGCGAAGCCGTCCATCTCGCCGCTGAACCGGTCGAGGCGCATGACGAAGTAGTTGTAGGCGATCGCGGCCGGAATCGCCGCCACGAGGCCGAACGCCGTCGTGGTCAGGGCCTCGGCGATGCCGGGTGCTACGGACGCGATGTTCGCCGCGCCCGTCCGCGAGATCCCGAGGAAGGCATTCATGACACCCAGCACGGTGCCGAGCAGGCCGAGGAGCGGTGACACGACGCCGATGATGGCCAGCCACACGAGACCCCCGGAGACCGCGTCGCGTTCCTCATCCTGGACCTTCTCAAGGATGAGCCACAGGGCGTGGAGCTGTGTCTCGGACAGACCGGCCTGGGCCGCGGCATCCTCGCGCAGCCCGCCCGGCCTCAGCTCGCTGAAGAAGTTCGCGCCCTGACGGAAGATCCGCGTGTACGGCGTTTCGGGAAGCCGCATTGCGGTGCGGTATGCATCCTCCAGACGCTGAGACCGCTCGATGGCCTGGACGAAACGGAAGCCGTCCCGCCGGAGGTTGCGGAACTGCCACCACTTCCAGGCGATGAGCACCCAGCCCGCGATGGAGAAGAGCGTGAGCAGTACGAGCACGACCCGGGTCGACGGCGAGCCGCCGAGGAGGATCCGCATACTGTCCGGCATGCCCTCCACGGTGCTCTGCAGAACTGCGATCAAGCAACAGCCTCCTGTCCGGTGATGTGTCTGTACGTCAGGCCCAGGCCCTGCTCCAGCGTCACCGCCGGCGACCACCCAAGCCGCGCCAGCCGGCTCGCGTCCAGACAGGAGTGCCTGAGCTCGCCGGGTCGGGCCGCCTCCATCTCCACGGGCACCTGCCGGCCGGCGGCCGCCATCAGCTTTCGTGCCAGGTCGTTCACCGACGTCTCGACGCCCGTACCCACGTTCCAGGCGCGAGCCTCGAGGTCGACGGGGGGCGGCAGTTCCGCCGTGGCGGCAAGCACGTTCGCCGCCGCGACATCGCCCACATACACGTAGTCCCTCGTCTGCCGGCCGTCACCGAAGATGCTCAGTGCCGACCCCTCAGAGATCCGGGTTGAGAAGATGGCCACGACACCCGCCTCGCCGTGGGGGTCCTGTCGTGGACCGTACACGTTCGAGTACCGGAGGGCGGCGTAGTCCAGGCCGCGCACGTTTGCGTAGTAGTGAAGGTACTGCTCCCCCGCGAGCTTCGACACGCCGTACGGCGAGAGGGGCAGCTTCGGCGAGGTCTCCGGTGTCGGCCGGACGGTGGGCTCACCATAGACCACGCCGCCCGACGAGACGTACACGAACCGCCTGCAGCCGTACTCCATGCAGGCCTCCAGCAGGTTCAGCAGGCCGTCGATGTTCACGGCGGCGTCGCGGCGGGGATCCGCCACGGAGACCCGGACGTCTATCTGCGCGGCGTGGTTGCTCACCACATCGAATCCACCGGCGTCGCGGAATACTCCGGCGAGATCGGGTGACCTTATGTCCAGCTGGACGAACCGTGCGCCTGCCGGAACATTGGCCTCGCGTCCGCTCGACAGGTCGTCGACGATCCAGACATCATCGCCCGCGGCGACATGGCGTTCGGCCACATGGCTGCCAATGAACCCCGCTCCGCCCGTCACCAGAACTCTTCTGCCCATTCAGTCGTTCTCCATGTCCTCGAACCCGGCGTTCTCCAGGCCGAACAGATACCGTGCAGCCGGCGCGATCTCCGCGTCGCGCCCGCTCGCCGCCGCCTCCCGGAGCCGTGCCGTGGGTGAGTGCAGCACCTTGTTCAGGAGCTGGCGTGTCAGGTTTTCGACAACGGCGCGATCAGCTGGATCCAGGTGCTGGAGGGCCCGGAGCGCCCGGGACGTCTCCAGCTCCCTCACCTCCTCGGCGTTGCCGCGCATCTGCCGAATGAGTGGGACGACGCTCCGGCCGCGGTACCATGCCCAGAACTCGTGGATTCCTTCCCGTATGATCTGCTCGGCCACGCCGACTTCGGACCGGCGCCGCTCGAGCGTACCCTCGACGACCTGGCTCAGGTCGTCGATGTCGTAGAGGAAGACGTTCGGCAGCTCCCCCACGCCGTGCTCCACGTCCCGCGGCAGCGCGATGTCGAGGATGAGGAGCGGCGTCCGGCGGCTGGTGGCCAGGGCCGCCTCCGCGAGTTCCCGCGTGATCACCGCATGCGGCGCCGAAGTCGCGGACGCCACGATGTCCACCTCCGCTAGAAGTCGCGGGAGGTCGTCGAAGGACACCGGCCTGGCGTGGAGGCGGCGGGCAACCTCCTCGGCACGGGCCGGGGTCCGGTTCGCCACGCTGATGTCGGCGACTCCCTCGCTGCGGAGGCATTCCATGGTGAGCTCGCTCATCTCGCCGGCCCCGAGGACGAGAGCCGTCCGCCCGCGCAGATCGCCGAAGATCTTGCGAGCGAGCTCGATGGACGCCGACGGCACGGACGCGGCGCCCGCTCCGAGGCGGGTCTCGCTCCGGACGCGTCCGCCCACGCGCAGCGCCATCTCGAACAGCCGGGACAGAACGGGACCCACCACGAAATCGCCGTTGTTGTGCTCGACGGCGTGCTCGTAGGCCGCCTTCACCTGGCCCTGGATCTGTGCCTCGCCCAGGATCATCGAGTCGAGGCTCGCGACGACGCGGAAGAGATGCTCGACCGCACCGTCGTCGTGCAGCGTGTACAGGTACCGGTCTGCGTCGTACTCGGGGAGACCGGCATGGTCGGCCAGGAAGCGGGCCCCGATGGTGCTCGCATCGGGCTGCGTCCCCGGGGCTCGCATGTAGAGTTCGGTGCGGTTGCACGTCGACAGCAGCACCGCCTCCGTGCACCCCGTCGCGGCGAGGCGGCGCAGGGCGTGCGCACTCGCCTGCGTGTCCACGACGAACCGCTCCCGGATCTCCAGCGGAGCCGTGCGATGGCTGATGCCCACGACGGCGAGTGACATCAGAACCCGACCTGCGCCCGGGGCGGCATCACAGGAATACCCGCCCGCCGGCCATGAAGACCCGCAGCACGAGGTACGCAAGGACTACCACGACAAAGCCCGCCACACTCGCTGCCGCCGCCCGCCGCTCCGTCGCCGGACCCTGCACCGCTCGCAGCGCGAACACGACCGCGAAGGCCATCCACGTGAGGATTCCCCAGATCACCTGGGGGTCCGTCACCGCCAGCGTCCGGTGGAAGCGGACGGTCCACGCCCACGCCAGCAGCAGCGCCAGCGTCAGGGCCGGGAAGCCGACGGCCAGGCCGCGCCGGCCGAGGGTGTCCAGGACCGGCAGCGATGGGAAGAACCGGAACACGCGCCCCAGCCGCTTTCCCTTCAGCTCACGGAACTGAAGCAGGTAGAGGAGGCCCGCCGCGAAGGCGAGCGTCAGGCCGGCGTAGCCGATGAAGGCGAGGAGAACGTGAAGGCTGAACCAGAGTCCGCCGAACGCCATCGGCTGGCCTGTGGGCGCCACGCCGAGGACCAGCGCGACAGCGAGGAGTACGGCGACCAGCGGCACCAGCACGAGGCCGACGGGACGCGACTCGGCGGCGATCGTTGAGGCGAAGAGGAAGACCGCGATGAGGAACGCCAGCGTGGCCAGTGAGGGCGCGAGGCCGACGAGGGGAAGCTCCGCGTACCGGGCCGTGAACGCGACGAGACCCGCGCCGTGCAGGACGACGGCGGCCCTGGCCATGGCCGCGCCCGTGCGCGGGGCGACACCGCGCCCGTCGGCGAACGATGCCGCCAGGGCACCCGATGCGCCCAGGTAGAGAACCAGCGCCAGCGCGATGAGTACGGTTACGATCATACCCCACAAAGATACGGGCGCCTCGACGCGGCGCCCGTATCGGATTCCACGGAATCCGGAATCAGTGCCACCGGCGCCGGCGCGTCACGGCACCTTCCTGATCATTCTCACGGACAGGCCGGCGCCGAGTGCCGTGCTCGCCACGCTCACGACGCGCGCGGTGGACGTGCGGTCACCGACCTTCACCACCCGTACCACGCCGACGTGGCTTGCCGGGGATGCGCCTGCCGCGGGTACATACACTTCGAACTCGTCGCCGATCCCGACGCCGGAAGACCGGCCGACGGAAATGAACGCCAGGTCCGTCGTCCCGTACAGCGGCTCCTGCGCCAGGAACTCCAGCAGGGTGCCGGCCGGGCCTGAGGCCACGGGCTCCGGCTCACCCGGCGCGAGGACGGGCACGGCCCCCAGCGGCAGGACCGCGTCGCCCACCCGGGCCTCACCGAACTGCGCCGTGACGCGCGCTCCGAGCTCGCCCGTCCAGACCGTGTCCACGCGCAGCACGGCCAGCGGCTCCATGATACGCCCCCACGGACCGATGTGGCGACCCGCCCGCACGACGACCAGGCTGTCCCCGGGCCGGACACCGGCCCCGGCCATGTTCACGTAGACCCGCTCGTTCGGCAGCAGCACAGCCGGCAGCCGGCCGGGCGTCGCGGCCGGATCCGCCTTCCGCAGGATCACGGCCGATCCGGCAGCAGCCGTTGCCCCTTCGGCGAGCCAGGGCGTGCTCACGTACTCCGCCGGCGAGACCGCCGGACGGCGCAGGTCGAGGGTGGATACCAGCGTCGCCGGCGACGGGTCTGTCGCCTCATCCTGGGGCGCAGTCCGATCGCCCGCCCAGACCCACACGTCCGCTGGCGGTGCCTCGTCCGCGGCCTCGACGCCGATCGGCAGGGGGTCCAGCCGGGCCGTCTGCAGCAGCGGCGGGATGATGAGGCGCTCCGAGGGGTAGATCCAGTGGGGATCCTCAACGACGTGCCGGTTCGCCTCGAAGATCAGTGGCCACCGGAACGGGTTGCTGAGGTAGGTCCGGGCGAGGTCCCAGAGGGTATCGCCACGCCGGACGATGTGCTCCTGCTGCTGCGGCTCGGCCGGCACCTGTTGTGCCGACGCGGCGGCCGCAATCACGAGAAGCAGCGCGGGGAGTGCAAGGCGGGTCGGAGTACGGGCCAGAGTGTTCGGCAAGTCTCACTCCTTGAAAAGGACCGGTCACCATCCACCGGGGACGGCTGCGGGTGCCGTCCTTCCGCCCTGTCGGTTGGTGGATGTTGATGAGTCTGCGACGCACACGCACGCCTTCACCCGCCGAGGTCGGTGGACGTCCACAAGGACGGATCCGCGCCGATTATCGGCTTGTCAGGCTGCTCGTCGCCAACTCTCTTACTCCGGGGCCGTCCCCCAAGATAATGCGGGGTACGGACATGTCAAAGAGTCCCGTTTCTGCGGCGCCTGGCAAACTCCCGGGCCCAGTATGTCACGATGAGGTCCGCACCGGCCCGCCGGATCGCCGTGAGCGTCTCCTCCATGGCCCGGTCGGCGTCCAGCCAGCCGAGCCGGCCCGCGGCCATGATGGCCGCGTACTCGCCGGAAACGTGGTAGGCGGCCAGCGGATAGCCCGTCTCCTGCTTGACGCGCCAGATGATGTCCAGGTAGGTGTGCGCGGGCTTCACCATGAGGATGTCCGCTCCCTCCGCGACGTCGAGCTGCACCTCGCGCAGCGCCTCCGCCGCGTTGCCCGCGTCCATCTGGTAGCCGCGGCGATCCCCGAATTGCGGCGTGCTCCCGGCGGCGTCGCGGAACGGCCCGTAGAAGGCCGACGCATACTTGGCGGCATACGACAGGATCGCCACGTCGTGGAAGCCCTCTGCATCGAGCGCGGTCCGGATGGCCGCCACGCGTCCGTCCATCATGTCGCTCGGCGCAACGACGTCCGCGCCGGCCCGTGCGTGGCTGACGGCCTGCGCAGCCAGGAGCTCCAGTGTGGCGTCGTTGTCCACGATCCCGTTCTTCAGGACACCGCAGTGACCGTGGGACGTGTACTCGCACAGGCAGACATCCGTGATGATGAGGAGGTGCGGCAGTTCGGCCCTGAGGCGCCGGACCGCTTCCTGGACCACGCCGTCGCTGGCGAGCCCGCTGGAGCCGCTCTCATCCTTCGACTCGGGAACGCCGAATAGCAGGATTGCGGGGATGCCGAGCTCCGCTGCCTCGCCGGCGTCGACGACGAGCTCATCGGCGGAGGTCTGAAAGACACCCGGCATGGAGGCCACCTCCGCCCGGACGCCCGAGCCGGGGACTACGAAGAGGGGCAGGACCAGGTCATCCACCTGGAGGCTGGTCTCCCGCACGAGACGGCGCAGGGCTTCGGTGCGCCGCAGCCGCCGCGGCCTGTACTGTGGGAACTGGGTCATATTCAGGGTTCCAGTGTTCGGGACGAATGCGGTTCCAGCGGCCTGCGGAGGACGAGGGCGTCCTCCACGGGCTCCTGGTAATAGTTGCGGCGGCGGCCGACCATGGCGAACCCCAGCCGCTCGTACAGCCGACGCGCGACGGGGTTGGACGGACGGACTTCGAGGAAGATCTCCCGCACGCCGCGCCGTTCGGCCCGCTGGATCATCTCCTGAACCAGACACTCGCCGATGCCGCGCCCGCGCCAGCCGGCGATGACGGCGACATTGCCCAGTTCCGCCTGGTCCAGGACGCACCACAGCACGGCGTACCCGACGAGGGTGTCGCCTGCGGTGGCGACCACGAGCTCGCTGTCTCCCCGCCGCAGCAGCCCGCGGAATGTCGTCTCGCTCCACGGCACCGAATAGGATGCCCGCTCTATGGTGACGACGGCCGCCACGTCGGCGGCGCCCATGGTCCGCAGCGTGACGCTGTCCGTCATCCGGCGATGCCGCGCTCCGCGCCGGACGCGCGGAGATAGGATGGTTCCCAGCCACGGGGCTCCGCTATGCGGCCGCGACCGGGGTCTGCGGCGGACAGGCGGAGCAGGGCGGAAGCACGGGGCCAGCGGGCCGCCACCCGGTCCGCGCCCAGCTCCGCGCGGTAGCGCACCGCTCCCTCTCCCACGAACAGCGGCCGTACCCGTTCGACGCGCTCCAGCAGCTCCGCCACAGTGAGGACGGCGGGTTCGAGGAGCGTCGTCAGGCGGTCCGTCCCCTCCCCCGGGCCGTAGCACGCGGCGTACACCTCGCCGC
>DATHVO010000291.1:0-4385 GCA_035461265.1 Longimicrobiales bacterium
GGCTCGCGGGTGCGCTGGGACTGCCCGAGTGGTTCGTCGTCCAGATCGGCGGCTGGTCCTTCCCCGTGATCTGGGCCATCATCGGGGCCACGCTGTTCGCCCTGATCGTCGGGCTGCTGTCCCGCGGCCGCGGCGACGTGATCTGACACCTTCCGCGGCAGCGGCGCGGTCGACCGCCGGCTGAAACCAGAAGCCGGCTCCGGACGTTCTGGATCCTGCGTGCAGTCCTGACAGGAACCTGATCCGGCAGACTCCGGTGAGAAAATGGATGAAGGAGACCGGCGGTGCCGCCGGTCTCGTCATTCTCGGTGCAGGCACACTGGGCTTCGGTGCCCAGATCCGCTACGACAGGACGTTCGACATCCCCGAGCCGGCCCTCACCGCATCGACGGACGCGGCCGTCATCGAGCGCGGCCGGTACCTCGCGTACGGTCCCGCCCACTGCACTGCCACACCCCGGCCGAGCGGTGGCCGGAGATCGATGCGGGTGAGGGGCCACCCATGACCGGGGGGGTCCCCTTCGAAACGCCCCTCGGGACGATCCACTCGGCGAACATCACCCCTGCTCGACGTCCCCGGCGAAGCAGGCCGTGCCGGCAACGCGGTTCACGCCGCTGGGCAAGGCGCTCATGGCGTACGTCATCGGCCCGGTCCACCCAGCGGACACGCCGCCGCGATTCAGTCCGCCCGCGGCTGGTTCCATCCTCCGGGGCGAGTACCTGGCCAGCCGCGTGGCGAACTGCGCCGGCTGCCATTCGCAGCGGGACCTGAAGGATGGGTCGTACATCGGGCCCCGCTTCGCCGGCGGGATGCGGATGCCCAGCGAGGCGGACCCCTCGGTGGTGTTCGTCACGCCGAACCTGACGCCACACCCCGAGTACGGCGTGCTGGCTGGCTGGACGGAGGATCAGTTCATAGCGCGGTTCAGGGCCGGTCCGCTCCAGGCCGGTACGCACATGCCGTGGGCGGCGTACGGTCGCATGAGCGACAGCGACCTGCGGGCGGTATACCGGTTTCTGACGAGTCTCGAGCCCGTGGCCTTCGACCCAGGCCCGGTGGCGCAGTCGAAGAGCGACTGAGGCGTCCGCGTCGCCGCGCGCAGACACCCGGGCAGGCGGTATACCCGGGTGTCCGCGTGAAGATCGTCGGCTACCGTTATTTCAGACGTCGCCCGTACGCGACTCGACGATGCGGCTGATCTCCGCCAACTTGCGGCGACCGCGCTCCATGAGGGCGCCGGCGCGCTCCTCCATGTCACGCCGGAAGGCGTCGTCCCTGATGTCCGCAAGGTTGATGAGGACGTTGCGCCACGCTCCGTAGAGCCCCGCCTCCAGCGCCTTGGCACCCACCTCGGCGTCGGAGCGGGAGGAGAACTGGCCGACGCGGGCAATCTCGAGGATGGGGCCCCACGCCCGGTCCACCAGCTCCATGGTCTCGAAGGGGACGAGGGTGGCCTTCTTCAGTCCATCCTCCATGGCGGTCCGGCGCGCCGCCCGCTCCTCATCCGTTGCCTTCGGAAGGGCCATGGCCGCCATGTAGTCCGTGAAAGCCTCCGTGTCCCGGTCCACCGCCCGGAGCAATGCCTCCTGGACCTCCACCAGTGGCGGGATGTGCTGCCGCATGTCCGCGTCGAGGACTTCGTACTTCCGCCGTCCATAGGTGAGCCACCCCACCATCGCGCCAAGGGCCGCACCCATGGCCGCCATGAGGGCCGCCACCGAGCCGCCGCCGGGGGTGGCGGTCCGGGCGCCGACGGCCGCGACGAACTCGTGCACCGTCTTCCGGACGAGGGGGCCATGGCTGTCACGGGACACCATGTACTCGATTATCTTCTCGTCCGGATCGAACGCGTGCAGAGACGACAGGCCGAGGCGGTCCACGGCGAGACGGACCTTCTGACGCTCGTCGATGATGAAGAGGTTCTCCTGCTCGATGTAGAAGTCGGCGGCGGCGAGGATCGCCTCGAGAGGGACGAGTCCGACGATCTCGCTGCCCGCCACGCCTGTACTGAGGGTCCGGGCATCCTCCCGGATCGCTTCGTAGACCGCGTGGATGGGCGTGATCCTGTAGTTGTCCAGATTCATGGAGACCTGGGCGAGACCGTACTGCTCCAGCTCCCAGCCGAGCCCCTTCACCGCCTTGAAACGGCCGGGCTCCACACGCTCCGTCCCGTCCGCCAGCTTCGTCGTGCGACCCTGCTCCCGGACGTTGAGGGCCAGCCGGTGCGCCTGGTTCTTCGTGCCGAGGATGTTGACGTTGTAGGCGATGAGGAAGAACCGCGCGCCCGTCACCGTGGCGCCCGATCTCGGGATGAACTCCGCCGGCCCGAAGTCGGGTTTCCACTCGGGTCGTGTGATGCGCGCCTTCAGTCCCTCATACTCGCCGCTGCGGATCTGGCGCAGCTCCCGCCGGTGTTCCTGCGGCTGGGCCTCCTCGTACAGGTAGATGGGCACACCGAGCTCCTCGCCGACGCGCTCGCCGAAACGACGGGCGAGGGCCACGCACTCCGCCATGTCCACACCCGAGACGGGGATGAAGGGGACGACGTCCACGGCGCCCATGCGGGGGTGTTCGCCCCGATGCTTCGTCATGTCGATGAGGCGGTACGCCGTCGCTGCAGCCTGGAACGCGGCCTCCAGCACCGCAGCGGGCTCGCCCACGAAGGTGACCACGGTCCGGTTCGTGGACTCGCCGGGATCGACATCGAGGAGGCTGACACCCTCGCAGGCGCGGATGCTTTCGGCGATGGCGTCGATGACCGCGCGGTCGCGGCCCTCCGAGAAGTTGGGGACACATTCCACAAGGCGCATGAGCGGATCACTTCCTTCGCAGACGGAACGGTAGGACCGGGCCGCCATGCTGGGCGGCGGCGTCGATGGTGCCGTGTTCGGCGCTGTGCGTCAAGGCCGCGGCCGGTTCATTCCGGCGGCCGGGCCAGGTAGTCGGCCGACCGGCCGCGCGGGATGCTCAGCGTCTCCCATTCGTCCCCCTTCCAGTGCCGTGCGAGGAGCACGATCTGGCCGGTGTGCTGCGCGGTATGAGCCAGGCTGCGGAGCAGCGCCAGGGGCAGGGCGACACGCTGATGGCGGATGGCAACGGAGCGACCGAGGTCCGCGTCGGTCAGGCCCGCGAGCGTCTCCTCCAGGATGGACCAGCCGTCGGCCCATACCATGTGAATCGCAGCTTCGGACTCGTCCGACGAGACGGCGAACTCGCTGTCGCGGTGACGATCCGGCTTCTCGCCGTCCGTGGTGAACGGCTCCCGCCACCGGGACCTGAGGTTGCCGCCCACGTGCTTCATGAGGACGGCGACGCTGTTCTCGCCCACGGCGGGGGCACGGAAGAGCTGGGCCTCGTCGAGCTGCTCGATGGCCCGCTCCGCCAGCTGCCGTTGAGCCGCAAACGTCGCGCGGATGTCGGCGAGGAAACTGCTATGCCACTCGGTCATGGTTCCTCCCTGCCCGCGGAGATGGGCATCACCGCTTGCGCGGCGATCCCGGATCATGGGATTATGCGGCCTCGTCACGTCACTCCGGAGGCCGAGACATGTGCACGGTTCGTTCCCCCCGCTGGCTTCATGCCAGAATCGCCCTGTTCCTGCTCCTGGCTGCCGGCCTGCAGGCCGTGCACGCCCAGCTCACGCCGGAGCAGGTCACGCAGCTGCGGACAGTTACGTCCGTGGCGCTGAGTCCGGATGCCCGCTGGGCGGCGTATACGGTATCACATCCCCGGGCGCCGGAGGAGGACACGGTCGCCGGGCTCCGCGGCATTTCGGAGCTGTGGGTGGCCCCCGTGGCCGGCGGCGCACCCCGGGCCGTTATCGAGCGTCCGCTGTCGGCAAGCGGACCGGCCTGGTCGCCGGATGGCAGCCTGCTGGGCTTCGTGCACCGCGGCCAGGTCCACGTGGTGCCGGCGGAGGGGGGCGAGGCCCGGTCGATCACGAGCATGTCAACGAACGTCACGTCCTTCAAGTGGTCGCCCGACGGACGCACCATTGCGTTCACGGCGAACGTGGCGGAGGCGGCGGGCCTGGCGGAAAGTCGCCGCCGCGGGGATGACGCGATCGTATCGTCCGGCCCGGTCCTTCGCTGGCTGCCCGGGGCGCCTGCGGCATCGGTGCAGCTGTGGGTGCAGCCGGCCGGGGGCGGGGACGCCCGGGCGCTCACCCCGGCGGAGCACACGGTACGGGAGTTCGCGTGGGCGCCCGACTCACGGACGCTGGCGGTGCAGACCACCGAGACCACGGATGCCGACGCGGACCAGCTCTTCCGCCGTCTCCATCTGGTGACGACGGACGGCGCCGCGCCGCGACTGCTGACGCCGACGGAAGGCAAGCTGGGACCGATGGCCTGGTCACCGGACGGCACCCGGCTGGCGTACCTCGG
>DATHVO010000292.1:0-8367 GCA_035461265.1 Longimicrobiales bacterium
GTTCGGTGCCGTACTCGTGCGCCGGCGGCTACTCCGGCCGCTTGATGAACTGGTGGGCAGCGTCGAGGCCATCTCGGACGGCGACCTCACCCGCCGCCTGCCCGCTGCGGATGCACAGGAGCTGGCCCGGCTCAGCGCTGCGGTGAACCGGATGGCGGAAACGCTCATTGCAGATCGACGCAAGCTCACGGAGAACATCCAGTCCCTCGATGAGACGAACCGCTTGCTGACGGAAGCGCGTGATGCCATGATCCGGGCCGAGAAGATGGCGTCCGTCGGTCGCCTCGGCGCCGGGATCGCTCACGAGGTGGGCAATCCGCTGAGCGCCATCATGGCGTACCTCGGACTGGTCGGCCGGCAGACGGACGGCCCGGCCCGGGAGATGGTCCAGTCTGCGGAGCGGGAAGCCCAGCGCATCGACCGCATCGTCCGGGGCCTCCTCGATTTCGCGCGCACGCATGAGACGGTGGCCCAGCCGACGGATGTGAACGACGTCGTGCGCGCCACGCTGGACCTGGTCCGGACCCAGGGCCACTTCAACGGCATGGCTCTGGACAGCGAGCTGTCGGACACCGGACCGCTGGTCGTCAGGGGCGACCCGCACCAGCTGCAGCAGGTCCTGGTGAACCTCCTCGTGAATGCGGCGGACGCGGTGGAGGAGACGGACAACCCGCGTATCGCGGTGACGACGCGCAGGCGCGCAGTTGCGGCAGTTCAGCCGCATACGCCGGCCCGGCGGGCTGATGACCCGCCCGGCATCGATTACTCGCATCGCCGCCGCCTCGCCCGGATGCCGCGCTGGCCCGTGGGCGATCCGACGTCGGAGTCGGGGTACGTCATCGAGATCGCCGTGACGGACAACGGGCCCGGTCTGCCGGCGGGCCTCATCGACGAAGTCTTCGAGCCGTTCGTCACCACCAAGGAGCCGGGGAAGGGAACGGGCCTCGGCCTCGCCCTCTCCGCCCGGCTGGTGGAGGACATGGGCGGATACATCCATGCCGGCAACTCGAAGGACGGTGGGGCGGCATTCCGCGTCATCCTTCCCGAGGCCATGGCCGAGGTGCTGCAGACATGACCGTTCTCATCATCGACGACGAACCGGGGCTCCGTCAGACTGTCTCCCTGATCCTTTCGGAGGAGGGCTACGAGGTGCAGGCGTCGCCCGACGGCGAGGACGGCCTGGCCCGGGCGCTGGAACTGAAGCCCGACATCATCCTCTGCGACGTCCGCATGCCGCGCCTCGGCGGGCTCGAGTTCCTGGAGCGCTATCGCGCCGCGAACGGAACGGGCATGGTCATCATGATGACGGCCTACGGCGGCACCGATCTCGCCATCCAGGCCATGAAGGCCGGCGCGTACGATTACCTGCCGAAGCCGTTCAGCCCGGACCAGCTCATCCTCGTCCTGAAGAAGGCCGAGGAGCGGGAGGCGCTGCGCCAGGAGGTCACGCGCCTGCGGGAGGAAGTGGGCATCCAGCGCCGCTACCGTGAGATCATCGCCCGGTCGCCCGCCATGACGAAGGCCCTGGAGGTCGCGGTGAAGGTGGCGAAGCACCCCTCACCCGTCCTCATCACCGGCGAGAGCGGGACGGGCAAGGAGCTCGTTGCGCGGCTCATCCACGGAGAGAGCGACCGCGCCGACTCGCCCTTCGTGCCGGTGAACTGCGGCGCCATCCCGGAGAACCTCCTGGAGTCCGAGCTGTTCGGGTACGTCCGCGGCGCCTTCAGCGGCGCCGACCGCGACAAGCCAGGCCTCTTCGAGGTGGCGTCGGGCGGCACGCTGTTCCTCGACGAAATCGGGGACATGCCCGCCACGCTGCAGGTGAAGCTGCTCCGCGTCCTCCAGGAGAGCGAGATCCGGCGCCTGGGCGACACCCGCACCCGCCAGGTGGACGTCCGGCTCCTCGCGGCCACGAACAAGGACTTCGAGGAGGAAATCCGGTCGGGAACGTTCCGGCAGGACCTCTACTACCGCATCGCCGTCGTGCCGATTCATCTCGTGCCCCTGCGGCAGCGTCGCGATGAGGTCGCCCTGCTCGTCCGCCACTTCGTCGAGCAGTACAACCGCAAGCTCCACCTCAACGTCAAGGGCGTGGATGCCGAAGCCATGCGCCTGCTCATGGCCTACACGTGGCCGGGCAATGTCCGGGAGCTCGAGAACACCATCGAGCGGGCGATGGTCCTCACGGACTCACCTACCCTCACCGCCGCCGACCTGCCCGACAACATCCGGACCCCCCTGCCGTCCATGGACGGCGCCGAGCTCGGCGACGACGAGCTCTCCGTGAAGAAGCACGGAGAGGCGCTGGAGCGGCGGCTCATCCGGCGGGCGCTCGAGCGCACCGGCGGGAACAAGACCCGCGCCGCCGAGCTCCTCGAGCTCAGCTCCCGGGCACTCCTCTACAAGATCCGCGAGTACGGTCTGGACTGACGCCGGTCTGGGCGCCCGCCCCCGGGCCTGCGCGTCCGCTCCCCGGCTGAATTCGTCCCCGCCCGCCATGTCAGCGCCCCGCGAATGCGTGCATCGTCGGGCATGCGCTACCGTGCCGGGTATTCCATTGTCGAGCTCGTCCTCGCACTCCTGATCCTCGGGATCATCGCCGGCATCGCCGTGCCGGCCACGGCCGGAGCCCGGGACCGCATCGCCGTCGGGTCCGCGCGGGCCGAACTGGCTGCCGCCGTGGCCACCGCCCGCTCGACTGCCATCGTGGCGGGAGGCGCGACCCTGGTCATTGACGGTCCCCGCGCCGTCGCGTGGATCGAGACGCCTGCGCAGTCCAGCACCGTCCGCCACGACGTGGGCGCCCGCTACGGCGTCACGCTCCGGACGGCACGTGACCAGCCGGTGTCCCTGCGTTTCGACGCACTCGGGATCGGACGGATGACGGCGACCACCGTGCGGGTCCGCCGGGGGACGAGGGAGGCGGCGCTCGTCGTATCGGCGTACGGACGCGTCCGTCAATGAAGTCCGCACGTTCGACGGCGGCCCCGGCAGACCGGGCTCGCGACGGCTTCGGTCTCGTGGAACTCATCGTCGCCCTCACAATCTTCGCCATCGGCATCCTGGGCCTGGCCGCCACCGCAGTCCTCGCTGCCCGGGCATTCAACGAATCCGACGGCATCGAGCGGGCCGCCCGACTTGCGGAAACGCTGCTCGACTCCCTCGTGAGAGCGGACGCCGTGCAGGATGGTCAGCTGCACCGGTCGGGCGTCACGGCGGCCTGGACGGTGGCGCACGATTCCACGGTCGATCTGATCACGCTACGTGTCCACATACCCGGTGGTGCGGGCGCGAGGGAGCTCGAGTTCCATGCGACGCGCGCCGACGGCTGGTAGGACCCGGCCGGGACCGGCGCCGGGGTTCACCCTGGTGGAGGTCGTCGCCGCCATGACCCTCATGGGCGTCGCCACGGCCCTCATCTACGGGTCCCTCGCCGCGCAGGTCCGGCTGGCCCGCGCGGCGGCGGAGCGTGCCGCCTCCGCCGAGGCCGTCCGAACGGCGGGTCACGTCATCGCCGGCGAGGCCCGGCGGATGACGGCGACGGATGTCATCGCGGCGTCGGCGGACTCCATGGCCATCCGGGCGTTCCGCGGCGTGGCCATCACCTGCGGGTACGACGGGGATCGCGTCATCGTCCGCTACCGCGGCGACCGTCTCCCGGACCCGGCGAAAGACTCCGTCGTCGCGGCCGACGACGTCGACCAGCGCGTGACCCGCCTCGCGGAAACGCGGCCGGGCACTGCCACGGGGTGCGCGCCGGACCCGGGTGAGCTGGTACTGGAATGGACGCTCGGCACCCCCTTCGACAGCGCCGGTGTGCTCATCCTGTTCGAGCGCGGGTCGTACTTCATCAGCGGCAAGGCCCTCCGCTACCGCCGCGGAGCCGAGGGACGTCAGCCCCTGACCGCCGAGCTCATACGTCACCCGCCGAGCAGGTTCGACCTGGACAGCGGTGCCGTCACCGTCCACCTGGCCGCGGGACGGCGTCCGACGGTGCGCGTCAGGGCCGCGCTCCGGGACGGGTCTCCGCCATGACCTGCGGGCACCGCCGAGGCGCCGCGCTGGTCATCGCCCTGGTCGTTCTCGTGATCATCGAGTGCGTCATCGTGGGCACCATGCACGTCGCCCTGATGGAGCGAAGGGTGACCGACAACGTGCTCCTGGCCGCACGCCTCCGCCTGGCCGCCGGAAGTACTGCGCGTGCGGCTGCCGTACAATGGGTTCCGGCGCTGGACTCCCTGGCGCCGGGCAGCCGGCTCCTGGTGTACGCGGACTCCGCGGGGCAGCTCCTCGCCCACGCGACGGCGGAAGGCCTGGGCCGCGGTCTGCTGCTCGTCCGCGCAACGGTCGAACAGCAGCCGCCGGGGCACGGCCGGGCGGCGGCCGCCGTGATCGTCGTGCCGCCGGCGCTGCCCGCCGGTGTCGATCCCGCCGCCGCGGCGCTGACAGCGGCAGCCGTCGCGGTGACCGATGGCGCGGCCGTCATCGCCGAAGCTGGAGAGTGTGGGGGCGATGTGGCCGTCCGTCTGGCCGGCGGCGCGCTGGACGCCGCGGCCGGCGCCACCGTCACCGGGCTGATCACCTCCATCGAGGGAGAGTGGATGGTGACGAGCGACATCGCCAGGCTCGCCACCGCGGCCGCCGCGGCCCGGAGCCCGGATGGTGTCCTGTTCGTGGATGGCACTGCGCGGATTGAGGACGCCTTCACCGGCGTCGTCATCGCCAGCGGGGACGTGATCGTGTCGGAAGGCGGACGGGCCGGGGGCCTGATTATCGCCGGTGGGTCGGTCGTCATCGAGGACGGCGCGATGGTCGAGGGTGCGGTCCACGCCGCCGGCCTCGCCGATATCCGCGGCTCCATCCGCCTGGACGCGTGCGCCGTCCACGACGCGCTCACCGCCTCCGGTCTGCACCGGCCGCGGGCGTTCCCGGGGCGGCCATGGATTCCCGCATTCTGAGCCATGTGGCAGATCCCGTGCGAGTCCCCGCGGACGCGCGTCGCCCTGCCCTGCATGCAATGTCCCTGGGGCCCGCATTCTCTGCGCGGGATCGACTACACTTTTCCGTCGTTTTTTCCGCAGAATTCCGTAAGTCGTTGATAAACCGTGCAGTTCGGCAGGGCATGAAAATCGCCCGTGTCTGCCCCGGACATTCAGACGGTTCATTCCGAACAACTGGACGGGTCCGGCGATGGAGCACGGATGGAAACGCGCCACGGTTTCACGATATTCGAACTGCTGGTTGTGATGGTGATCGGAGCCATCATGCTGGCTGTGGTCGCGCCCGGCGTCTCGCAGGCGCTTGCGCAGACCCGGGTCCAGCGGGCTGCGGCGGTCGTGGCGGGGGACCTCCAGATGGCCCACAGCCTGGCGGCCCGCCAGCGGGCGCCGGTCCGGGTCACCGTAAATACGCACTCCAGGAATCTCGTCGTTCACCGCGCCAGCTCGCCGGACACCGTTTTCAGCCAGCGCCGGCTGGACTCCAGCTCGGAGTACCCGCTGCAGTCGCTGACCGCGAACAACACGCACGTGGTCATCTACCCCAACGGTCTCGCCACCGGTACCACGATGCCGCTGAAGATCACGCTGCAGGCGGCCGGCCGCACCCGCGAGGTGAGCATGAACCGCGTCGGCCAGGTGAGGGTCAAATGAACGGCCGCAGCGAGGGTTTCTCCATCATGGAGGTCATCGTCACGATCGTGCTGCTCGCGATCATCCTGACGACGCTGGCCGGTCTCAGCTTCGGCGCGGCACGGCAGTCGGTATTCGCCGCCGACGCGTCCACGCGGGAGGCCGCGGCCCTGGCGGCCATGAACCGCCTGGCCACCCTGCCGTTCGACCAGCTGGCGGGGGCGGCCGGATGCGAGACCCAGGGTACGGCGAACAACCAGTACACCCTGTGTGTGAACGTGAACGTGAGCGGCGGTGCCGCGCGGGTCACCATCACAACCACGCCCTTGCAGCGGACCGCCGCCCCGACATCGGTGCAGCTGGTCCGCATGGGGCCGCCGCCCTCGAACCCGTTCTGCAGCCCGACATGCTGAGGAATCGCGCAGGATTCACGCTCATCGAGGTCATGGTGGCCCTCGTGCTCACGGCAATAGTGGGTGCTGCCATAACCAGCGTCTTCATCACGCAGTCGAAGTTCTACGACCAGCAGGAGAAGGTGGGCTTCGCCCGCGGCGTCTCCCGCGGGGCCATGAACATGATGATGTCGGAGCTGCGGATGCTGGAGCAGGACAGCGGCATCGTGAGCGCGGCAACGGACAAGGTCACGGTGCGGGCGCCCTACGCGCTGGGTCTGGCCTGCGACTACAGCCCTTTCACGGTGAGCGTGATCCCGTCGGACACGTTCATGTACAACGACTCGAAGTTCGCCGGGTACGCGTATCGCCTCGCGAACGGGCGCTATCACTACGTGGCCAGCAGCACGCAGCCGTCGGCGGGGAGCAATGCGGCCTGCGACGCGGGCCCCGCCGTCGGCCGGTTCCCGGCCTCCGAGGGCGGCCGCGTCCTGACCCTGACGCCCGCTGCGCCGTCGTCCCTCGAGAAGGGGACTCCGGTCCTTCTCTGGCAGCTCGTCACGTACGAGTTCAAGGACTCCGAGGAAGTGCCCGGACGCCTGGGCCTCTGGCGCGAGATCGACGGCGAGGACGCCGAGGAGATGGTGGCGCCCTTCGATTCGACAGCAGGTTTTCGCTTCTACGTGGACGATGGGGCGGCGCCGCAGAGCACCGTTCCCGCCGACCTGAGCCGGATCACGGGCCTCGAGCTCATCCTCGACGGCCTCAGCGAGCGGCCGAACCCCAACGGGACGTTCCAGAGGGTGCCGCTCTCGACCGCAGTCTTCTTCAGGAACCGCAGATGAAGGAGCACGACATGGTCCTGCGTGGCAATAGAGGCGGCTTCGCGCTGCCCATGGCGATCCTGGTGATCGGCTTCCTGACGGCGAGCGTCATGGCTGCCTTCGCTCGGGCCGGCGCCGAGGTAAGGGTAGTGGACAACCAGCAGGCGCAGCTCCGTGCCTTCGCCGTGGCGTCGGCCGGCCTGGAGCTGTACATCGCCCGGGGCCGCGTCGCGCCCCTCGATACGGTAATCGCCTTCGGCGCGGACAGCGCGCACGTCACCGCGACACTCATGTACGCGCCGCCCCTGAACGACACGAGCCTCTACCTCGTACGGTCCACCGCCCGCACCCGCGGCGGCGTCGGCCGGCCGGAAGGCACCCGGACGGTGTCGCAGTTCGCCGAGCGGGTCGTCGGCCGCATGGCCGTGGATGCCGCGTGGACCAGCCTGAGCGGCCTGATCAAGAACGGGTCATCCGGCATCATCTCCGGCTATGACGCCTGCTCGGGCGATGCGAAGCCCGGCGTCGCACTGCCGGATGGGACGTACAGCCAGAACGGCAGCGGCGACCCCATCAAGGGTGAGCCGGAGCCCGTCATGGAGATGGGCACCCAGGACCAGATGAAGGACCTGATCAACGTGGACTGGGAGAGCATCCGGCACCCCACGTCGCCGTCCGTCTCGCCCGACGCCATGGTTTGCCGGCCGGGTACGGCGAGCTACGACTCGAACCGGGGGCCGTGCGGGTCGTTCCCGACGGCGCAGCAGTTCGAGGACCCCGACTTCTGGCCGACCGTCGTGGTCAACGGATCCTCCCCCCTGCCGGAGCACGGCCGCGGCACGCTCATCGTCACGGGCAACCTGACGTTCGGCGGCGGCGACAAGTGGGACGGGATCATCCTGGTGGGCGGCATGATTACGGACAACGGCAGCGGCCACATCGAGGGCGCAGTCATCACCGGCCTCAACGTCAAGCTCGGGGAGTCGGTGGGCCAGTCGTCGAAGGCGAACGGCACCAAGGACTACATCTACAACTCGTGCCACATCGCGTCGGCGATGGGCGGCATGGCGCGGCTCGCCCAGATCCCGAATGCCTGGGCCGACAACTCGCTGACATGGTAGCCCGGCACATGACGGCAACGCACCGGAACGTGAGCGTGGAATCACTCGAACTGGAGACGGTCATCGTCGCATCAACTTCCTTGACACGACGATGCCCGGAACATAGCATGGAGCACCATCCTATGTCAGGCCTCCCCGTTACAACTCATACTGGGTCCGAATCATGAACGTGTTCGGCCGCAGCAAACTGTCCGCGGGTCTCGACATCGGGAGCGGCGTGGTCAAGCTGGTAGTCATCGACCACTCGAAGCCCGAGCCCGAGATCGTGCAGGTGGTCACGAGTCCCCTCGTGCCCGACGCCATCGTCGAAGGCGAAATCATGGACCCGGTGCTTGTCGCCGAGACCGTCCGCTCCGTTGTGGACGGCGCCGGCCTGAAGCGTCGCCAGGTCATGGCCGCC
>DATHVO010000293.1:0-61747 GCA_035461265.1 Longimicrobiales bacterium
CGGCCTGCGCCACCGGACACCACCGCCGGCGGTGAGGACGGCACCGCCACCGGCGGCGGCCCGGGGGGCACGAGCATTCCTGCCGGAGCGGCTACGGGAACGCCTTAGCGGCGGGCCCGTCGGGCGGCCCCAACCGCGCGCCGCCGCCCGTTGACAGGAGGGCCCTTTTCGCGCCACTCTGCCCCGGCCGGGGCCCCGCCCCGGCGAGCTACGGGCAGGACCGCCCGGCTCTCATGGAGGCGAGACAATCATGCGCATGCGGGTATTGGGCGCGGGCCTGCAGGGCTCCGCGTGTGCATACGACCTGCTGCAGGACGAGTCCGTCGAGCAGGTCGTTCTGGCGGATCAGAAGACCGACACGCTGCCGACCTTCCTCGACCGCTACCGCGACGACCCGCGGCTGCGTCTCATCAGGTTCGACGCCCGCTCGAAGGACGACATCAGGGCTGCCATGCGCGGCATGGACGCGTGCATGAATGCGCTCCCCTACTACTTCAACCTCGACGTCGCCACTGTCGCCGTCGAGGAGGGGGTCCACTACTCTGACCTGGGCGGGAACACGGCCATCGTCTTCGACCAGCTCAAGCTGGACGATCGTGCGCGGGAGGCCGGGATCAGCGTCATTCCCGACTGCGGCCTGGCTCCGGGCATGGTCAACATACTGGCGGCGGCGGGGATCGACGAGCTGGACGAGGCGGACACCGTGCGCATCCGCGTCGGCGGCCTGCCCCAGGATCCCCAGCCGCCCCTGAACTACCAGATCGTGTATTCACTCCATGGCGTGCTGGACTACTACACGACGCCGTCGTGGGTGCTGCGGGAGGGCGAGCCCCGGCAGGTGGACGCCCTGACCGAGATCGAACCGGTGGATTTTCCGGACCCCGTCGGGACGCTGGAGGCGTTCCATACCGCCGGCGGCCTGTCCACCATGCCCTGGACCTACCGGGACAGGCTCACCACCATGGAGTACAAGACGCTGCGCTACCCCGGGCACGCCGACCAGATGCGCACCATCCGGGACCTGGGCCTGCTGGACCTCGACCCCGTCGAGATCGACGGCGTCCACGTTGCGCCCCGCGACGTCTTCATCGCCTGCGCCGAGCCGCGCCTGCTCCGGCCGCAGGCGGCCGACCTGGTGGCCCTCCGGGTCGAGGCGGAAGGCCGGAAGGACGGCCAGCCCGCCCGCGTCGTCTTCGACCTCCTCGACTACTACGATGAGGACACGGGCATCAGCGCCATGGAACGGACCACCGGGTTCTCCCTGGCCATAACGGGGCTGCTCCAGGCCCGGAAGCAGTTCAGGACCGCGGGCGTCCTGACGCCCGACCTCGCCGTGCCGGCAGAGCTGTACATTGACGAGCTCCGCCGTCGCAATATCCGCATCACGCGGCGCGTCGATACGGGCGCCGCTCGAGCGGACGCGGCGGGCCGCAAGGCTTCCGTCACCGGCGTCTGAGACCCGTCCGGGCCGGGGCACGCGCCCCGGTCCGGTACTCCGCCGGCCCGCACGCCCCTTTCTTGCATATAATCCCGCTATCGAGGCACAGCACCGGGCCGCAACCGGAGGAGGAAGCCATGAAGCTCGCCCTCGCCACTCTCGCCATCGCCATCCTCGCCGTACCCGTACCCGCACGCGCCCAGGCATCCGACGTCGATCGCCGTGTGTACACGTTCCTGGACAACCGGCTCGAGGTGGCCGTCGTCACGGACGCACCCGGCGAGCTGCAGGTCGTGCGCGGAGAACGCGGACGCGTCGAGGTCGCATCCCGTTCCAGCGACGGATTCGCCGGCGCCGGGCTGGGCGGCGCCCTCACCCGCCAGCTGAGGCTCACCGCCGTCGGCAACGGCGACGTGCAGTACCTGGTGGTCGTGCCCGAACACGTGAACGTTCGCATCCAGCTCCCCGACGGTGAAAGCGCCACGGTGGCGTCCAGTGTGCCGTCTGCGTCCTTCAGCTGGGGCCGCGCCAGCGCCCACGGCCTCATGCACGGGGACTGGGACGCCCATGCCGCAGCGCCGTCCGGCGACCTCATCGTCATTCGCCCCACCACGGCCGGTGGCCTGTACGTCGTTCACGACGTGCCCCGCGCACCCACGGATGTGAACCTGCCCGACCTGGCCGCCGTGCGGTCCCTCAGCCTGCGGTTCGAAGGGAGCGCATTCAGGATCGCCGCGTCCAGGCCCCTCAATGTCGAGCCCGGAAGCCCGTCCCGCATGGAGCTCCACATCGCCGGCGAGCCCACCGATATCGTCCTCTACATCCCGAGGGAGGCCGGCGCGTTCACCCTCACGGTGGCCGGCCGCCGCATCGCGGAGACCGTCGCCGGGCGCCCCCGCGCACTCTGCGGCAACGTCATCGTTCAGGAGCCGACATCGCACCAGGTCTGGCTCACGTTCCGTCCGCAGTCCGGCCGGCTCGACTGCCGTTGACGTGTCGGTTTCCGGGCCGCATGAACTGGCGTAACACATTGATATACGGTATGTTACGTAGTGTCCAACAGATGTTGGAAACCGCTAAAATCCGAGGCCACAAAGGGGTTGAGGAGACGGGGCGGATCGCTTAGATTGGACGTGGCAAAACGATCCGGCGGGCGGGCGGGGCGCCGTCCGCCGCCGGATCGGATGGGTATGCTGAAGGAGCGGGGGCGCCCAGCAGGACGTCGAGCGGCCCCGCTTTTACGTGCGGAAAGGAGTACCCTTGGCTGCTGCAGTGATGATGAAGCGGAAGCGGGATACCCTGCCGGCGATGGCGGACAATGCGCTGGTGGCGGCGCACCTCGAGGGTCATCCGGGGGCGTTCTCCGAGTTGTACGACCGGTATCACGACCGGTTGATGCATTTCATCGCCCGCAAGACGGGTGACCGGGACCGTGCGGAAGACCTGGTGCAGGAAGCGTTCATCCGGGTGACCCGTCACCTGCATCGTTTCGACCACAACAAGAAGTTCTCGACGTGGATCTACACGATCTGCTCGAACCTGGCGAAGAACGAGCTTCGGAATCGGTCCCGTAGTCCGCTGGTGCTGTTCCAGAAGCTGACGACGCACTGGGATCCGGACCACAGGCCGCTCCAGTTCGAGGATTCAAAGGCGCGTCCGGACGACCAGTACCGGAAGCGGTACCTGGAACTGATCGTGGAGCAGACGGTGGAGGAGCTGCCGGCGCATCACCAGCTGGTGTTCCGTCTGCGCGAGCTGGAGGGCAAGAGCTACGAGGAGATTGCCGAGATCACCGGTGTGAACCTGGGCACGGTGAAGAGCCGTCTGCACAGGGCACGCACGAGCTTCGCGGAACGAATTGAGCCGCTGCTGAACTAGGCCGGTCGGCGGTGGTGTGCAGTGGAGAGGCGGGTTCCGATCGGGGCCCGCCTCTCGCGCATCCGGCGTCACTTCGTGACAGCGCGGAGGCCCACGAGTAGGGCGTACTCGGCGTAACGCCCCAGTCCGGCGAACGGGAAGTCGGCGTTCCAGTGGTCGGCGGGCAGGTGGTACCGGTCCCACCGGCGCCGCAGGGCCTCCCGTTCTTCGGGGGAGGTGTCTTCCCACTCGCTCCCGGGGATGATGAATATGGCGGGCACTCCGCGTTGCAGGAACGGCCAGTGGTCGGAGTTTGGCCCGGCCGCGCCGAGGCTTGCGGTCCAGCCGCGCTCCTCGGCGACCTCGCGTGCGATCTCGCCCAGCGCCGAGAGGCCGCCGGCGATACGCCATGACACGGGGGGCGCCGGCGGCGCGCCGGCGTCCAGGTTGATCAGGGCGACCACGCGCTGGAGCGGCAGGATCCCGCCGGCGGCGAGGTGCGACGATCCGAGGAGCCCGCGCTCCTCGGCGGTGAGGAAGAGGAATGCCACGGATCGTCCCGGCGGCGAGTCGCGCAGCGCTTCGGCGATGGCGAGGAGCATGGCAACGCCGGCGGCGTTGTCCGAGAACCCGTTGTAGATCGAGTCGCCTGAGACGTCGGGCGCGCTGATGCCCAGATGGTCGTAGTGCGCGGTGTAGACTAGATACTCGTCGCGCAGGGCCGGGTCGCTGCCCGGCAACACGGCCGCGACGTTGGCCGCGGAGAGAGCCTCGAGCTGCACGGCGACCCGGGCATCGACGGATCGGCGCAGGTCACGGCCGCGGGACCACGACTCCGGCGGCGGCGACACGCCGTCCAGCAGCGCGGCCGTCAACTCCGGGCCCGCCAGGAGCACCGGGAGGTCGGGCTGCCAGACGGGGTCGTCCACCGGGGCATCGACGAAGTACCTGCGCGGCCCGCGGCTCCGGACGAACAGATCGTAGGCATCGGCATCCGGTACCAGCAGGATGACGCCCCGTGTGCCGGCTGCCTCCAGCGCGGGTACGATTTCCAGCGCCGGCGCCCCGAGCGGGCCCGCGAACACGGCCACCCGGCCGTGCATGGTCGGCTCGGCAGCGATCCGGGCGAGGGCATCGGCAGGGTCGCCGAAGTACACGAGGTCGCCGGCGAAGCCACGGAAGGCCGGGGCCGCGCCGGTGTTGAAGATGAAATCCGTTCCGTAGCGGAAGACGGTGCTGTCCCGGTCCGTCCGCAGGATCAAGGCGGAGGCGGGATCGATGATTGCGGCCCCGAGAGGGACGGGGAGCTTGTAACCCGCCGCGCCCGGCAGCGGAGAAAGTCCCAGCCGCTCGAGCTGGCTCGCCACGTACGCCGCCGCCACCGCCTCCCCCTCCGTGCCCGTACCGCGTCCGGCCAGGAGGTCGTGTGCCAGGAAGCGCGTATGCCCCCGGATCGCAAGCGTGTCGATGCCCTGCGCCGCGGCGGGCGTCGCACCGGCCAGTGCGGCCAGGACCGGAAGAAGAAAGCGTCGCATGATCCGTCCCGAAGCAGGAACGCCCCCTCGTGCGAGGTGGCGTTCCTGTGTACGGCGACGGCGACGGAAGGTTCCTGCCGCCTCAGCCGCGGAGCACCTTGTCGGCATAGCCGTTGTCCGGGTTGCCCCCCTTCTTCAACACCCTGTCCACCGTCCCCGGCCCACGGTTGTACGCCAGCAGCGCCAGGCGGACATCGCCCCGGTACTTGCCGATCATCTGGTCCAGATACCTGAAGCCGAGCCGCAGGTTGGTCTGGCGGTCGTGCAGATCCTGCGTGCGGGTCCCGGGTACCAGCCAGGCCGCCGTCCGCGGCATGACCTGTGTCAGGCCCCGGGCCCCCACCGGACTCACCGCCCCTTCGTTGAACGTGCTCTCCGTCCTCACCAGCCCATAGGCCAGCCGGGGCTCGATGTTCTCCTCCCGCGCGATGTCGTAAATGTCCTCCGCCAGCTCCCGCGCAATCCCGTACCGGTCCACCGCATGACGCACCTGACGGTCCCGGGCCTGCTCCTCACGGGACTCCGCAATGCGTTCCGCCAGCGCCTCCTCCGTGTCGTCCACCGCTGCCGCGGCTTCAGCAGACGCCGCCACCTCCGTGCCGTCGTCGGACGAATCTGCGGGCTCCTCCGCGCTCGTGGCACGAACCATCGGAACCGCCATGCCCGCCAGCCCCAGCCCGATCAGCGGCTGCCGGAACCGCCCGAACCGGCGACCATTACGCGATGGGACGACCGGCGCCCGACGGCCGCCCTGCCGGGATCCGTTCTCCCCGCGTGCGTCGCCGTGCGGCGCCGATCCGCTCCCCCGCCGCTCCCGTCGCTCCGGTCCGGCCATCGCCCTCTCCTCCCGTAAATTCTTTGTATCACAACAGTTTACATCACGGGAAAATGGTGCATCATCCATGCCGCCGGCGAAACCTGCCCAGCCTCACGGCAGCAAGCACCGGAGCAGCGACAAGGGCGCAGGCAGGCGAGCCGGGCCGGTCTCGCTCACGAGATACACGGTCCCGTCGGCCGCAAGGGCAACGCCCTCGCCCTGGGGCTCGTCGAGGGCGGCGAGGTCGAAGCCCGGGTGGGTCCAGGCCGCGGCCAGCGTGTCCTCAACGAACCGGTAAAGTTGCAGGTGCGAGTAGGACCGTACGGCAACGTACTGTCCGTCGGGGGTGGCGGAGGCGCCGGTGACGAGGTCCGGCAGCTGGACCAGGCCGGGCGTGAGCTGTTGCACGGGCACGAGAGTGACGCGGTGATCGGCCTGGAATGGCGCGGGGTATCGGTAGACGGTGACCGGTCCGTCCCTGCCCTTTGTGATGATGAGCACCGTCGTGTCGGGGAGGACGACGAGGGCCTCGGCGTCACGTGGTCCGTCCGGGTACTGGAACGGGAACCGCTCGACGCCGGTCACCACGCGGTCATCGGGGTGGGGCTCCGGGACCCGCAGTATGGCGCGGTCCTCGCGGTCGTGGAAGTTGTCACCGATGTCGCCGATGTAGAGGCAGTGGTCGTGGGGGCAGGGGCCGGCGGCGATGTCCTCCCAGTCGGATTGCGCCCCGGCGTCCGGGAGCTCAATCTCCGCCCGCAGCGATCCGTCGGCACGGAGTGCGTACAGGGCGGGCGTGCCTTCGGAGTCGTTGTGCACCCACAGCATGCCGGGGTTCCGGCGTGAGAGGGCGATGCCGCTGGCCTCGTCGAGTGCGGGCGGCAGGGTGGCGACGCGGGTGGCGTCGGTGCAGAGGGCGTCGCCGGCGGTGTTGCCGGCGCATGCGGAGATGAACAGGGCCAGGGCGAAGCCGGCGATTCGTCGGGACATGGGCGGAAGGGAACGGATTCGTCGCTGGTGTGCAACGGGGATGTGTATGAGTGAGCGGATAGGTGTGCTGTTCGTGTGTCTGGGCAACATCTGCCGGTCTCCGCTGGCGGAGGGCGTGTTCAGGGGACTGGTGGCGGAGGAGGGGTTGGAGGACCGGTTCGACATCGATTCGGCCGGTACCTCGTCGTATCATGCGGGCGACCCGCCGGATCCGCGGACGGTCTCCGTGGCGGCGCAGCGTGGCGTGCGGCTCGAGCATGCGGCGCGGCAGCTGACCGAGGATGACCTGGCGCGCTACCACTATGTGCTGGCGATGGACGCGAGCAACCTGGGCCGGATCGAGCGGCTGGCCGCCGGAGCTCCTGCCGTCCAGGCGGACATCCGTCTGCTGCGGGAGTTCGACGACGGTGCGGATGGTGAGCTCGAGGTGCCCGATCCGTATTTCGGGGGGGCGGGCGGCTTCGAGGATGTGCACGACATGGTGGAGCGGGCGTGCCGCGGCCTGCTGCGGCACATCCGGGAGGCGGACGGTCCGTGACGCTCGAGGCGGCCGTCCTCAACGGGATCGCCGCGTCTCTCGGGCGGCCGGTCGTGCGGGCGGTCCCGGTCTCCGGCGGTTGCATCAGCCCGTCGTTCCGGACGCACCTGGAGGGCGGGGCTGTGGTCTTCGTGAAGACGGCGCCGGAGGGGGCGGGTCCGGACCTCCTGGCGCAGGAGGCCGTCTCCCTGGATCGCCTGGGGGAGGCCGGCGCCGTGCGCGTGCCCCGGGTGCTGGGCCGGGGTGACGGCTGGCTGGCACTCGAGTGGCTGGAGCCGCGGGTCGGAACGTCCGCTGACTGGGCCCTGCTCGGGCGCCGGCTGGCTGGCCTCCACGGCGTCAAGGCGGAGGCGCCGGGGTGGCCGGCGGACAACTACATCGGGCCGCTCCCGCAGAGGAACGCGTCGGCGGGGTCATGGGCGGATTTCTGGGCTCGCCGTCGGCTGGCCCCGCAGCTGGAGCTGGCGGGGGGGCGGGTGGCGGGCCGGATGCGGGCGCTGTTCGACCGCATCATGGACGAGGTGGACGACCGGCTCGCAGGGGCGGAAGCAGACGGCTACTCGCTCCTGCACGGCGACCTGTGGAACGGAAACGTGCACATGACGTCGGAGGGCCCCGCGCTGGTCGATCCGTCCAGCTGGTTCGGCCACCGGGAGGTGGACCTGGCCATGGCCGATCTGTTTGGCGGCTTTCCCCGCGAGTTCCGCGGCGCCTACGATGCCGAATGGCCGCCGCTACCCGGCGCCGCGGCTCGCCGGCCCGTGTACCAGCTCTACTACCTGCTCGTTCACCTCAATCTGTTCGGCGACGCCTACCTGGCCGGGACGGAGCGGGCGCTGCGCGCTGCCCTCGCCTGACCACCATCCAACTGCCGGCTCACGCGGCTCCGATGCCGATGGCCGCGCCGGCTATGCCCGGCAGTGCGGCCAGGAGCCACGTCACCCCGGCAATGGCCGCGGCCCGTGCGCGGCTCGCACCGAACACGACGGCGACGCCGATGCCCCAGAGGACCGCCTGCCATATGGCGAAGACGTCCAGCCGTCGGAGGAGGGCCATCGTCACCGGGTTCATCTCGGCATCGCCCACGAAGCGCAGTGCGCCGAATGACGTGTGGCGGATCACGTCCAGGCCGACTTCCCCATGGATGAGCACGGACACGCCGCCGGCGATCTGTGCGACGAGATAGATGAACGCGGCGTAGGTGGCGATGAGCATGGTCCGCGAGAGTGTCGTCTGCACGTCCGCCATGCGTCCCACGCCGAGGAGGAGCAATGCCGCGACGGCGATGACGAAGAGGTAGGTGATGGGGATGAGGATGGAGCCCAGCACCTGAAACAGTATGCCGAAGCGCTCGATGGCGCCTGCCGCGTCCGGGTTGGCGGCCGTCGCGGCGCGCATGACCATGCCGTTCGCGGGAAGCATGACGAAGTAGAAGATGACCGCCAGGACCAGCAGCGTGATGAGTGGCGGTCCGACGCGGTCGGCGGCGCGGCGGCGGAACAGTTCCACCGGCGAGACGATGACATCGATGTAGTCCTCCCACCGTCCCGTCCCGGCCGGCGCGGCGATCGCGGCGCCCTTTGGGTCCGTCATGGTGTTCCCCCTTTCGTCGGTCTCCGTCAGCCGGCGGACACGGCGACCGATGCGCCGGTGAGGAGGGTGCCCATGCGGCGCACACCCTCCAGGATCTCCGCCTCCGGTGATGCGAAGGACAGGCGGACGTACCGGTCGTCGCCGAAGGCGGCGCCGGGCACGAGGGCCACGCCGCTGCGCTGGAGGAGATCGTTGCAGAAGGCGATGGAGTCGGCGCAGTCCTCCCCGTAGTACGCATCGGTGCGCAGGAAGATGAAGAACGCGCCATCGGGCAGATGGAAGTCCGCCTCCGGCAGGGCCTCCCGCAGTGCCTCGGCCGTCCGGTCCCGCCGCCGGCGGAAGACACGGACCATGGCGAGGACGGCCTCCTGTACGCGGGCCTCGTCCCGGTACGCGGCGAGTGCGGCGGCCTGCGCCGGGGAGGATGCGCCGGACGTCATGTGGCTCTGCAGGGAGGTGAACCGCTCGGCGAGGGACGGCGACGAATAGCTGTAGCCGACGCGCCAGCCCGTCATGGCGAACGTCTTGGAAACGCCGTCCACGACGACGACACGCTCGAGGAGTGCGGGATCCATGTCGAGGACGCCGGCGGCACGCTCGCCCGAGTAGCAGAGACGGTTGTAGATCTCATCGCTGATGACCCAGAGTCCGCGCTCCGCCGCCCACACCAGGATGGCTTCGAGCTCCTCGCGGTCGTACACCGCGCCGGTGGGGTTGTTGGGCGAGTTCAGGATGATGCCCCGGGTGACGTCAGTGACGGCGTCATTGAGGCTCTCGACGTCCACCTTGAAGGCATTCCCGGGGCTGCCGGCGACGAAGATCGGCCTGGCCCGGGCGAGGATGAGCATGTCCGGATAGCTGGTCCAGTACGGCGTGGGCACCAGAACCTCGTCGCCCGGTCCGAAGAGCGTGAAGCAGGCGTTGAAGAGGGCCTGCTTCGCACCCGCGCTCACCACCACGCCGCCGGCGTCGGCGGACCGGCCGAAGGTCCGACCGATGTGGGCGGCAATTGCGGCCCGGAGGGCGGGCGTTCCCGGCACGGGCGTGTACTGTGTAAAGCCCTGCTCGATGGACGCGATGCCTGCCTGGCTCGCGAACTCGGGGGTGCGGAAGTCCGGCTCGCCGGCGCTCAGATCGAGGATCTCGCGGCCGGCGGCGCGAAGCTGCTTGCACAGGGCGCCCACCGCGAGAGTGGCGGACGGGGTGAGGTCGCGTACGTTCTCGCTGATGCGCATGGAATCATGTTTCGGGGAGGTTTTACCGGTGGCCAATATGCCGACTGCCCGGGAGCCGGACAAGACGGACGGCGCATTGGTTGCACAGGTGAAGGGGGGCGGCGAGATTGAGCGGCTGAGAGGGGGAGGTCCCGGGGTGCGGCAGCGGCTTGTGGTGTTTGCGGACTACGCGTGTCCGTATTGCTACCTGGCGGACACGTCGCTGGCGCGACTGCGGCGGGAGCGCGGCATGGCCGTGGACGCGGCGGCCTTCGAACTCCGTCCGTCCGGCACACCCCTGCCCGCGCCGGACGAGCCGTGGCTGCTCGAGGAGTGGCAGCGGGTGGTGCAGCCCCTGGCGGACCGGCTGGGCGTACCCATGCGCCTGCCGTCCTTCTCGACGCGGACCCGGAAGGCGCACGAGGCCGTGGCGTACGCACGCGAGCACGGCGCATTCCCGGCGATGCACGAGGCGATCTTCCGGGCATGGTGGCGGCATGGCCGTGACATCGGCCGGATCGATGTGCTCATGGAGATCGGCTCGTCCGTCGGGCTCGATCCCATGGCGCTGCGCGTTGCGCTGGATATCGACCAGTGGGCCGGCCGCGTCGAGCAGGACGCGGCCACGGCGCGGCGACTCGGACTGACGGGAGTTCCCGCCTACCTGCGCTACGTCGAGGCTGATGACGGCGCGGCGGCGGACGTGGAGTTGAGGGTGGGTCTGCAGGAACATGATGAACTGACAACCTGGGTGACGGTGGAATGACATACGAGCGAATGACCGCGGCGCCGATCCGCGACGTCCTGCGGCTGGCCGGGGAGGTGCTCACGGAGCGGCTCCCCATGACGAAGGTTGGAGAGGACAGCCATTCCGTCCGTCTCGAGGGGGGTGACGGCGTGGTGACGATCAGTGCGCACCGCCATGGTCTCGAGACGCAGGTCCACGCCGCGACGGACCAGCTCCGGACATCGCGCCTGGATCTCGACGTGCAGTACTTCATGACGATGCTGCCCTATCAGCCGGGCGACGTCAGGGGCGCGGGCGAGGCGCTGCCCGGCGGACTGTCGAGGCGCTGACCGTGACTGACGACTTCTCCGCACCGGGCATCGGCGAGCGGCTCGCCGAAGCGGCCTCACGCGCGGGCTGGGAGCGCCCGACTCCGCTGCAGGCAGCCGCGTTTCCCGTGCTCGGGCGGGGCGGCAATCTCGTGCTCCACGCGTCATCGGGCGCCGGCGTGACCGGCGCCTTCGGCCTTCCCCTCCTCGACCGGCTGGCGGACGGCGACCCAACCGGCGGACTGCCGGCAGCGCTGATTCTCGCGGCCACCCCGGAGCGGGCCGACGCCATTGCCCGGGTGCTGGCAGGCCTGGCGGTCGGGACCGGACTGGCCGTGCGCCGCATCGGGTCGGGCTGGAGCCTGGCGGGCGCGAACGCCGTGATTGCGACACCGGCGGAGGCGCTGGGCGAAGTGCGCGGGTCGGTCCTCAAGCTCGAAGGCGTCCGTGTCCTCGTGGTGACGGATCTGTCGGAACAGCTGGAACTGGGCGCCGGCGATGGCCTGGCAGCGCTTACCGGCCTGATTCCCCGGGATGCCCAGCGCGTGGTGACCACACCGAAGCTGGACGACGCCGCGGAGCACTTCATCGAGGCGCACGCGCGCCGCGCGCTGGTGGTGCCGTCCCGGCCCGCCGACGCCGGTCCGGCGCCTGCGCGGGAGCCGGCCGGGCAGATCGGTTACGTGGTCGTGCGCCATGAGGACAAGGCCGAGGCCCTGGCCCGCCTGGTGGATGGCGTGGACGGCGATGTCGTCGTGCGTGTCCGTACCGCGGCGCGGGCGGACTCCGTCAGGGCAGAGCTGGACCGGCGCGGCGCCGGGCCGGCAGGCGGCCGGCAGCTCCGTGTCGCCGGGTTTTCCGACGAAGTGGGCGATGCCGAACGCGTGGTGAGCTACGACGTACCGTTCTCCTCCGAGGACCTCCAGCGATTCCACGCATCCGGCGGCACGGTCTTCGTCGAGCCGGCCCAGCTCGCCCACTTCCGGAGAATCGCCGACGCGGTGCCGTTCACGCTGAAGCAGCGGCGCATGAAGGTCCCCGATTCAACCGGTCTCGATGCGTTCCGGGCAAGTGTCCAGGCGGCGCTGGATGGGGAGGACCTGGATGCGCAGCTGCTTGTGCTGGAGCCGCTGTTCGAGCGCACGTCGGCGGCCGAGGTGGCCGCAGCCCTCAGCGCGCTCCTGCGCCGCCGCGCCCCGCCGGAGCAGGCGGAGCCGCCGTCACAGGCGGGCCCGCCGCCGCGGGAGGCGAGCACATCCGCGTTTGCCCGCCTCTTCGTGAGCATCGGCACACGCGACAACGTGCGGCCCAGCGACCTGGTGGGTGCCATAACTGGCGAGGCGGGGATCAAGGGCGAACAGGTGGGGCGGGTGGACATCCGGGACACCTTCTCCGTGGTGGAGATCGCAGCCGGCGTGGCCGACCGCGTGATCGGGGCGCTGAACGGGACGACGATGCGCGGGCGCAGCCTGCGCGTGGATTACGACCGGAAGGGTGCGGGGGGCGATTCGGGTTCAAGGGCCGGCGGACCGCCCCGGCGCCAGGGCGGCCCACCGCGCGGGCCGGGCGGACCGGGCGGACCGTCCCGGCGACGGCCGCCGCGTTGACTGCCGAATGCGGGAAGAGCCACGGAATGTTCCGTGGCTCTTCTCGCATGCAGGCCGGAGTCCGTCAGGCCTTCACGGCGTCCTTGAGTGCCTTGCCGGGGCGGAACGAGGCGCTGGTCGTTGGCCCGATGCGGATTTCCTTGCCCGTCCGCGGGTTGCGTCCGGTGCGGGCCTTGCGCTCGCGCGTCTCGAACGTGCCGAAGCCGGTGATCTGGACCCGGTCGCCCTGCCGCAGTGCGCCGGTGATGAGGCCGTCCTCCGGATTGAAGATCGCCTCGACCACGCGCGTGGCGTCTGTCTTGCTCAGGTCCGTCCTGCTGGCGAGCGCCTGTGCCAAATCCGACTTGTTCATGTGCCGCTCCTCGGTGTGGAGAGTGGAGTAGGTCCGCGTGTTCCCGGTGACGAATCGCGCGCGGATGCCCCGCGCAGCGGCCGCGCTGACTGGGGGTTCGGTTGCCGGCGCTCGTACTTGCGCGAAGCAGGGCGGCGGAACAACTTCCGCTCGCCAGTCGACGGGCTGCTCCCGGGCGCCGGGGCGAATGCCGAGATAGAGTAGGCGCGCGTTCCGGCACCGTCAAGGGAAGGAAGCCGTTCCCCGACAACCCTCGTTCCGCTCCGATGATGGACCAGAACACCGCGGGCCCAACCGGCGAGGCGCCCGGCGTCCTCGACAGGGAAGTCGATGTCGCGCGCGAGGTTGCCCACGCGCTCCTGACCGCCTCGACCCCTCTCGAGGTGTACCGCCTCGCCCTGGCCCGCCTCACGCCCCTCGTGCGTGCACGGTTCAGCTCCGTCTTCGAGCGGGACCCCGCGGACCCGACCCTGCTGAAGCTCGCCTGCGCCCACAACTGGCCCCAGGCCTCGGCGCGCTACCTCGGCCAGCTCCGCATCCGGGTCGGGCGGGGCCCCACGGGACGCGCCGTGGCTGAGGGCGAGCTCGTCCAGGTCCGCGACGTCTTCGCGGACATCGCCCTGCGGGAGTGGTGGGAGCCTGCGCGGGAGCTCGGGTTCGTCGCGCTCATCTCGCTGCCGCTGCGGGTGGGGTCGCGAGTCGACGGCGCACTGACGTTCTACTTCGCCTCCGCCAGGGATTTCGATGACAGTGAGCGCCACATCCTCATTCTCATCGCGGATCAGCTGGCCGCGGCGAGCGGCCGCGTCGCGGAGATGGAGGCCCAGCGCCGCGAGATGGCCCGGCTGCAGGCGGAGAATGATCAGCTCCGCGGCCGGCTCGGCGCCGGCGAGGAGTCGACGCGGCTGAAGGACGAGTTCCTCTCGAACATCAGCCATGAGCTGCGCACGCCGCTCACCGCGATCCTCGGCTACGCCGACCTCCTCGCCGGCGGTGTAGCGGGTGATGTGCCGGAGGACCAGCGCGCTGCGGTGGAGCGCATCCGCAAGGCCGCCCACGCACTGCTTCGCCTGATCAACGATCTGCTGGAGCTGTCACACCTCAAGCTGGGCCGCATCGAGCTCAACGTCGCGCCCGATGATGCGCTGCACATCGCCCGGCGCGCGCTGGACGCCGCTGGCCCGGCGCCCGGGGACGTGCAGCTCGCCCTGCAGGAGCCGGCGGAGCCGGTACGGCTCATGGTGGACGGCGAGAAGGCAGCCCGGATCCTGGAGAACCTGCTGACGAACGCCTTCAAGTTCACGCCGCGCGGTTCGGTCACCATCTCGATCCGCCGCACCGTCGAAGAGCAGCACCCGGTGGTGGAATGGGTCGTACGGGACACGGGCATCGGCATCCCCGCAGACGACCACGACGCCATCTTCGACGAGTTCCGACAGGTGGACGGCTCGTCGACCCGGCTCTACGCCGGGACGGGTCTCGGCCTGGCGCTGTCGCGCAGGCTCGCCCGGCTCCTCGGTGGACGCATCACCGTGCGGAGCGAGCCGGGCAAGGGGTCCGAGTTCCGCCTCACGGTGCCTGCACACTGACGCCGGGCGGCGTCACCTGCCAGGTCCGTCGTCTGCGCGTCCATCGCCGTCATCGTCCTTCCGGCCGTTCCCGACGGTGGACCGTGCACGGGGCTTCGTCATCGCGTCCGGCGACAGAATCTCATCGAGGTCCGCCCGGCTCAGCCAGCCGTTCTCCAGCACCAGTTCGTAGACGCCCCGCCCCGAGTCGAGGGCGTCCCGGGCGACGGCGGTCGCACGCTCGTAGCCGATGTACGGCACCAGTGCGGTAACCACGCCGATGCTGCGCTCCAGGAGCTGGCGGATGTGCTCGCGGTTCGGCTCGATGCCCAGGACGCAGCGTTCACGGAGGACGATGGCGCCCTGCGTCAGCATCTCCACGGACTGAAAGATGTTGAACGCGATGACCGGCTCGAATACGTTGAGCTGGAGCTGCCCGCCCTCCGCGGCCATGGTCACGACGAGGTCGTTGCCGATCACCTGGAAGCAGACCTGGTTCACCACCTCGGGGATGACGGGGTTCACCTTTCCGGGCATGATACTGGAGCCGGGCTGCATGGGCGGGAGGCGGATCTCGCCGAGGCCCGCGCGGGGGCCGCTCGAGAGCAGCCGCAGGTCGTTGCAGATCTTCGACAGCTTCACGGCGACCCGCTTGAGGACGCCGGACAGGGTGACGAACGCGCCCGTGTCCTGCGTGGCTTCCACCAGGTCGGGCGACGTGACGAGATCCAGGCCGGTCACCCGGCTGAGGTGCCTGCACACGAGTTCCGCGTAGCGCGGGTCCGTATTGATGCCGGTGCCTATAGCCGTCGCCCCCATGTTGATCTCGTGGAGGTGAACGGACAGCTCCCGCAGCCGGTCGATGTCCTCGCCGATGGTGACCCCGTATGCGTGGAACTCCTGGCCGAGGGTCATGGGTACCGCGTCCTGCAGCTGCGTCCGGCCCATCTTGACGACGTCGCCGAACTCCGCGGCCTTCTGCATGAAGGCGTCGCGCAGCGCGGCGAGGACCTGGCCGAGATCGCGGAGTGCCCAGCTCGCCGCGATGCGGATGGCGGTGGGGTACACGTCGTTGGTCGACTGGGAGAGGTTCACGTGGTTGTTCGGGTGCACCACGTCGTAGTCGCCGCGCGGCCGGCCCAGCAGCTCCAGGGCTCGGTTCGCTATGACCTCGTTCGCGTTCATGTTCGTGGACGTGCCGGCCCCGCCCTGGATGACGTCCACGACGAACTGGTTGTGGAGGTTGCCTGCGCCGATCTCCCGGCACGCGCGGATGATGGCATCGGCAACCGCCGGCTCGATGAGCTCCAGGTCCCGGTTCGCCGCGGCCGATGCTTCCTTCACGGCGGCGAGGGCGCGGATGAGGTGGCCGAACTGGGCGATGGCGATCCCGGTGATGGGGAAGTTCTCCACCGCACGCTGCGTCTGGATGCCGTAGTAGTTGGCGGCGGGCACGTCCCGCTCGCCCAGCAGGTCCTTCTCACGGCGGACGCCGCCGGCCAGGTACGCCTCGGCCCGGCCGCCCATGCCCGTGGCGGTGTTCAGCCGCTCCGCGATGAGGCGGGCGGAGGCGGCGATCAGGCGGCGGTACAGTTCGGGCCGCTCCGTGGCCAGAGCGGTGAAGGCTTCGCGGGGCAGCTCCACGACCTCGGCCGCGTCGAGGACGCGTGCGGACGTCGAGTGGGGATAGTCATCGAGGAAGCTGCCTTCCCCGAAGGACTCATCCGCCTCAAGTGTGTACAGGCGGCGGGGCCGGCTCAGCGGCCCCTTCTCCAGGGCGATCCTGCCACCGAGAACGATGCCCCAGAACCGGCGGGGCTGGCTCTCGTGGTAGACGAATGCGCCGGGCAGGTATCCCACGATCCGGGCACGGCGGGCCAGTTCGACGCGGTCGTCGTCCGGCAGGCCGCGGGTCAGCTCGTGGGCGCTCAGCGCACGCAGAATCCTCGTGTCCATCGCTCAGCCTGCTGCAGGGAACGGGGCGACCGGGAAGCTAGCGGGCCGGTCGGCCTCGGGAAACGCCGCTCATCGCGCCGTCGTGGCGCGGCCGGTGGACGGATTGATCCTGTGGGACCTCCCGGCGCTCAGGCCCGCAACCTGCACGCCGGAACGGAACCCGTTTCACGCCGACGGAGGACGCCCATGCTCGCGAAGGACCAGCTCAGGATGATTGCGAAGGAAATCGACCGCACGGCGGACGAGCGGATGCACCGCTGCGACCACCACTACGATCGCCAGCAGCTCTGGGAAGTCGTGCGGCGGGCGTCCCGGGTGATCGAGGCCGTGGCGGAGATGGAAAGGGATGGCATGACGGCGACGGAGCGCGCCCGGCGGGCCCGGTTCGTGGCGACGGAACTGGAGATCGCCCTCGAGGCCGCCCGGCGCGCGAAGCTGGTGATCCAGTGGACGGAACGGCCGGCGGACTGAGACGCCGACGCAGTTACTGACCCATCCGCCGTTTCAGTTCCTCGAGTCGCTGGTCGGCGGCGCGCTCCCGGGCGTCCCTCTCCATGCGCGAGAACTCACGGTCGTGCTGCGCCCCGGCGTCCGGTGCGAACCGGCCCTGCCCCTCCCCCACGGTACCCGCCGACGAGCCCGCCACGGGTGCTGCTTCGGCGATCATCGCGCGCATGCTCTCGATGTCCCGTGCCAGCAGGGTCCGCTCCTCCTCGAGCACGCCGACCTTCCGCCTCAGCAGATCCTGTCGCTCCGCATGGCGGGCGGCGAACTGGGCGGCCACGCGGACCGTCTCGGCGTCATCGACCTCACGGGCCATCGCCTCGCGCCGGCGGCACACTTCCAGGGACTCGGCCTCGGTGGCGGCCTCCCGGCGGGTCCGCCGGATCTCGTCATCGAGCTTCGCAAGCGCTCCCGCCGCGGAGATGACCTCACGCTCCATTGCGCGGACGCGGGGCGGCGAGCCGGGCGTCCCCTCATGGACTTCCCGCCTGAAGTTCTCCACCGCTTCGCGCCACGCCGTCTTCCAGTCGTCCAGCATGGCACGAAGCTAATCTCCACTCCCGGCCCGGGGAAGCGGCGCGAACCTTGCTCCCCATGGGTCGCCGTGCAGCGTGGGCGGCAGGGCGAGCGGGGGCGGATGGAAAGGTCAATACCGGGACACAGGATCACGCCGGAGACGGTGCACCTCAGCAGGGAGGAACGCCGCTCCCTGACCCACGGCGAGTTCTGGATTCCGGACGACGAGCGGGAGGTGTACCGCCTTGCGCTGGAAACGCTGAACCGTGCGGCAGTCCCGTACGTGGTCAGCGGCCTGTACGCCCTCTACGAGTATACCGGCATCTACCGGCAGACGAAGGATCTCGACCTGTTCGTCGAGCCGGGCCGCGTCGTGGAAACGGCGCGCGCCCTCCAGGCCGTGGGGTTCCGCCCCCACCTCGAGCAGTCGCACTGGCTGGCCAAGGCCATGCACGGCGACAAGCAGATCGATCTGATCTTCGGGACCGGCAATGGCCTCTCGTTCATCGACGCGGGGTGGTATGCCCACTCCAGGGCCGGCATCCTCGCCGGCACGCAGGTACGCATCGCACCGCCGGAGGAGCTGCTCTGGCACCGCCTGTTCGTCTCCGAGCGCCACCGCTCCGACGTGGCCGACGTGCTGCACCTCATCCTCGCCCGCGGCGACGAGTTCGACTGGGAGCGACTCCTGGAACGCGTTGGCGCGCACTGGCGGCTGCTTCTAGCGCAGCTGCACCTGTACGACTTCGTGTATCCCGGCCACCGCGGCCGGATTCCGCAGTGGGTTCGGCGCCGGCTGTACGATGCCGCCGAGTCCGGGATCGACGAGGCGGGCGATCCATCGATCTGCCAGGGCACTCTCATCTCGCGATTCTCCTACAACATCGACGTGATGGAGTGGGGCTTCAGGGACCTGCGGAAGGAAGCCACCATCGCCACCCGCGAGCTACCCATCGTCCGCGAGATCACGAGCAGTGACGTGTGGCAGGAACGGCCGGAGGCTGAAAAGAATGGCTGACGGGCAGAGGCAGCTCCGCATCGCGGCGGTCGGCGACATCCACTTCGATGGGAACCGGACGGGCGAACTGAGGGAGCTGTTCTCCGACATACAGCGAAGCGCGGACGTGCTCGTCCTCTGCGGCGACCTCACGACCCACGGGCGGCCCGACCAGATGCGGGCCGTGATCGACGAGCTGGCCGGCGTCAGCGTCCCTGTCGTCGCCGTGCTCGGCAATCACGACTTCGAGCAGGACGAGGACGAAGCGTGCACGGCGCTGCTCCAGGAGGCGGGGGTCCAGGTACTCGATGGGACCAGCACCGTCATCGAAGGCGTCGGCTTCGCCGGCACGAAGGGGTTTGCCGGCGGCTTCGGCCGCGGCGCCCTCGGACCCTTCGGCGAAGCGCTCATCAAGGACTTCGTCAACGCCGCCGTAGACGAGGCGCTGAAGCTCGAGCGCGCACTGCAGGAACTCTCCACTGAATCCCGCATCGTCGTGCTGCACTATGCGCCGATTCCGGACACCCTCGCCGGCGAGCCCGAGGTGATCTTCCCCTTCCTCGGCAGCTCACGCCTCCTGCAGCCCATCGAAACGCTGGGCGCCGACGCCGTGTTCCATGGCCACGCCCACCACGGCATCCTGGAGGCGAGGACGCCGTCGGGGATTCCCGTCTTCAATGTCGCACTGCCCGTCCTCAGGGAACGGGGACTGAACTTCCAGACCATCACCGTCCCGGCGCCCGACCGCCGGAGCGACCGGGAACCGGCGACGGGATCGCCGGCAGACTGACCAGCGGCCGGAGCCGGAGCGGGCTGGCGCAGCGGGCAGCCCCGTGGAGTGCGCCGCACCGCCGGAGTCGGAGCCGCGCTCAGCCGTACCGCTCCAGGAAGCGGACGAGTGCCGCCTCCTCCGGGTAGTGACCCACCTTCTCCCGCGTCCTGACCGCCGGCGCCGTACGCCGGCGCTTCGCCACCGTCTCCACCGTCCGGCCCGACACCTCGTACTCCGCGAGGACGGCGGGATGGATGTACGCCCTCCGGCATATCGCGGGCGTGTTCCCCAGATCCGTCGCCACCAGTGTGCACACCATCAGCACGTTCCGCTTCGCCTCCGCCTTCGTGCGCGCCGGGCCGAGATCCGCCAGGATCGTGGCCGCCCGCACCGTGCCGCCGAACGTGCGCAGATCCTTGGACGTGCAGCGCTCCCCAAGGATCTCCTCCAGGTAGCGGTTCACCGCCGCCGCCGTCACGGGACGGTAGCGCCGGCCCACGCGGTACTTGAACAGCCGGGGGCCCGGCTGGGCCCTGAGCTCCTCGATGATCTCGACAAGCGGCGTGTCCGCCACCACCTGCCGCTGATCCAGGCTCCGCTTCCCCTTGTAGAGAAACTCGAGGCTGTTCTCATGGACAATTACGTGCTTCTTCTCCAGCGTGCAGATCCCGAACGTGCGGTTCTCCACGGCATACCGCTCGCTGCCTGCCCGGAAGTACGCCCGGGCCATCAGCCGCACCACCGTCGCCAGCACCCGCTCGCGGTCCAGTCGGTCCCCTCGAAGGTCCGCATTCGTCCGCTCCCGCAGCGTCGGCATGAGGTTGGCCACCCGCAGGACCCTCTTCCACTTCCGGCTGTCCCGCGCCGCCTCGTGCCCGGCGCTGTACCGGTACTGGCGACGGCCCGCCTGGTCCTGCCCCCATGCCTGCACCTTGCGGTCCGGGTCCGGCGAGATGTGCACGTCCGACCACGCGGGAGGAATGGCCAGGGAGCGGATTCGCGCCAGCGTCGCTTCCGCCGTCAGCCGCCGCCCATTCAGGCCGAGGTACCGAAACCCGGACCGGGCAGTCCCCGTGCGGCGCCACCAGCGCGTCTCCCCATTCTCGTGCATGCCCGCCCCCGCTACACGCCCCGTGCCACGCCGTCGGCACGGCCATTCCTCCGCCCCCTTGCGCCGCGACCCGCCCGTCGCCAATATAGGGGCGGGGGGTATATGAGACCACGGAGGACGGATGGTGACCGGTGAGTGAGTCGGCGGCTGTCGGGCGGGCGGCGGGCGGACGTGGAGCGGGCGGGGGCGGAGATCGCCTGACGATCCCGGTGACGGGGATGACGTGCGCCGCGTGCGCGAGCCGGGTGCAGCGGAAGCTGGAGCGCACGGATGGCGTACGCGACGCCTCGGTGAATTTCGGTACGGAGCGGGCCACGGTGGTCTACGACGCGTCGCGCCTGACGGCGGCGGAGCTGGTGGGCCTGGTGGAGTCGGCGGGATACGGTGCGCGGACGGAGGAGGTGGTCCTGCCGGTTGCGGGGCTGGAGTGGGCGGCGACGGCGGAGCCGGTGGAGCGGGAGCTGCGCTCGCTGCGGGGTGTGATCCGTGCGAGTGTGAACCTGGCGACGGCCGAGGCGCGGGTCGAGCTCCTGCCTGATGCGGTTACGCCGGCGGATCTGGCGGCTGCGGTGGAGCGGGCAGGGTACGGCCTGGCCGAGACGGTGGAGATCGCGGACCCGGTGGAGCGGGAGCGGGTGTCCCGTGAGCGGGAGTATCGCACGCTGCTGAGGAAGTTCTGGCTGGCGGCGGCGGTGGGCGTGCTGGCGATGGTGCTCATGATGCCGCTCATGATGGAGCCGTCGGCCATGCACGGAGCGGACCTGCTGGACCGCCTCATGATGCCGGTGGCCCACTGGATGATGGGGGTGGTGCCGTGGCTGTTCGAGCTCGAGCCCGGCGTGATCCGCTGGGCCCTGCTCGTCCTGACCACTCCGGTGATTGCGTGGTCAGGGCGTCACTTCTTCCGTGGCGCGTACAGCGGGTTCCTCCACGGCACGGCGGACATGAACACGCTCATCGCGGTGGGGACGGGGTCTGCATACCTGTTCAGCGTGGCGGTTACCGTGGCACCGGGTGTCTTTACGGGTGCGGGTCTGGCGGCGGACGTCTACTACGAGGCTGTCGCCATGATCATCGCCCTGATCCTGCTGGGCAAGGTTCTGGAGGCGCGGGCGAAGGGGCGCACGTCGGACGCCATCCGCCGTCTCATGGGGCTGCAGCCGAAGACGGCGCGGGTGATGCGCGGTGATGAGGAGGCGGACGTCGCGGTGGAGGATCTCGAGGTGGGCGATGTCATCGTGGTGCGGCCGGGTGAGCGCGTCCCCGTGGACGGGATGGTGGTGAGCGGCCGGAGCGCGGTGGACGAGTCCATGCTCACGGGCGAGCCACTCCCCGTGGAAAAGTCGGCGGGCGACGAGGTAGTGGGGGGCACGATCAACGGGAGCGGCGCGTTCCGGTTCCGGGCGATGAAGGTGGGCCGGGACACGGCGCTGGCGCAGATCGTCCGGCTGGTCCAGGAGGCCCAGGGCGAGAAGGCGCCGATCCAGCGGCTGGCCGACCGGATATCGGGAATCTTCGTCCCGGTGGTCGTCTCCATCGCCATTGCCGCGTTCGTGGTGTGGTACAACGTGGGTCCCGAGCCGCGCTTCATCTTCGCCCTGGTGTCCTTCGTCACGGTGCTGATCATCGCGTGCCCGTGCGCCCTTGGCCTGGCGACGCCCACGGCGGTGATGGTGGGCACGGGGGCGGGCGCGGAGCGTGGAGTGCTGTTCCGGGGCGGCGAGTCCCTCGAGCTCGCCCGTGACATCGGCGTGGTCGTGCTGGACAAGACGGGAACGGTGACGGAGGGTCGGCCGCGGCTGGTGGAAGTCCGGATGGCGGGTGATGCGGCCGCGCCGGAGGGCGTGCTCCGGCTGGTGGGCTCGGTGGAGCGGGTGTCCGAGCACCCGCTGGGCGCGGCCATCGTGGAGGGCGCCCGGGAGCGGGGCGTCGAGCTGGTGGATGCCACGGACTTCGCATCCTTCGGCGGGCGCGGCGTCTTCGGCGTGGTGGACGGCAGGCGGGTACTGGTGGGGAACCGGGCCCTCCTGGAGGAGAGCGGTGTGGACGCCGGTGCCCTGGCGGAGGTGGCGGCGGCCGAGGCGGGCATGGGACGGACGCCGGTGTACGTGGCGGTGGACGACAGCGCGGAGGCCCTGCTGCTCATCGAGGACCCCGTGAAGCCCGGCAGTGCGGCTGCGGTGGCGGAGCTGCGCCGGCTCGGCATGGACGTCATAATGCTCACGGGCGACAACGAGCGGACGGCCCGTGCCGTTGCTGCACAGGTGGGGATCGACAAGGTCGTCGCCGATGTGCGACCCGCAGGCAAGGCCCGGGTGGTGAAGGAACTCCAGGAGCAGACGGGCCGGCGCGTGGCCATGGTGGGGGACGGCGTGAACGATGCACCGGCCCTCGCCCAGGCGGACCTGGGCATCGCCATCGGCACGGGCACGGACGTGGCGATGGAGGCCAGTGACGTTACCCTGGTGGGTGGCGAGCTCGGCGGCGTGATCACGGCGGTCCTGCTGTCGCGGAGCACCATGCGCGTCATACGCCAGAACCTGTTCTGGGCGTTCTTCTACAACGCCGCAGGTGTGCCCATCGCGGCGGGAGCGCTGTATCCCTTCTTCGGCGTGCTGCTCTCCCCGGTGTTCGCCAGCGCGGCCATGGCGTTCAGCAGCGTGTCCGTGGTGAGCAACAGCCTGCGGCTCCGTACCGTGCTGCGAAAGTGAGGTGCACATGGACCGCGTGATCGTGACGGTGGCCGGCGTCCTGGCCATCGTCTGGGTGAACTGGTACTTCCTGGTGCGGGGCCGATAGGCCGGCGCCGGGGCGGATGAGGAGAGAATCGATGGCGACTGCGACACTGAAGGTATCGGGCATGACCTGCCAGCATTGCGTGCGGGCGGTGCGGGAGGCGCTGGAAGGACAGGACGGCGTGCACAGCGCGGACGTGGACCTCACGGCCGGCCGCGCCGTCGTGGAGTACGACGAGGATCGGGTCTCGCCGGAGGCGCTTGCCGGCGCCGTGGCCGAGGAAGGCTACCAGGCCGAGCCGCAAGACTGAGACTCCGGGTCCGTCAGTTCCCGAAGTAGATGTACGCGTCGGCCAGGCGGGAGAAGGGTGCGTTCCGGGGCTCGAAGGCGAACGTCAGCCCCGTGGTGCCCACCGTCCGTACGGGCGTTCGTGAAAGCCGGTCGAAATCGTCGTTGATCCGCAAGCCGAATCCGGAGCCGGCCCCCGCCCTCCGCATGACGTCGGCCGCGTCCGTGCCCCGGTACGCCACCACGTCCGTGGTCACGGCCCGGGACGGCGCGGCGTCCACCAGGATCGTGTACACATCCCGCGGGTAGCGCTCCGCAAGCTGGGCGGCCAGCCACGTCACCTCCACTGGCCGCGTGCCGCCCGTCTGGATCCGGCCGCCACCGGACTTCAGTGCGTGCAGGCCTCCCACGAAGAACAGGACGCGGGCGCCCGGATTCCTGGCCAGCTCCCGGGTCGTGACCGCCTCGAGCATATGGGCGTCCCGCTGGCCGAACAGGCGCGCCGCGTCGTGGGGTGATGTGGCCCGGGCCGGCGGCCAGCCCTGCAGGTCCGCCGCCACGATCCGGACCCGCCGGTGGGCGCCCAGCGCCTGGTTCACCCGCCACACCGTCCGGTACAGGTCCACAAAGGTCCGGGACGCGCCGTCATCCTCGCGGATGGCCCGTGGCCGCGACATCAGAATGGACGCATCCTCCGGTGAAGTCGCCAGGTAGCGGTCGATGTGAGGCTGCTCCGCCGCATCCACATCCAGCACCACCAGATCCAGACCGGGTCCCGTCGCCAGGCGCTCGATGGCCGCAGCGGCGAACCGCTTCGGCGCAGCCGCCGACGGAATGTCCGCAAGAAACAGCAGCCGGCGGGAACGGCCCGCCACATCCACCAGGTCCAGAGGGTCCAGCCGGCTGTCTCGCGCGTACGCGGCCAGCTCCTCGTCGCCATCGCCGCCCCGCCGCATCTCGAGGACCGCCGCTGCCGCCACGATCACCACCAGAGCCGCAAGCGACAGCCGGCCGATCGTCCCTGTCTTCGCCACCCGCGTACGCGGCATGTACCGCCGCCGCGCCTGCCGGTGCCGCCACCATTCCAGCGGGTTCCTCATCGCTCCTCCGCCATTACGTCATGATCCGGACACCGGGCCTCCGTTGCAACCCCCGCGCCCGCCGCGCGTGACCGACCGCCGACCCGGTATACGCCACCGTATGGGGCCCCGGGAGGACGGCGGGATGCCGTGTGGAGAGTTGCCGCCGGCGGGGTCTGCCGCTAAATTGGGGCTCCAGCTCCCACCCATAATGTGGAGGTCCGATGGACGATAGTGTCGCGAAGGATGCCAAGCGGTTGCTCCTGCGCTATGGTGCTCCGATTTCGGTCGTGGACCAGCTGTCGGACGATGAGCGGATCACGTATGCCCGCTCCATGATCCGAACGGCAGTACCGGATCGGCCCGCCTTCCTGCGGGGGCTGCTGTCCAACGATGGACGCATGACCGCCCGGTAGCCGACGCCGGCATCATGTTTACGAGGGGCCGCTCACGTTGTGGGCGGCCCCTCGGCGTTTCCGGCGGGGGCGACCCTTTCGATTTCGAGGGTGCGGGCGTGGTCCAGGACGAGCTGGACGGGCACGACGCTGCCGCCCGGGGCAGGGCGCACGGCCAGCCGGGCGTCCACGCCGTCCACGGCGGTCTGCCTCACGGTCCCCGGCACGAGGGGCTCGAGGAGGGCGGTGATCGGGATGGGTCCGGCATCCTGCTCCACGGTGACCCGCAGCCGGTCGCCTGTCGCGTCCACGCGGAGGTTGAGCGAGTCATCTCCTACCCGGATCTCCCGCACGTCCAGCCCCTCCCCGTCGAAAACTCCCCTCGGCCTGAGCCAGACGCGGTGCCGTGTGGCATCGGGCGAGATTCCGAGGAGGCCGTGCACGGCGGCCAGGACGAAGCGCGCGGCGTCGAGTGGCTGCTCCGATGCGAGGCGCGTGTGCCCGTCGCCGGTCCAGGCCTGGGCGGGATCGGGTTCGACGTCGAGGGCGAGGGCGAGGAGCGTGCTCCCGGCGCCCCGGTGGAGGGACATCCGGGCGTCCCGTGCCGGGGCGCGCAGGCGTGCGGCGAGGGCGGGGTCGCCCATGTCCGTGGCGGTGCGCTCGAGGCCCACGACGGTGGCGGCGGCGATGATGCGCTCGTCGGTGCCGCCGGTATTCTGCGCGGGGCATTCCGCGGCCTGTCGCACGGCGGGCCAGGACAGCGCTGCGGACCGGAGGTCTCCGGTCCACGCCACGTAGCGGCCCACGAGGAGCGGGACGAGGTGGGCGAGGTCGGGCTCGATGGTGCGCAGGGCGCTCCGGACGCGGTGTGCCCGTCCTGCTGCGAGCCATGCGAGGGCCACGGTCAGCGCGCCGACGGGGCCTCCGGCTGCGTCGAGGGCTGGAATCTCGTCGAGGATGCGCGCAGCGCTGGCCAGGTCGCTGCCCGCGGTGGCGGGCTTCAGGATTCGGATGTATTCGGACACGGCGGCCTCGCTTGACTCACCCGTTTGCGCGGGGGAGAATGCAGGAGCGGGGGCCTGCCCGCAACGGAACCGGTCTACGCGGGAGGGTGCATGCGAGGTAGCGGGGGTAGGGCGATGATCTGTGCGGCCGCACTCGTGCTGCTGTCCGCCCCCGGCAACGCCCAGGATGGTGCGATCCTGCCCCCGGACCGCCATCACACGCCGCCTGTGGCGGACCCGTCCGCACCGCGCATGTCCGTGGCGCTCATGCGGACGAACCTGCTCCGCGTGGAGGGAGGGGAGCGGGCGCCGTTCGAGCTGCCGGACGCCGATATGGAGACGGTGGCGACGATCTCGCTGGGCGCGATCCTGCCGCTGGTGCGGCTGGCGGAGTGGGAGGGGGGCGGTGCGGCGCTGGTCCTGGAAGCGAAGGTGTTCGGTCGTTTCCGCGTGCAGGAGCCGAGCCGCGACGACATGGGTCAGGACTGGATCATCGCCGGCGGCGTCGAGGCGCGTCACGATGCGTGGTCCGGCCGCACCATGCTGAGCCACCGGAGCTCGCACCTGGGCGACGAGTTCATCGAGGAGACCGGCGCCCGGCGCATCGAGTTCGGGAACGAGCAGGTCGAAGTCATGGCGGCGTACGCGGCGACGGGCCTGGGCCGTTTCTACGGCGGCGGTGCCTGGATCTTCCGCTCGTACCTGGGCTGGGATTCGCGCCTGCGCGCTCTCGACGTTCGCGACCGCGCGGCGGTGCAGCTGGGCGTGGACCGGGAATGGCGCCCGTTCAAGGACCGACGCGTGGGCGTGTGGGGAGGCGTGGACTGGCAGGCGGCGGAGCGCACGTCGTGGCGCGGTGCCGTGGCGGTGGCGGCGGGAATCGGCGTCGGCTCGTCGCGTACGCTGCGGCTCGTCGCGCGGTACTACGACGGCCCGTCCACCATGGGCCAGTTCTTTCTCACCGGCGAGCGGACGTTCGCCCTCGAGCTGATGGGTGCGCTGTAGCGGCCCTTGCTGGGAGTGCATCGTGCCCGCCACTTTGCACGGCTCCGGGATGGAGCCGTTTTTCGCAGTGTATTGAGCATGCAGAACGCTGGACTACCGACGACGGACGCGGCCGGACGGGCGAACGCATGCGCCGGCTGAGCCGGGTCGCGGCCGTCGTATTCGACTGCGACTCCACGCTGTCGGCGCTGGAAGGCATCGATGAGCTGGCGGGGCCGAGGCGGGCGGAGGTGGAGGAGTTGACGGACGCGGCCATGCGCGGCGATGTCCGGCTGGACGCGGTCTACGGTCGGCGCCTGGACCTCATCCGGCCTACGTCCGCGGATGTGGCGGCGCTGGGCCGGCGGTACGTGGATGCCATCGTCCCCGACGCGGCCGAAGTCGTCGCCGCGCTGACGTTCGAGGGCGTGGAGGTGCGTGTCATGAGCGGCGGGCTGCTGCCCGCAGTGGTGGCCGTGGCGGACGCCCTGGGTATTCCGCGTCACCGCGTCGCGGCCGTGGATGTCCGCTTCGACGGAGACGGGCAGTACGCCGGCTTCGATTCGCGGTCGCCCCTGGCCCGTTCCGGCGGGAAGCGGGAGGTGATGGCGCACTGGCGAGCCGAGGTCGGCGGGCCGGTGATGATGGTGGGTGACGGGGTCACGGACCTCGAGACCCGCGGCGTCGCCGACGTCTTCGTCGCGTATGCCGGCGTCGTCCATCGCCCGGCCGTGGTAGAGGAAGCCGACGTGGTCATCCGCTCGCCATCCCTGGCGCCCGTCCTCCCGCTGGCCCTCGGCGGCGATCCGCCGCGGTCGGAACCGGCGCGGCGCCTGTGGGCCCGCGGCCTGGAGCTGCTCGACCCGGAGTACCGTGCCTTCCTACGCACCCCAAATGTGAGCAACGGATCGTGGAAATGACTGGACGGTTCTTCCTCCCCGGCCCGACGGAAGTGCGGCCGGCGGTGCTCGCCGCCATGACGAAGCCGATGATCGGCCACCGCGTGGCAGAGATGGAAGAACTCATGGCGAGCATACAGCCGCGCCTCCGGATGATCTTCCGGACGGAACGGCCGGTATACGTGAGCGCGTCCTCTGCGACGGGCCTGATGGAGGGGGCCGTCCGCAACGGCGCACGCCGCCGCGTGCTCTCGCTCGTGAACGGCGCCTTCAGTGAACGGTTCTTCCAGATCGCGAAGGCCACCGGCCTGTCGGCTGATTCCCTGGAGGTTCCGTGGGGGGAGGGCCACACGCCGGACATGCTGGCCGATGCGTTGCGCGGGAAAGACTACGACGCGGTGACGGTGGTCCACTCGGAGACATCCACCGGCGCGCTGAACCCCATCGCGGACCTGGCGGCCGTGGCACATGCCGCAGGGGACGTCGTACTCCTGGTGGATAGTGTGTCCGGCCTGTGCGGTGCGGACGTCCGCACCGACGAGTGGGCCCTCGATTTCATCCTTACGGGTTCGCAGAAGGCGTTCGCCCTGCCGCCGGGACTCGCCTTCGGCGTAGCGCAGCCCCACATCCTGGAGCGCGCAGCGAGCAGGACGGATCGCGGCATCTACTTCGATTTCCTGGAGTTCGAAAAGAACATTCAGAAGAACCAGACGCCGAACACGCCGGCCGTGTCGCTGCTCTTCGCGCTCGCCGAACAGGTTGCCTACATCGAGGCGGAGGGCCTGGAGGACCGGCTCGACCGCCACCGCCGGATGGCCGAGCGGACCTGGGCGTGGTGCGAGGAGCGGGGCCTGCGGATCCTCGCACCGCCCGGATTCCGATCCCCCACCGTGACGACCATCCACTGTCCGGACGGCTGGACGGGGCCTTCCCTGGCGGCGGCGGTGAAGGCGCGCGGATTCCAGATCGCCACGGGCTACGGCATGATGAAGGACGAGACCTTCCGCATCGGGCACATGGGCGACCACGCGCCCGCCGCCCTCGACGAGCTGCTGGACGTGCTCGGGGGCGTGCTCGACTCGTAGACGAACGCGCGCGGCGGCTGCGCGCCGAACAGGATGATGGACGTGAAGGAATACAGGGTACTCATCGCCGACGCGATCTCTGCGGACGGCCTCGCCCCGCTGCGGTCCGACGACCGCTTCCAGCTCATCGAGCGGACCGGCCTTAAGGGGGAGGAGCTGGCGCGGGCCATCACCGGCATGCATGCGGTGATCGTGCGGAGCAGCACGCGCATAACGCGCGACGCGCTGCAACACGCCGATGAGCTCCGCGTCATCGGTCGCGCGGGCGTGGGAGTGGACAACATCGATGTTGACGCGGCGACGGAGCGTGGCGTCGCCGTGCTGAACGCTCCGTCAGGGAACACCATTTCTGCTGCGGAGCTCACACTCGCCCTCGTCCTGGCGTGCGTGCGGCGGATTCCGGCTGCGGACCGCTCCATGAAGGCGGGCGAGTGGGACCGCAAGAGCTTCACCGGGAGCGAACTCTACGGCAAGGTCCTCGGTCTCGTCGGTGCCGGTCGCATCGGCGGTGAGGTTGCGCGTCGTGCGCGGGCCTTCGGCATGCGCGTATGCGCGTACGATCCGTACCTGACTCCGGAGCGGGCGGAGTCGCTGGAGGTCGAGCTGTCGTCGCTCGACGCCGTACTCTCGCGGTCCGATGTAATCTCCCTGCACGTTCCCCTGACGGACAGCACGGAGGGGATGATCGGAGCGGAGGAGCTGGCCATGATGAAGCCCGGCGCGGTGATCGTGAATGCTGCACGGGGCGGGGTCATCGACGAGGCTGCCCTGGCGGAGGCGCTGCGGACCGGCCGCATCGGCGGTGCCGGCCTGGATGTCTTCGCCGAGGAGCCGCTGCCTGCGGACCACCCCCTGCGCGGCGTGGACAACGCCGTACTCACACCGCACCTCGGGGCCGCCACTGAAGAGGCGCAGCACAACGTCGCGGTGGAGATCGCGGAGGCGGTCCGGGCGGCGCTGGCGGACGACGATCTGACGCGGGCGGTGAATGCGCCCGCCATCGGCGGCGAGGAGATGCGGCGCCTGAGGCCGCTCCTGGAGCTGGCCGACCGCCTCGGCCGGATCGCCGCGGCGCTGGCTGACGGCGCCGCGGAACACCTCGTCATCCGCTACTCGGGACCGGAGGATGTGGTGGTGCGGCCCATCGCCGCCGCGGCGGCGATGGGTGCACTGCGCCACGTGGTCGGCTTCGGCGCCATCAACATGGTCAACGCCGTCCACATCGCGGAGTCGCGGGGCATAGAGGTGGAGCGCAGCCGGGTGGGGACACACGGCCCGTACGAGGAGTTCATCGAGGTGCGTCTGCGTACGGGTTCGGGCGAGTCGCGTGTGGCGGGTGCCGTCGTGGCGGGCCGCCACCCCCGCGTCGTGCGCGTCGACCGCTACCGCATCGTGGTCCGTCCCCGCGGCTCGCTCCTGATTTTGCGCAACAACGACGTGCCGGGGGTCATCGGCCGTGTGGGCACCCTCCTCGGCACCGCCGGGATCAACATTGCGGAGTATCACCAGGCCCGGATGCAGGCAGGCGCGGACGCTCTCGCCGCCATCAGCGTGGACGGCGTCATCAGCGATGACGTGATGTCGGCGCTGGCGGCCCTGCCCGACGTGCTCGACGTGCGACAGGTCGATCTGGACTGACGGGTCAGCGCCTCAGCCGGATGCCCATCCGCCGGGCGAACTCGTTGAGCCCGCCCAGTCCCATCACCCGGCTCCGGCCGCCCGTGTGCATCCAGCCCCAGCGGATGTCCCGGGGCTCCTCCACCGTGACGAAGGCCTGCGGGTCCCACCGCTGCACCTCCCCCGTGACGCGGGGGATGTCGCGGCGCAGGCAGACCGTGTAGACGATCTCTACGGGTCCGTCCCGCCCCTGGCCCGCGAACTCCGTCACGCCGAAGCCCAGGTCGCGCAGCGCATCGGCCAGCTCGACACCGACATATCGCGAGACGATGCGGATCGTGGCATACCCGATGGCGAGTCTCTCCTCGATCAGCATGCCGACGACCGTACCCGTGGAGAAGCCGGCGGCGTAACCCAGCAGGTGCCAGCCGCTGTCGAGGAAGCGGATCGCGTTGCCCACGGCGAAGACCCAGATGAGCACCTCGAAGAACCCGATGACGGGGACGATGGCCTTGTAGCCGCGCACGGCGAGAAGGATGCGGACGGTGGACAGGGAGACGTCCACGATACGCATGGAGAATATGACGAGCGGGCCGTACGGCCCGGCGAACAGCGCCTCAATGGTGGACATGGGCAACACGATAGCGGATTGCCCATCCGCGGTAAACGGCGACTGTCCCGCGCGCCGGCCGGGCTGGCAGGTGCGCAGGAATGGTGGTAGCGTGTCGCGGTAGACTCCTTCCGGCGAGCATCCATGGCACCTGCGTCATCCGCCAGGACGGCGGTCGAGTACAATCTCGGTCTGGTCCTCACCGGTGGCGGCGCGCGTGGCGCCTACCAGGTGGGCGTCCTGAAGTGGATCGCCCGCAACTATCCCGACATACGGGTTCCCATCCTGACGGGTGTGAGCGCGGGGGCAGTGAACATCGCGAAGCTGGCGGCGGCGCCGGGCAGCTTCGCCCAGGCCGTCCACGAGCTGGAGTCCCTCTGGCGCGGGCTCCATGTGGAGGACGTCTTCAGGGTGGACGCCGGCTCGCTGTCGCGGAATGCGTTCCGGTGGTCGCTGCGGCTTGCGTCGGGCGGGGCCCGCGGTGCGCCGAACGTCCGGGGTCTGCTGGATACGCAGCCGCTGCGGGAGCTCCTGGCCGACGTACTGGCCGCCGTGGACGGCGAGCTCACCGGCATCGACTACAACCTCGAGCTGAACCGGTTGAAGGCGGTGGGGATCATCGCGACGTCGTACACGACCGGCCAGACCGTGGTGTTCCTGAAAGGCAGGGACATCATGCCGTGGGAGCGTCCGCAGCGGCGGACGGAGGTGGGGCCCATCACCGTCGAGACCATCATGGCGTCCGCTGCGCTGCCCATCTTCTTCCCGGCGGTCCGGCTCGGCAGCGAGTGGTACGGCGACGGCGGGATCCGGCTCGCGGCCCCGCTGTCGCCCGCACTCCACCTCGGCGCGGACCGCATCCTGGCCATCTCGACGCGGCACCAACGGACACGCGACGAGATCGCATCCGCCCGCGAACCCGGCTACCCGCCCCCGGCCCAGGTGGCGGGCGTGCTGCTGAACGCCGTCTTCCTGGACCTCGTGGACCAGGATGCGCTGCGACTGGAGCGCCTGAACCGCCTGCTCGAGAGGCTTCCGGAGGAGCACCGGCAGGGGATGCGCTCCGTGCGCCTCCTCCACGTTCGCCCATCCGAAGACCTCGCAGCGCTTGCGGCGAAGTTCGAGCCAAAGCTCCCGCGCACGTTCCGGTTCATGACGCGCGGCCTCGGAACCCGCGAGCAGCGCAGCCCGGACGTGCTCTCCATGCTGATGTTCCAGCCGGATTACCTCGGCGAGCTCATCGATCTCGGCGAGCAGGACGCGGAGTGGATCGCGCCACAGCTCGAGGCGTTCTTCGAGGACCGTCCCGAGACCGACGCTGGCTGACCCGTCGGACGGGCAGGTTCAGGGCGTGCGCAGGAGGCCGTGCCGCCGGAGGATCTGCAGCGTCGCGTCCAGCGGCAGGGCCTCGATGGTTCGCCCGCCGTACGTCGTCGTGACGGCGCGGAACATGGAATTGAGGATGGCCTCCTCGGTCGCCTCGGCCACGGCCTGGAACAGCGGCGTCATTGCATCGTTGCCGAGCTGCGCGCCTGCCGCTGCGGCGCGGCCGTCCCGGCGGCGCACGGCCTCCGCCGTGGCGAAGGCAATGACGTAGTCGCCCGAGCCGTTGCTCATGGTGGCGCCGGTGCGCGCCAGGCCGAGCAGCGCGCGGCCAGCCAGGCGCTCGAGGCTCCGTGCGTCCAGCGGCGCGTCGGTGGCCACCACGATCATGATGCTGCCGTCCGGCGTCGGGTCGGCATCACGCCGCTCCGCCTCCCGCATGAATGCGTACTGCCCCAGCTCGCGGCCAACCGGGGCGCCTGCCACGGTGAGGATGCCGCCGAAGTTCGACTGCACGAGCACTCCGACGGTGTAGCCGCCGTATGCGGCGGGCAAGACCCGCGACGACGTGCCGATTCCGCCCTTCCAGCCGAATGCGACCGTGCCCGCGCCGGCACCCACCGCGCCCTCCTCCACGCCTCCGACCGGGGAGGCGAGTGCCTGCTCGAGGGCGGCAACGACGTGGGCAGACGTCACGGCGGGAGACCGGATGTCGTTCAACGGCGCGTCGTTGGTCTCCCCGACGACGGGGTTGATGGAGCGGACGTCTGCCATACCCGGGCGCGCAAGCAGCCATTGCGTCATGGCATCCGCAGCCCGCCACACGCACAGCGTGCACGTCAGCAGGATCGGCGTCTCCAGCTCGCCCAGTTCACGGACCTGTGTCACGCCGATGAGCTTGCCGAAGCCGTTGCCGGCCACGATCGCTGCGGGAACCCGCTCACGGAACCAGTCGTCGCCGGGAGGGAGGACCGCCGTGACGCCGGTGTGGCCATTGTCGCCCCGGACGGTGGCGTGACCCACACGCACGCCATCCACATCCGTGATGGCATTGCGCGGGCCCGTCTCGAAGACGCCCACAACGACGCCGGCTTCGCGGGCGCGCGGCCGCTGCTCCTGTGCCATTCCGGCCTCCGCGAGTACGAGGATGGAAGCGCAGCTCACGACTATGCCGCGCACGATGAATGGGACGCTCATGATCCACCGGTTCGGGTTCGGGCCAGGCGCTGTACGAGCGCGGCCAGCTGGGGGATGGGGATGTCCATTGGGCATGCGGCCGTGCAGGCGTCGCATGCGGTGCAGGGTGGGATGGCCGCTGCAACGAGAACCGCCCGGTCGATGGAGCGGGATGGCCCGGCAATGAAAGTCCACGCCTCGTCCCAGGCGGTGCCGCCGCCGGCCTGCAGCTCCGGGCAGGCCGGCACGCACAGGCCGCAATCGATGCATGCCATGGTGGACGGGAGCAGAGCGCGCTCGTCCGCCGTCAGGGGGACGTAGCCTTCGGGCTCGACGGCGTCACGGAACCGCTGCAGGTCGTTGCCGGCCCGGAGTGCCCGCCGTGGCATCCGGACGACGACGTGGTGGCCGAAGCGCCAGGCGAGGTTGAGCCAGGCGAGGGCGCGTCCGGTGGGGGCCATGATCGGTCGCGTCTCCTTCGGGTCAGGCGCCGCGGGCCGCCGCCGCGGCCAGTACCCCGGCCGACCAGCCGTCCCGGGCAGCGTGGCCGAGGCCGAGTGCAGCCGTCTCCGCCCCGGCGCGGACGGACCCGGCGGCGAAGACGTTCGTGAAGGCCGGCTTGCCATCAGGTCGCGCGGGCCGGCCGCGGTCATCCGCCAGAATGCCGGCCGAAAGCACCGGCTGCGCCATGGTCCGGACAGGGTGGGTGAGCATATGTGATGGTGCCGGCGTGGACGGCGTCAGTCCGAGCACCGTTTCGCGTTGACCGGAGCCGCTGTCGGTGATGCCGCCGCCAATGAACCGGCCCGTAGCAAGGACCACGGCGCCGACGCGGATGCTCTCGACGACGTCAGTGCCGGTCACCTCCACCACGGTGATGGCGTCGTGCACCGGAGACGCCGCCGCCCGGCCCTGCACGACCTGCACGCCCGCGTTCCGCAGCGCACGGAGGAGGCACTGGTCCAGCCGCCAGCCGGGGAGGGAGGGCGCGCCACTCAGGGCTTCGCCCGGTACGATGCCCGTGGCATCGCGGAGCGTTTCGACGACCCGGACATGTCCGCCGATGCCGAGTACGGCCGGGATGATCGCGCGGGCCGAGCCGTGGCGCCGGACCGCCCGGGCCAGCGGCTCCCCGAGCACGAGCGGCTCCGCCTCGAGTCGCGCGGCGAGCGCCGGCGTTGACCAGCCGGCCGCCGGCGTGTCCGCCAGAGTCACGCTGTCGAAGGCGATTGCGCCGTCCGGCAGGGCCGCGGCATCGGACCAGAGGACCGCGAGGGCGCGCGGGTGGAATCCGGGCAGGCCGGCAATGCCGCACACGAGGATGGGCTCCGCACCGTCCGCCACGGCAGCGGCGGCATGCGCAGGCGGCGCGGCATCGGACGTGAGCAACCGGCCGTCGGCGTGCGGAAGCAGCGCGGCGCCAACCCGCAGTGGCATGCCCGCACCTTCCAGCGCGTCACGCACGGGCTCCGGCGGGACGCCGGTCCAGCCGCCCGCCGCCAGGGCCGTGGCGCCGGGGCCCCGCCGCACCAGCGCCGTGCGCGCTCCCGCGCCCGATGCCGCCACGGCCGCCGCGAATCCGGCGATGCCGCCGCCGATGATGAGCACATCGACTTCACGCATCCCGGCAAGCTAGGCGCACACGCCCTCCGCGGGGAAGGGCGAGCGGTGAACGTCGGGTCACTGCGCAGGGGCACGATCCTTGACCCGCCGCGTGCGCGGCGGTAGCATTTGTGCCCTTGCATCCGGGCCGGACGGTACCCGGTTCGTCGCAGTCACCGAGAGATTAAGAATGTCCGTTCCAAGGGCAGCCGCACGCCGGCCGCGCGCCCGGCGGATGCGGCCCGGCTTCGCCACGGCCGCAGTCCTCATGGGTGCCACCCTGCTCCTCGCGGGATGCGAGGCGGGTGACGCGTACCCACAGACCACGTTCCGACCGGTGAGCGCCTTCGGCGATGCGGTGAACGCGGTCTTCTACAACACATTCGGCTGGACCATGGCGATCATGATCGTCGTGTTCGGCCTCATCCTCTACGCGACGTTTCGCTTCCGCGAGCGGCCCGATGCACCGCACCCCGAGCAGGTTCACGGCAACACGACCCTGGAGATCACGTGGACCGTTATCCCGGCGCTCATCGTCGTGTTCATCGGTGTCCCCACGGTCCGTACCATCTTCGATACGAAGCGCCGCCCGCCCGAGGAGGCACTGGTCGTGGAGGTCATCGGACACCAGTGGTGGTGGGAGTTCAGGTACCCGGAATTCGGCATCGCGACGGCGAACCAGATGTGGGTGCCCACCGGCCGGCCCGTGAGCCTGCAGATGCGCTCGGCCGACGTAGTCCACAGCTTCTGGATTCCACGCATCGGCGGCAAGCGCGACACCAATCCGCTGCCCCGCCGGCGTGAGGGGGAACCGCCGGCGAACCCGAACTACCTCCTCTTCACGGTGCGTGAGCCCGGCCACTACCTGGGCCAGTGCGCCGAGTTCTGCGGCGAGTCCCACGCCATCATGCGCATGTCCGTGAACGCCGTGGAGCCCGCCGACTTCGACACGTGGGTCGGGCGCATGAGCGGCGTCGCACCGGCCGCCCCCGCCGCGGCCCCGACCGCCGCCGCCGATACGGCGACGGCCGCGGCAGCAACCGCGGAAGCCGACACCGCACCGGCCGCCGGGCAGCAGGAGCCGCCCGTGCCCGCCGCGCAGCCGGCGGCCCCGCAGCCGGCGCGCATCGGCGAGATCCCGGTCCCGACGGGCGCAGGCAACCCCTTCGTGGCGCCGATGGATGATGCAGCCCTGGTGGAGGAGGGCGAGCGCATCTTCCTCAGCTCCGCGTGCGTGGCGTGCCACGCCGTCGCCGGCACCACGGCCGTGGGCGCGCTGGGCCCGGCCCTGACCCTCTACGGCTCACGCCCGTACGTGGGCGCGGGCGCCGGGGAGAACAGCCTGGAGAACCTGATCCGGTGGATCCGCGACCCACAGTCCATGAAGCCCGGCGCCCGGATGCCCGGTACGCTCCGGGGCGCCGCCGGCATGCCGCCGACGAATCTGACCGACGCCCAGGTCCGCGCCATTGCCGCGTATCTGCTGGGCCTGAAGTGAGGACGGGATAACCGACAATGTCCACGACGGAAGCTCAGGTGACCGCAACGCCCGTCCGGCGCGTCCGGCGCAGGGATGTAATCTGGGACTGGCTGACCACGGTTGACCACAAGAAGATCGGCATCCTGTACGGCGTGACGGCGCTGTTCTGGTTCGTCGTCGGCGGCATCGAGGCCACGCTCATCCGGATCCAGCTCGCCCGGCCGGAGATGCAGTTCCTCAGCCCCGACGTCTACAACCAGATCTTCACGATGCACGGCACGACCATGGTATTCCTGGTCGGCATGCCCATCGCCGTGGCGCTGTTCAACTACCTGGTCCCGCTGCAGATCGGGGCACGGGACGTCGCGTTCCCACGCCTCAACGCGCTGTCGTACTGGATCTTCCTGTTCGGCAGCATCTTCATGAATTTCAGCTTCTTCCTCGGCGCCGCGCCGAACGGCGGCTGGTTCGGGTATGCGCCGCTGACGTCGTCGCAGTACTCGCCCGGGCTGAACATCGACTTCTGGGTGCTCGGTCTGCAGGCACTCGGCGCCGCGTCCATCATGGGCGGCGTCAATTTCATTACCACGATCATCAACCTGCGCTGTCCGGGCATGCGACTCATGCGCATGCCACTGTTCACCTGGATGGCATTCATCACGAGCTTCCTCATCGTGACGGCGCTGCCGGTTCTCGCCATCGCCCTCTTCCTCGTGACGTTCGACCGGTTCTGGGGCACGAACTTCTTCATCACGCAGGCCGGCGGCGACCCGATCCTGTGGCAGCACCTGTTCTGGATGTTCGGCCACCCCGAGGTCTACATCCTGATCCTGCCGGCCTTCGGCATCGTCAGCGAGATCATCCCGACCTTTTCGCGGAAGCCGCTCTTCGGCTACGCCGTGATGGTATACTCCGGCGCGCTCATCGGCCTCATCGGCTGGGGCGTGTGGGCCCACCACATGTTCGCCGTGGGCATGGGTCCCATCGCCGATGCGTTCTTCACCGTGGCGACGCTGATCATCGCGATTCCGACGGGCGTGAAGATCTTCAACTGGATCGCCACCATGTGGGGCGGCAAGATCCGGCTGCACACAGCCATGAAGTACGCCATTGCGATGCTCGTGACGTTCACGCTGGGCGGCATCTCGGGCGTGATGCACGCCACGTCGCCGCACAACCTGCAGCAGACGGACACGTACTTCGTGGTGGCGCATTTCCACTACGTGCTCATCGGCGGCCTCATCTTCGCCATCTTCGGGTCGCTGTATTACTGGTTCCCGAAGCTGACGGGCCGGTTCATGAGCGAACGGCTGGGGTCCTGGCAGTTCTGGATCTATTTCGTGGGCTTCCACGTGACGTTCATGCCGCAGCACTGGATCGGCCTGCTGGGCATGCCGCGACGGATCTTCACGTATTACGACGAGCTGAATCTCGGCGCGCTCAACCTTCTGTCCACATCGGGCGTGCTCGTCCAGGCGGTGGGCGTGCTGCTGCTGTTCGTCAACGTGATCTACAGTGTGAAGCGCGGCGCACCGGCGGGACGCAACCCGTTCGGCGCCTCGACACTGGAGTGGGCCACGGAGTCGCCGCCCACGGCCATCAACTTCAATACCACGCCGACGGTGCATTCGCGCGACCCCCTGTGGGTCGAGGCCGATCGCATCGAGGCGACGGTCTTCGGGCCGGTCGAGCCGCACCTGCACATGCCGCCGAATTCGTTCTGGCCGTTCCTGACGGCCATCGGCGCAACGGCTACCTTCATACTCTTCATGACGAACATCTGGTGGATGCCGCTGCTGGGGGTGATCTGGACGGCGGTCTGCGTGATCAACTGGGCGTACGAGCCCGTCTGACGGCCAACGAGGGAGCGAGAGCAAGTGGCAACCGCAGTCGCAGCTGAGACTCACGGGCATCCCCCGCACCACGCGCCCACGGCGACGGGGCTGAACACGTGGAAGCTCGGCTTCTGGGTGTTCCTCGGGTCGGAGACGCTGTTCTTCGGGACGCTGATCTCCATCTACATGGTCTACAAGGGGCAGAGCGTCGTCGGCCCGTTCCCGGAAGACATCCTGGACATCCCGCTGACCACACTCAGCACGTTCGTCCTGCTGATGTCCTCGCTGGCGGTGGTATTGGCGCTCGAGTTCCTGCAGCAGGGCCGTCGCGGGCTGGCGCTGTTCTGGACCATGATGATCATCGTGCTGGGCTCCGGCTTCCTGGGCTTCCAGGCGTACGAGTTCACGCACTTCTACAAGATGGGGCTCACCCTCCAGACGAACCTCTTCGGCTCGACGTTCTTCGTCCTGACCGGATTCCACGGTGCGCACGTGACCATCGGCGTGCTGTGGCTGCTGTTCCTCTGGTTCGACATGTACCGCGGCCGGCTCGGCCCGCAGGATGCATTGCGCCTGGAGGTGGCGGGCCTCTACTGGCATTTCGTGGACATCGTCTGGATCGTGATCTTCACCCTCGTCTACCTGATGAGCTAGCGCCATGTCCGAATCCCATGCCATGACGGGTACCGCCCACCACGGCGGCCCGGCGGACGCTCCGCCCCACGTGGGGTGGCGGAAGTACGCGATGATCGGTGTCATCCTGGCGATCATCACGGCGCTCGAGGTGGCGGTCTTCTACATCGATGCCCTCGCGCCGGTACTGGTCCCCGTGCTGCTGGTCCTCACGGCGGGCAAGTTCTTCCTGGTCGTGCTATACTACATGCACCTCAAGATGGACCATCCCATCTTCGGGCGGGTGTTCTGGGCGCCGATGGCGCTGGCGGTGCTTGTGGTGATCGGGCTGATCCTGCTGTTCCACGTGTTGCCGACGCTGGGCAAGTTCAGCAACTGAAGGTCATACCCCATGCTGGCAGGTCTGTCGTACGCTTCACTCGCGCTGCTGCACGGCGGCGAGTTCTCCTGGACCCGCTTCGAAGTCCATATCTCGACGCTCATCGGCTGCATGCTGTGGGTGGCGGCGTACTACCACGTCATTGTGAGATGGCGGCCGGTTGGCGCCGCGCCGGCGAGCCGCATGCAGCAGGTCGGCTTCGTCGGTGGCACGGTCCTGCTCTTCCTCTCGCTGAACGGTCCGCTCCACGACCTGAGCGACAACTACCTGTTCAGCGCCCACATGATCCAGCACCTGATCATTACGCTCATCGTGCCACCGCTCTGGCTGATGGGCCTGCCGGCGTGGTCGCTGCGGCCGGTCCTGCGACGGCCGGCGGTACTGGCGACGGCGCGCGCGCTGACGGGACCGCTCGTCGCCTTCGCCATCTACAACGTCGTGTTCATCGGCTGGCACTTCCCGTCGATGTACAACTGGGCGCTGGTGAACCACAACGCGCACATCATGCAGCACCTCATGTTCATCGGGGCGGCCGTGCTGATGTGGTGGCCGGTGGTGAGCCCGGTGCCGGAGCTGGACCGCATCCAGACGCCGGTGCGAATGCTGTACCTGTTCGCGCTGGGCATCCCCATGTCCATCGTTTCCGCCATCATCACCCTGGCGGAGCAGGCCATGTACCCGTGGTACGCGGCGGCGCCGCGTGTCTTCGAGAACATCACGGCGGTGGATGACCAGCAGCTGGGCGGGCTCATCATGTGGGTGCCCGGCATGATCGTCTTCTGGACCGCCATCACGATCATCTTCTTCCGCTGGAGCACGCGCGAGCAGCGCGAGGAGTGGCGCGAGCGCGCAACGCTGAGGGCCGAGGGGTGAAGGCCGCCGGCGGTGTGCCCGCATGGCCGCTCCGCAGTTGGGTCGCCGGGCTGCTCATGGCCGGCGTGGTGGGGGCCGGCTGTGCCCGGACGGTGGAGGTGGTGGGGCGCGAGGTCGTCACGGACGGCAGGCAGGAGAGCGCACCGGCCCGCTCGGCGGGGAATCTGCCGACGTCGTTCATCGTCGTGACGCCGGCCAGCGTCTCGACGGACTGCCCGCCCGTGCTCCGCGATCCCGGCATCAACGCGGTCCTGACGCTGCGCCACTCCACACTTCAACCCACCCGCGAGGCCGATGGCACGGTGCACTACTGGGCCATCGGCGACTACACGGCGGAGCCGCGAGGCCGGTACGGCGAGGAGCCGGGGGAGGGCCTGCGCATCGACTGCAGCCGCCTCCGTGCACTCGGCATTGTCCGGGTCGAAACGGGCTGACGCCGGTGGACCCGGCTGCCGGCAGTCCGGGCGAGTTCCGGATCTGGGTCGACGCGGATGCCGCGCCGCGGGACGTGAAGGACGTCGTCCAGCGAGCGGCGTTGCGCCTGCAGGTGCCGGCGGTGCTGGTTGCCAACAAGCGACTGAGTGTGCCGCTGAACAACCGGTACGTGCATGCGATCCAGGTCAGCGGCGGTCCGGACGTGGCGGATGCCTACATCGCGGAGCACGCGTCTCCCGGCGATGTCGCCGTGACGGCGGACATACCCCTCGCCGCGCGCCTGGTGGAGCGGCGGGTCATCGTGCTCGACCCGCGTGGTGAGAGGTACACGGAGGAGAACGTGAACGAGCGCCTGTCCATCCGGGACTTCATGGAGTCGCTGCGGGGGGCAGGCGTGGAGACGGGCGGGGCGAAGCCATACGGCCCGCGTGACAAGCAGGCGTTCGCCGCGGCCCTCGACCGCACTCTCACGGCGGCCCGACGGAAGCGCTGAGACGCCAGCCCGACGCACTTCTCACTACAGACATACCCGCAGTCATCGCGCAGGAGGTGGCGTGTACGTACTTCGCTGCACGGGCGCGCTGCTCCGCGATGTGGCGCGGTACCACCTCCCGGCCGGCGATGCCGGGAGCGCGACTCGCCTGGGCGACTGGTACGCGACGCGCCTGAACGCCGGACCCCGGCGATACGTCCTCGCCACGAGCAGCCTCTGCCTCCTCAGCGTCGTGGTCCCGGCGAGGGATCTCCGGAGTCTGCCCCTGCGGCTGGTCGCCGCGGTGGACCGGCTTCTGGCACACATCGGCGTGCCGGACGCGGCGCGGCGCGACGAGCTGGCCGCGATGGCTGAGGCCCGCGTGGCGAAGACGAACAGCCGCTCCGTGCTCGGCTCCATGGCGTTCCTGGCGGAACAGGCCGGCGAGCAGCTCCACGACCTGCCGCACCGGCCGGGGCGTACACTCGGCCACGTCGATGCGTGGCTCGCCGAGGTGTCGTGCGGCGTGCTGGAACTGCGGACGCCCGCCGAAGCTGCCCTCGACCTGCTCCGCGGCCCTGCGCGGGCCGCCGGCCGGAGACGCTAGTCCCGGGGACGCGCCAGGGAACCGTACGCCTCCAGCCGGCGCGAGACGTCTCCGTCCGGGATGATCACGGCGATCCACGGGGCGTCGGGTGACCGCATGCGGGCGGTCCACTCGATCACGCCCGGCACATCCGGCCGCAGGATGAGCGATCGCTCCGGCTGATCCACGTCGAGATTGTCCGGGCGCACCGCGAACCTGTGGGCTCCGCTGCCCGCTGCGGTCAGCCGGATCGTCACCGTCCCGTCCGCGGCGGTCTCCGATTGGAGCCTGAACTCGAGCGCCAGGTCGCGCCCGGTCCCGGCGCGGTCCCCGCCGCCTTTGACGGTGCCGTGGCCGGCCATGTCCTGCATGAGCCAGAGCCAGCGGCTGACGGGGTGCACCCAGACCTCCTTGTAGACGTACATGTTCTGCGACGGCCAGTACGGCAGGTCCGTGGCGCGCCAGCTCTGCATGCCCACGGGGAGCGCTCCGACGAAGTCGCCGGACGACACGGCGTACTGCTGCGGCCAGTCGTAGCCCTCGCCGTACATGGTGCTCTGCACGAACGGATTGCGGCCGACGATCCACTGGGCCTGCTGCTGAGCGAGGCCTGCGGCCGCGTCGTCGCGCCGCAGGCGTGCCGCCGCAGAAAGCGCCTTCGCCTGGGACAGCAGCACGCCGTAGTTGCCGCGGCGGGCGAACCAGACGGGGAATGCCCGGAGGTACCAGCCCTCACCCATGGGCATGCCCTGCAGCACCTGTTCGCGGTAGGCCTCCCGCGTCGCCATGTGGCGGGCGCCTTCTTCCGGGATGAGCAGGTGGTCACCGTCCCGATACACGTATGCCGGGAGGACGCCCCAGGGCGCCGTCGTGCGGGCGGCGGCCTTCTGGTATTCGGCGTAGCGCGCGACGGTGGCGTACCACGCCATCCAGTCGGCGTGGTCGGGAAACGTCTCGACCAGTCGGACGAGGGCGGTAATGGGCGCCTGGTCGTTGCCGCGGTGGAACTGATGGAAAAGCGTGTCGCGGTCGGGTCCGGTGTGGAAGAAGCCGGCGAGGGGGAAATCGCTGCCGACGAACGTCGTCTGCTGCGATGCGGTGATGGTGCGTGCGAGCTCGACGGCCTTGCCCGAATACTGCGCATCCCCCGTCGCATCGTACAGTTCGAGGGAGGCCGTAACGCCGATGGCCGCCAGTTCGAGGGGGGTGGCCGCGAAGGCGGGCGTGCTCCACGTCTCCGGCCCTTCGACGCCCGTGATGGCGTGGCGCCAGTCGTCGGCGGCCATGTCCAGGCTGCGGGCGGCTCGCTCCGGATCGATGTCCCTGAGTACCCTGTACGCGATGGCGCCGGCGGCGGCGGCGATGTAGTTCACGTTGGGGTTGTTCAGTGCCTCGCGGGTACGGTCGTCCGCGTCGCCGATGATCCCGTTCGTCCAGATGTTCATGCTGGCGAAGCCGATGCGGTAGCCGCCGGGGAACCGGACCTTGAGCAGCCAGTCGAGCCCCCACGTCGCCTCCTCCACGAGCCGGTCCACGAGGGCGGCGTTGGCACCGCCGGCACGGAGGTGCTCCGCCAGGGCGAACATGGCGTACGTGGCCTCCCCCGTGTTGACGGCGCCCTGCGACAGGTCGCCGGCGTCGTGCCAGCCGCCGTTCATGACCACGCTCGTGTCGCCCTGCGTGGCGAGCCAGTCGGTGTGGTCGACGTCGTGCGACCCGGGCACGGCGAAGCCGCACCGCTGGCCGTAGAAGAAGTTCAGGGCCTTCCAGATGCTCGGTTCCCACACGTCGTCCCCGATGGGGAACGGCCGCGTCCGCCGGTCGCCCGCGCGGATGATGTAAGTGCCGGCCGTCCGCACGTCCGAGAAGTCCATCTGCTGGAAGGTGCCGAGTCGCGTGGTCACGGTCTCGACGGCACGGCTGAGGACGATCTCGCCGAGAGCCCTGTCGTCCAGGCGGACGAGCTGGAATCGCGATGCCGGCAGGTCGCTGGCGAGCGCCGTCTTTCCGGCGTCGGTGGCATAGCCGGAATGGCTGTAGGCGATGCGACCCGGCGCGGCGAGCCACCCGGCGTAGTGGTCGGGCTCGACGCGCTGGAGCTCGAGCCGGCCGATCTCGAAGGCGACCCGGTCACCCGGCTGGGCGAGCATACGGTTCACCCAGTAGCCGATCTCGATGGCCGTGACCCGGTCGCGTGACAGCGGCGTGATCTCCCACACCACCTGCTGCCACACGTCGTTCACCAGCGTCACGTAGTGCGTGCCATCCCGGTGGTAGGCGTCGGGCAAGGTCTCCTCGCCGGCGTTGTGCAGCACAATCTGCAGGGGCAGCATCGGGAAACCCGCCACGTCCGGCCGGATCCAGAGGGAGAGGCGGTTGTAGCCGCTCCAGTCAGCCTCCTGGAATGCGCGCCGGAGATTGACGGCGCTCAGGCGATTGCGGGTGGGGGCAGGCTCGTCGTGGAACATCTGCACGTCCACACGGAGCAAGCGCATCCCATCCAGCGTCGGCGTGTCGGGGAATGACAGCCGGCCCGTCCCGCTGAACCGCCACGCGTCCGGGTCCGTCATGTCGTCGAGGACCGCACTCGCCAGGACCGGCTTGTTCAGCCACCCGAATTCCGCCGACCGCGAGAAGTCGATGGGCATCAGGGCGCGGGGCGTCTGCGCCTCCACGGCAGCCGGCGCTGCGGTCGCGAGGACGGCAGCGAGGACGGCAGCGAGGGGGGTGGTCACGCACTCGATGCCGGCTGTCCCGTGCCGCGGGCCGGGTATACGTTGGACGAGCCGGGACCTGTACCGATTTTTCGTGCTCACGTTTGTCCTCGGGTGGGGGGTACCGGTGGAATATCCATGAATACGGCTTCGAATGCCACGAGCAGCGGCCTGACGCGCTGGCAGGTCACCGGCATGGACTGCGGCGCGTGCGCGGCCCGCATCGAGGGAGCGCTGCCGGTGTGGACGCCGTGCGGGACGTGCACGTCTCCCTCGCCACGGGCCTGCTCACCGCGCGGCTCGAGACGGCCGGCGCGGCGGCAGCAGTCGAGCAGACGGTGCAGGGCCTGGGGTACGGCATCGCCCCCGGTGACGGCAACGCACCCGCGACCGTCGCCACCCACCTGACCCGCGGCTACCGCCGGGCGCTGTGGGCCGTGGTCCTCATGAATCTGGGATACGGGGTGGTGGAGGGGGCTGGTGGCTTCCTTGCCGACTCCCAGGCGCTGAAGGCGGACGCCCTCGATTTCCTTGGCGACGGGCTCATCACCATGCTCGGGCTGGTGGCGATCCGCTGGAAGACGACGGCGCGGGCGCGACTGGCGCTGCTGCAGGCACTGTTCCTCGCGCTTCTGGGCCTCGCCGTTCTCGTGAGCACGGGCTACCGCGTCTTCGTGCAGAACGAACCGCTGCCCGGCCTCATGGGCGCATTCGGCGCCGTGGCGCTGGTGGTCAACGTGGCCGCGGCAGTGGTTTTGATTCCCCACCGCGCCGGCGATGCCAGCGTTCGCGCGGTCTGGCTGTTCTCCCGCAACGACGCCATCGGCAATGCCGCCGTGGTCGGGGCTGCAGGCGTGGTCGCGTGGACGGGCAGCGCGTGGCCGGACCTGCTCGTCGCCGTCGCCATCGCCGGCCTCTTCCTGCATGCCGCTGCTTCCATTGTGCGGGACGCCCTCCGGGACCTGCGAGATGAGGCCGCAGCGCACGACAGTTGACATGCCGCCGGCCGCGGCCAATACCTAGAAGCCCAACTCGCCGATTCGCGCAGCATGAACATGGAGGTGGATTCTGGGACGCGTCCTGAGATGGACGGGCGTCGCCGCGGGCGTACTGGCCGGCCTGATCCTGCTGGGCGGGATCGGGCTGTACGGCGCATCCGAGCGGGTCGTCCGCCGTACATACGACGTACCTCTCGCCGACATCACGCTGCCGGACGATCCTGCGGAGCTCCTCGAAGGCCAGCGTCTCGCCCGCCTGCGGGGGTGCGTCGGCGGGTGCCATGGCCAGGGCTTGGAGGGCGGCCTGTTCTTCGACGAACCGAAGATCGCACGGATCGTCGCCCCGAACCTCACCGAGGTGGTCCGGGAGTACAGTGACGCGGAGCTGGAGCGCGTCATCCGGCGAGGCGTACGGCGGGATGGACGCAGCGTGTTCGCCATGCCCTCCCCCATGTTCGCGCACCTGACGGACGAGGACCTCGGGCGCATCATCGCGTTCCTTCGGAGCGAGCCGGCGGTGGACGGCCCGGCACCGGTCTTCGCCCTCGGCCCGCTGGGGAGGGTCGGACTCGTGATGCGGCAGTTCCCGCCGCTCGCCGAGGAGATCCCGTCGCAGGCTGCTGCGTCAGGGGACCTGTCGCCGGCGCTCCGTCGTGGCGAATACCTCGCCCTCACCATCTGCACGGAATGCCACGGCCAGGACCTGCGCGGCAGCCCCGAGGGCAGTCCGCCCGACCTCGCCATTGCGGGTGCGTATTCCGGGGACGAGTTCCGGCTGCTCATGAGCACCGGCATCGGCCTGGGCGGCCGGGCCCTGGGCCTGATGACCGCAGTGGCGCAGAGCCGCTTCAGCTACCTGCACGACGACGAAGTGCAGGATCTGCACGCGTACCTGAGGACGCTCGGAGCAGCGCGGCAGGCCGCCGGCGAATAACGCACAGCGAGGGAGGAGGGGCGGTCCATGAACGGATCGGTGACGGTCGCGGACGCGCAGCGCGAAGTGCGGACGGTGTACGCGCACGGTGCCGTCGGGCAGGCGGTATCCGGCGCCATCTGGCTCGCATCCGCCGCCGCGGCGAGTGCAGGTGCCGTACGCCCGGCCATCATCATCCTGGTGATCGGGGGCATGTTCATCTTTCCGCTGACCCAGGCCATCTTCCGTCTCGGCGGCCGGTCTGCCACGCTCAGCGACGACAATCCGCTGACCGGGCTGGCCATGCAGGTGGCGTTCATCGTGCCGCTGACGCTCCCGGTCGCGGGCGCGGCGGCCCTGTACGACCTCAACTGGTTCTACCCGGCCGTCATGATCATCGTGGGCGCGCACTACCTTCCGTTCATCTTCCTCTACGGCATGCGGGCGTTCGGCGTCCTGGCCGCAGGACTGATGGCCGGGGGCTTCCTCGTCGGGCTCCGCCTGCGTGACTCCTTCGCGGCCGGCGCGTGGCTCACGGCGGTCATGCTGCTCGCCTTCGCGGGGTGGGCGGCCCTGGCCTACCGGCGGACCGGCGCGCCGGCCATCCGGAGCCCGGCCTGACGGCGTGAAGCGGAAGCGGAGCCCGGATGCGCCGCCCCCCGCGGTGACCGCCGACACACCGGTCGAGACGGCACCGCTCTTCGAACCGCTGGCCCGTGAGCTGGTGGCTCTGCTCAGGCGGCTCCAGCCGCGGGACTGGCTGCTGCCGACGTCCGCCGGGGCCTGGACCGTACGGGATGTGGCGGCTCACCTGCTGGACGGTGACCTCCGCCGGATTTCCGCGGAACGGGACGGCCACGCGGCCCCGCCGCCGGCGGGCGGCATCCCGGACGGCGTCGCCCTCCTCGCGTTCCTCGACGACCTCAACGCGGACTGGGTCACCGTGTCGCGCCGTCTCAGCACCGCCGTCATCGCCGACCTGCTGGAATGGAGCGGGCCCATCGTCGCCCATCTGATGGTCGAGTCCGACCCGCTCGGGCCTGCGCTCTTCCCGGTGGCATGGGCGCGCCGGCCGGATTCGCCGCGCTGGCTCGACACCGGCCGGGAGTACACGGAGCGCTGGCACCACCAGGACCAGATCCGGGAGGCCGTGGGTGCGCCGCCTCTCGACGACCCAGCATGGCTCCGGCCCGCCATCGACGTGTCCCTCGCCGCCGTCCCGCCCGTATACGCGCACCTCGCCGCGCCCGCCGGCACGACCGTCGTCCTGGAAGCCGGGGGGGCCGCCGGCGCAGTCTGGTCCATCGTGAGCGAAGGAGGCGGCTGGCGCGTCACGATCGGCGACACTCCCACCGCCGACTGCCGCATACGCACCTCCGCACTCCTGCTGGTCAGGCTCCTCCTCCACCGGCTGCCTGCAGACGCAATCTTCGCCGGCTTCGAGGTGACCGGCGACGCCGCCCTCGGCGAGCCGCTGCTCAATGCCCGCGCCGTCATGGTCCCGACACCCGCACGGCCCGCCACCACCTGACGGCGCGCGCCGCCGTGCTGCACTGCCGGCAGGGCGCGCACACGGGCGCTGGCATTTCGGCGCCGGCTCAGCCAGGATAACCTGAGCCCGGCGCACGGCCCGAAGTCCTCGCTGGCGACGGCCGGCGCGCCTTCCAGGTTCATGCGGACTGAGAACGAGGGTGCGGCATGCCAGCATACATCATCGTGCAGGTGGACGTGCGGGACCCCGTCGCGTACGAGAGGTACAAGGCCCTCGCCGAGAGCTCCGTGAGTGCCCACGGCGGGAAGTACATCGTCCGGGGCGGCGCCACCGAGACACTGGAAGGCAGCTGGAAGCCTCCCCGCCTGGTCGTCCTCGAGTTTCCTTCCGCCGTCGCCGCCCGCGCGTGGTGGGCATCGCCGGAGTACGCCGAAGGCAAGGCGCTGCGGCAGGCGGTCGCCGGCAGCCAGATGCTCCTGGCGGAGGGCGTCGCCGGAGATCCGCGTTGACCGACTGGTTCGTCCGGCGTGACTTCACCGAGGCGTCCGAGTTCCTCGACGCGCTTTCCCCCCACCGCATGTGGGGTCACCGGCCCGACTGGTGGCTCTTCCGCGGCCAGGGCGACGCGGACTGGGAGCTCAAGCCCAGTGCGTTCCGCAAGCTGCCCACGTTCGACTACGGGCGGGGGCCGTATGCGCCGAAGCCCACGCACCGGGAGCAGATCGTCCAGGAAGCTCTGCTCATGCGCCTCTTCGTGAGCGGAATCAACGAGCAGGGCGGGGAGCTGCCGTCCGAGGCGGCGTTCGGGCTCACGAACTGGCGGGAGATCGACCACATCGTCGAGGCCGCGGCGCCCGAGGAGGGGCCCCTGCCCGCGACCGTCTGGCCGCCCCCGCAGCTGCAGCAGCTCTTCGCTCTCGCCCAGCATCACGGGCTGCCCACCCGCCTCCTCGACTGGACCGAGCGCGGCAAGGTCGCCGCGTACTTCGCCGCGGAGGCCGCACAGCGAATGCGTGATGCAGGAGCCCACCCCGCCCAGATTGCCGTCTGGGCCTACGCATACGTCCACGACGATGCCGGCGACTTCTGGGATGGGTCCGACTGGCGGCCCGAGATCGTCCGCGTGCCCCGCGCCCGCAACCCGAATCTCCACGCGCAGGGAGGCGTGTTCACCGTGGTGGTGAACCCCCGCCTCCGGCCCGGAGACGCATCGCGGATTCCCTCCCTCGACCGCCTCGTCGCGCACCGCGCAGCCGTCGTCGACGCAGCGCCGCAGCACGGACCCCTACTCTACCAGCTCCGGCTCGAGTCCGATCGCGCCGGTGAGCTGCTCCGGCTGCTCCGCTACGAGCACATCTCCTCCACATACCTCTTCCCCGGCTACGACGGCGTCATCCGCGGCATCACCGAGCGCCGCCTCTGGGACCGCGTTACCTTTCCCTGGGATTTCTGAGCGGGTCATTCCGCCGCGAGATGCGGGACGCGGCGCGGTACGCGGCCATGGCAGGTTGCCCTCCGGCCGACTTCGTCGTATGGATCATGACCGGCGCGGTGCCACTTCCTGTGGACGGGCGCCGGCCCACGAGTCATCCACCACGAGGTTCGATGCGGCAGAATTCACGCGCAGCCGCCGTCCTTGCCGCCGTGCTCTGTGCTGGCTGCATGGCGAGTGCGCCGCCGGACAGTGCTGCGGGGCCTGCGGGAGGGGCATTGGCGGAATCGTCGCCGCAGGACGGGTTCTGGTCGGGCCTCCGTTCGCACTGTGGCCGGGCATACGGCGGACGGCTCGTGCTGGAGCCGCCCGGCGACGAGATGCTGACGGGGACGGAGCAGCTCATCGTCCATTTCCGCGACTGCGGTGCGGACACGCTGCGCCTGCCGTTCCACATCGAGAAGGAGGCGACGGGGACGTGGGACCGCTCGCGCACATGGATGTTCATGCGGACGACGGACGGACTGGAGCTGCGCCACGACCATCGCCGGGAGGATGGCTCGCCGGACGATGTGACCATGTACGGCGGCCACACGCGGGACGGGGGAACGTCGGGCCGGCAGGAGTTCATCCTGGCTGAGCGCCGGGCCGCGGACGGTTCCCTCCTGGGCTGGCGGGTCGAAGTGGAGCCCGGCGTCCGGTACACGTACGGCACGATTCGTGGCGGTGAGTGGACGTGGCGGGTCGATTTCGATCTGCGCACGCCGGTGCCGGCGCCACCGGCGCCGTGGGGTCACGGCGAGGACGGGCCGTGATGAGCCAGCGGCTGGATGAGGATGACGTTCTCGGCCTCGACATCGTACTCGACCTGGAGCCGGCGGCGTCGGACGTTCGCAGCGTGGCGGAAGGTCTGCTGGAGGCGGCGGAGAACTACCTGGCGACGGGTCGGGCCCGGCGGCCGTTCAGCGTGTTCGTGCGATCGCCGGATGGCGCGCTGGTGGGCGGCGTGAATGCGCGCCTGGCGTACGGCGACCTCCACATCGACCAGCTCTGGTGTGCCCGGGTGATCCGGGGGAACGGATTCGCCACGCGGCTGCTCGAGCGCGCCGAGGTGTTCGGCCGGGAGAACGGCGCGTCGGCCGCTCTGCTGAACACATTCGACCCGGAGCTCGTCCGCTTCTATGAACGCCGGGGGTACCGCACCATCGGTGAGGTGGCGGGCCTGGCGGCCGGTCAGCCGGTCTATTTCCTGAGGAAGCAGCTTTGATCCGTTTGCGCGCATACCGGCTCCGGCTCGGCGCGTGCTTCACCGTGGCGGCCGTCCTCGTCGCGGCGTGCGGCGAGAGGCCACCGGGCGACGACTGGGATGGCGCGGTGGCCCGCGCGGTGGCGCGGCACGTGGAGGCGGAGCACCCTGATCGCACGCTCCATGTGCTGGGCACGGTGGGCGGCGCGGACGGCGCCGCCCTGCCATGGTCGGTCCGGCAGGCGCTGGTCACGGCGGGAATCGAGGTCGCCGAGCCGGCGGCGCTGGCAGACACGGTGGACCTGCTCCTCATCCTGGACCGGTCGGTCCGCACGGGCGTGGAATGGCAGGTGGACGGCAGGCTGCAGGCGGCCGGGGATGGCGCCGGAGCGGAGGTGCGCTGGCGTGTGGTGTGTGAGCGCGATTCGTGTGCGGTGACCGGCACATCGCCTTCCGCGGGCGACTCGTGACGGAGAGCCGGGAGCTGGACCAGGCCGCATTCGACGGCTTCTCCCTCGCCGTCCGCGTGATGCTCGATGCGTTCGAGATCGACGAGCCGGGGACCGAGTTCGAGCGGCCGTGGCGCCTGCTGCAGGAGATCGCTTCCGGGACGACGACGCTGACCGCCGCCGGCGAACTGGCGGCGCGATTCCCCCACATGAAGGATTTCCTCTACGACCGGGTGAACCGCATCGTGGAGAACGACAGGGACACGGCGCAGGCGGTGCTGCGCGGTCTCGGCGCGTCCTACTAGCGGCTCCCTACCATGCCCGAACTGGCACCTCAGACCTGGGCCCTGCTGCTCATCGGCGCGGCGGCCATCTCTCTGGTCCTCACGCTGCGGCGCATCGGGGACGGCGGAATCCCTCCGCTCCTCGCCGTGGGCGCCATCACCTTCCGCATCGGGCTCCTCGCCGTCGGCGCGCTCTATGCTACTGGCGCGGCACGCAGCCGGTGGGCGCTCCTCTCGGCACTGGGCGTGGTCGCTGCCGGCGCCGCCCTGAACCTCGCCGGTGCGGCTGCCGGCGCCGTGGAGGCCCACCGCCATCGCCGCCGCCGCGCATCCCGGAGCGACGAACCGCCGGCAGGCCCGGGACCGTCAGCCGACGACACCCGCACGGAGGAGACACGGGTATGAGCACGCGGACACGTCTCTCGGACGCGGAGATCGCCACGGCCCTCGAAGCCCTGCCGCAATGGCGGCTCGATGACGGCCGCCTCCTCCGGGAATTCGAATTCGACGACTTCGTCCACGCCTTCCGCTTCATGGTCGCCGTGGCGCTCGTGGCGGAGCGCATGAACCACCATCCGGACTGGACGAACGTGTACAAGACCGTATGGATCCGGCTCACCACGCACGACCTCGGTGGCCTGTCCACCTGGGACGTGGAGCTGGCGACCCGGATCGACGGGCTCTACGTGGGCTGACGGCGCGCCGCGTGGCGCCGGCGCGGCGGCACGTGGAATGCGGCATCGGCGGGATCGGCCCGGCACGCGGTGTTCTGGAACGCGGCGTGCGGGGAGAGGCAGGACGGCGCCGCACCGACGTGGCGCGGTTCGTACATCAACGGGGGCTGGAGACATGGCGCGCACGACCGGGACGGTAAAGTGGTTCTCGCAGGAGAAGGGTTTCGGCTTCATCGAGCAGGAGGGTGGGCCGGACGTATTCGTTCATCACTCGGTGATCCAGGGCGGCGGGTTCAGGACGCTGAACGAGGGTGAGCGGGTCGAGTTCGACGTAATCGAGGAGCCGAAGGGCCTCAAGGCGCAGAACGTGGTGCGCCTCGACGCGCCGGAGGGCGGTGAGTCCGCAGGCGGCGGTGGCGGCTACGGCGGTGGTGGCGGCGGTGGCGGTCGCGGCGGGTACGGTGGTGGGGGCGGCGGCCGCGGCGGGTACGGCGGCGGCGGTGGAGGGGGCGGTCGTGGCGGCTCCCCGGGTCGTGGGCGGAGCGACTACTAGTCGGCGGGGCCGGCCCGGGTCCGGCGCCGCCGGCGTGTCCGGGCCGGACCCGCAGGGGCCTGCTTGCGGATAACGGGTGGGCGCTGGGCCGGCCGCGCCCTGTTCTCGCCTGCGGGCCGGGTCCGGCCCACGGCGGAGGCACTGCGGGACACGATCATGGAACTGATCGCGGAGGATCTGGCCGGCGCCCGGTTGGTGGACCTCTTCGCCGGCAGCGGCGCCCTCGGCCTGGAGGCGCTGTCCCGCGGCGCCGCGTCGTGCGACTTCGTGGAGAACGGCGCGCCGGCGCTCCACGCGCTGAAGGCGAACGTCGCCGCGCTCCGGGCGCGTGACCGGAGCCGGATCTTCGACAGGGATGCCATCCCGTTCATCGAACGGCTGGATGCCGGCTCCTACGACATCGCCCTGGCCGACCCGCCCTACGGATCCCGGAAGCTGGACCGCGTGGTGCGGCGGTGGCAGGCCTCCCCGTTCAGCCGTATCCTCGTCCTCGAGCACGCCCGCGACCACGCCGGCGTGCCGGCGGGCGAGCGCCGGGAAACGGGCGATTCGGTCGCGACGGTCCTGCGCGTCCCGACGGATGGCTGAAGGACGCGCAGGCGGGTCACGGTCCGCCGGCGGGCACGAAATGCGGCCTCACGGCGTACGATGAACCGTACACTGGCAGATGGTGGTGACGGATAGATGAGCAGGAAGCTCCCGATCCCGGAAATCGTGGTGACGGCCCTCGCTGTGGTCGCGGGCGTCGCCGTGTACTGGTACGCGCACCGTGACGAAGGCGCGCTGGAGGAGTCGAAGGCCCGGGGCGCGGCCATCGTCCAGGCGCTCGATGCCCACCGCACGGACACGGGCATCTACCCGGAGGCGTTGACCGACCTCGTGCCCCACTACCTCCCGCACGTCGATCCGCCGGCCTGGGGTCTGGAGCGTTGGGTTTACCGCCGGTACCGGCCGAGCGAGATCATGGCGGCTGCGGAGCCCGCCAGCGCGGAGGACGACGAGTACGTGTACTTCCAGCTGTCCGTTCCGCGGAACGAAAGCGGCTATCCGGTGCTGTACTACGATTACGCGGCCCGCCGCTGGGTGCTGAACAACTGAACGGGCGTCAGGGCCGAGGACGGCGCGGAGGACGACATGAGGCAGCCCGAGACCTGGCTCCGGGGTCCGTTGAAGGGCGTGGCGGATGAGCTGCAGCCCGTGGCTCACGCGCTGATCCAGGCCCGGGAGGACCTCGATCTCGTCCTGGAGCGCGTCCCCGCCGCGGAGATGTGGGCTACGCCGGGCGGCGCCGCTTCCGCCGGCTACCACGTCCGTCACCTCGTGGGCAGCCTCGACCGGCTGATGACGTACGCCAGGGGCGAGGCCCTGGCCGATCACCAGCTCGATGCCCTCCGGGCGGAGCATCTGCCGGAGCCGGGCATGACGTCGGGCGACCTCCGGGCCAGCGTCCAGACCGCCATCGAACGCGCCCTCAAGCAGGTCAGGGAGACGGACCCGGCCACCCTCGGCGAGACGCGGGAGGTCGGGCGGGGTCGCATCCCGGCAACCGTCCGCGGCATCCTCTTCCACGCCGCCGAGCACACGTCCCGCCACGTCGGCCAGGTGATTACCACGCTGAAGGTGGTGCGGGGCTGATCAGCGGCCGGCGCGCAGACGCGTCCAGATGCGGTCGTAGATCACCCGGGCGTCGCCCACATCCCTCAGCACCTCCAGCCGCTCCAGTACGGCGCTGTCGGGATAGACCGCGGGATCCGAACGCAGGTCGCCGTCAATGAACGGCCAGGCCGCCGCATTCGGCGAGGCGTAGCGGGTGTGGTTCGAGAGACGGCCGCCGATCTCGCCGTCCAGCAGGAAATTGATGAACACCTCAGCCGTGTAGCGCGACGGCGCACCCGCCGGCACCGCGAGGTTGTCGGTCCACAGGATGGCGCCCTCCCGCGGGATCACGTACCGGATGCCCGCCACTGCGTCGCGGGCCTGCAGGACATCGCCGCTGTAGTTGTGCGCTACGACCACGTCGCCGCTGGCCAGCAGCTCGCGGCCACTGGCGAAGGGCGCATAGGTGAGTACCCGCGGCCGTTGCTCCAGCAGCAGCGCTTCCGCACGCGCCAGCTCCGCAGCGTCCGTCGTGTTCGCGGAGAGGCCAAGGTAGATGAGTGCTGCGCCGATGGTTTCCCTCGGATCTGCGAGCATGGCGAACGGGCCGGGCTGCGCCGCCGGCTCGAACACCAGTCGCCAGGTGTCCAGGCCCGTCGCCTCCCCGTCGATGCGGTCGGTACGGACGCCCAGGCCACTCGTGCCCCACTGGTACGTCGCCGTGTAGCGGTTCCCGGGGTCGAACGGCATTTCCCGGAACCGGACGTCGAGGTTGGCGATGTTCGGGATGCGCGCGTGGTCCAGCGGCTCGAGCAGGTCGTCCCGCCGCAGCACCTCCACGGCGTAGTCGGATGCAACCACCACATCGTACTGACCGAGACCGCCGGCCTTCAGCTTGGCGATGAGCGCCTCGTTGTTGTCGTAGTAGTCCAAAACGACGCGCACGCCGTAGGTCCGCCGGAACTCGGCGAGGAGGTCCGGATCCATGTAGTCGGGCCAGATGAACAGTCGCAGGCTGCGCGCAAGGGAGTCGCGGTGAACGGACACGCCATGGGCCTCGATGATTTCCGGCCGGTCGTCGGCCCGCGAGCCGCACGCGACGGCTGCCGCCCCTGCGAGGACCGCCACGATGGCGGCCTTCCCGATCCGATCCATGGATTGCCTCCCGCCAGACGTCAGGCCCGCAGGTCGTGCCGCGTGCTGCGGAGTGCCACGACCAGGAGCGCCAGCGTGGTGACCAGCATCAGTGTCGACAGCGCATTAATGTCGGGCGTCACTCCCCTCTTGACCATTGCATAGATCCGGATGGGCAGTGTGGACGCACCGGCGCCGGCGGTGAAGTAGGTGATGACGAAGTCGTCGATGGAGAGGGCCAGGGCGATGAGTGCGCCGGCGACGATGCCGGGACGCAGGATGGGCAGGAGGACGTGCCGGAACGTTTGCCAGCGGCCTGCGCCGAGGTCCCTCGCGGCCTCGATGATGGATAGCGGGAAGTCCTGCAGCCGGCTGCGCACGACGAGTGCGACGAAGGACAGCTGGAACGCGACGTGGGCCAGGATGATGCTCGCATGCCCGAGGGGAAACCCTATGGCGACGTAGAAGGCGAGTGTTGCAACGCCGATGACGATGTCGGGCACGACGATGGGGAGGTAGAGCAGCATCTCGATGGCGCCGCGTCCCCGGACCCTGTGGATGTGGAGACCGATGGCGAGGAGGGTACCGAGGGCCGTGGCGCAGACGGTCGAGATGGAGGAAACGATGAGCGTGTTGCGCAGTGCCGCGGCGGTCTCCGGGCTGTCGAACAGGCGTCCGTACCAATGGAGTGTGAACCCGGTCCATTCGGCGCTCAGGCGAGACTCGTTGAAGGAGTACACCACGAGCACCGCGATGGGCGCGTAGAGGAACGCCAGCGTCGCGTAGAATGCCAGGCGGGCTGCGCGGCTTTCCTTCATGCCAGGGCCGTCCCGGTGTCGCGGGTCGCCCGGCGGAGCAGGTAGACGCCGAGCAGGACCAGGGCGATGAGGAACATCGAGAGAGCCGCCGCGAAGGGCCAGTCGCGTACCTGCAGCACCTGGTTCTCAATGAGGTTCGCCACCATGAGCGAGCGCGTGCCGCCCAGGAGGTCAGGCGTCACGAATGCGCCGAGCGTCGGGATGAAGACCAGGACGGTTCCGACCAGCGCGCCGGCCCGGGTCTGGGGCAGGACGATCGCCCGGAACGTCGCCAGGCGACCTGCACCGAGGTCGCGGGCCGCCTCCACGAGCGACCAGTCCATGCGGTCTACCGCGGCATACAGCGGCAGGATCATGAACGGCAGCGCAGTGTGCACCAGTCCGAGCAGGACGGCGCCATCATTGAAGAGGAGGGTGAGGGGCGCATCGAGGACGCCCGTTCGGGTGAGCAGCGTGTTGAGCACGCCCTCCCGCCGCAGGATGACGATCCACGCGTAGTTCTTGACGAGCAGGTTCATCCAGGACGGGATGACGATGAGTGCGAGGGCGATGGCCCTGCGGCGGGGCGGCAGGGACCGCATGGCCAGGGCGCAAGGGTACGCGATGCACAGCGTGATGACGGTGGTGGCCAGGGCGAGGGCCACGGAATGGCCGAGCACGGAAAGGTAGAGCGGATCGAGGGCGCGGACGTAGTTGTCCAGAGTCAGTCGGCCGGCCGCGCCGGCGTCCGGCGCCTGGGCGATGAAGCTGTAGATGGCCACCACCGCCATGGGCGCGGCGAAGAGCGCCGCGAGGTAGAGCAGCGCGGGCGCGTTGTAGGCGAGGGCGGCCGTGCGATCGCCGGCGTGCCCCCTCATCCGCCGGCCTGCCCGGCGAGCACGACGATCTCCGACGGGTCGAGGAGGAGCGTCACGCCGGAGCCCTCCCCGACGACATCGTCGCCCGCGCCCGCCACGAGCGCGCGCAGCGTGGGCCCGGTGTCGAGGCGGACGCGGTACTCTACTGCCGCACCCAGGAACGCGACCTGTTCGATGCGTCCCGTCAGAGTGCCCGGACCGTCGCCGGCTTCGCCGCCGGCGGCGGGTCGCAGCGTCTCCGGTCGAATGGCGAGGGTCACGGCGGCGCCTGTGGCGGCGCCCGCCGGGAGGGCCGGGACGTGGAGGACCGGGCCCGCGTCGAGCTTCACGGCGCCGGGACCGGCGACGCGTCCGTCCAGCAGGTTGGTCGAACCGACGAACGATGCGACGAAGGCGCTGGCAGGACTGCGATAGATGGTCCGCGGCGCGCCGACCTGTTCGAACCTTCCCTGCCGCATCACCGCGATGCGGTCGGCCAGGGACAGAGCCTCGGCCTGGTCGTGCGTGATGTGGATGAACGTGACACCGGTCTCCCGCTGGATGCGGCGGAGCTCGGCCTGCATGCGCTGCCTCAGCGACTGGTCGAGGGCGCTCAGCGGCTCGTCCAGCAGCAGCACGGCGGGACGGTTCACGAGCGCCCTGGCCAGTGCCACCCGCTGCTGCTGGCCGCCAGACAGCTGGCGGGGCAGGCGCGCCGCCTCGGCTTCGAGGTGGGCGAGGGCGATGACATCCCTGACGCGGTCATCGACTTCCCGCCGGTCCAGGCGCTTCATGCGGAGACCGAAGGCGATGTTGTCCCGCACGGATAGGTGTGGGAACAACGCGTAGTTCTGGAAGACCACGTTGACGTCGCGTCGCTCCGGTGGCGTGGCGGACACATCCATGCCGTGGAGATGAATGGTGCCGGAGTCCGGCCGCTCGAATCCCGCGATCATGCGGAGCAGCGTGGTCTTCCCGCAGCCGGACGGGCCCAGGATGCAGAAGTACTCCCCGCGGCCGAACCGCTCGGAGAGGGCGTCGACGGCGGTGACGGGCCCGAAGGTCCTGGTCACGCCGTCCAGACGGAGGACGTCGCCAGTGCTCATGTGTCCGGGAAACGGGTCTGCGGGATCAGCACGGAAGATTCGGCGGCACACCGCCCGACGCAAGGAAGTCTCCGGGGCATGCGCTTGCCCCGGCCCGTCCGCCGGCCCAGTCTAATGGAGTCGCGCACAGGATCGTAACCGCCCGCGATGCGGGCATGGAGGGACCGTGGGCCGTTGGCTCTGGCTGGCGTTCTGGATCGTGCTGTCGCTGCTGCCCGGCGTATTCGGTTCGCTGTTCCCGCCGGGTGAGTGGTACGCGTCGCTCAGCAAGCCGGCCTGGAATCCGCCATCCTGGATTTTCGGACCGGTGTGGACCACGCTGTACATACTGATGGGAGTCGCCGCCTGGCTCATATGGGACCGGCACCGGCGTGTGGCGCAGGCGGCCCTCACGCTGTTCGTGGTGCAGCTCGTGTTCAATGCCGCGTGGAGCTGGCTGTTCTTCGGGCTGCGCTCCCCGGGCCTGGCCTTTGCCGAGATCGTCGTGTTGTGGGCGCTGATCCTGGCCACGATCATCGCGTTCTGGCGGCTGCGGCCGGTAGCGGGCGCGCTGCTCCTGCCCTACCTCGGATGGGTCACCTTCGCCGCAATCCTGAACGCCACGCTGTGGCAGATGAACAGTTGAGGAGAGAAGCGGTGCATGGAATCCCTCCCCGCCGCGCGGTCGTCGCCGCCGCGGCGGTCGTGCTGTCGTCCCTGGGTCTCGCGACGGGCACGGCCGTGGCCCGCTGGGGCTTCCACGGCCATGGCATCGCCGGGCAGGCGGCTGCGACCGGCCTGCCCGGTGAAATGCCGGCGTTCTTCCGCGAGGCGGCGGACCAGCTCACCTACCTCAACCCGGAGCCGGACCGCTGGCGCGGCCAGGGATACGGCGAGCTGAACGAGGCGAAGCGGTACGACCACTACGTCGACTTCGAGGTCATCCCCGACTCCGTGCTGGCAGCGCCCGACCGGTTCCGCTACCTGTCGGCACTCCAGGTCATCGGCCTGCCGCGCCCCGCCCGCGATGCCGGGTTGCTGCAGTTCCGAATCGTCGAACTGTACCAGTCACTCGTGGTGGAATGGCGGCTATGGCGCGCCGAGACGGACTCCGTCCGGCGGTCGTTCATCGAACAGCGCATCATCAACGACGCCGGCATCCTGGGCCATTATGTGACGGACGGATCCAATCCGCATCACACGACCGTGCACCACGACGGCTGGCGGACGGACTTCCCGAACCCGCGGGGTTTCACGACGGAGCGCGGTTTCCACAGCAGGTTCGAGTCGAGGTTCGTCGAGGCGAACATCACGCTGGACGACCTGCTCCCGCACAACACCGCGCCTCGCCAGCTGGAGGACGTCCGGGCGGATGTGCTGGACTTCCTCCGCCAGTCCCACGGCCGGCTCGACCGACTCTACGAACTGGACGCCATCGAGGCGTTCGGGCCGGGCACTCAGAACCCGGAACACAAGGCCTTCGCGGTGGAGCGCCTCGCCGCCGGCGTCAATATGCTGCGCGATCTCTGGTGGAGCGCGTGGCTGGAAAGTGAGATGAGCCAGTGACTCCCCGCGTGAGCCGCATGCCCCCGTTCACGTACGCGCCCCGTCGCGGCCTGTCGCTCCTGCTGCTGGTCGCAGCGATGGTCGCCGGGGCGTGCGCACCCCCGCCCGCGGAACGCGCGGCCCCCGTCCCGGCGCCCGCGCCCGTGCGCGCGCCGGCGGGCATGGTCGTGTCCGCCAACGTCATCGCGAGCCGCATCGGCATGGACGTGCTGCGGTCGGGCGGCAATGCCGTGGACGCCGCCATTGCCACCGGCTTCGCCCTCGCGGTGGTCCACCCCACCGCCGGCAACATCGGCGGCGGCGGATTCATGGTGATCCGGTTCCCGGACGGCCGGGCGACGGCCATCGATTTCCGGGAGAAGGCGCCACTGCGGGCTCACCCGGAGATGTTCGTCGACCCCGCCACGGGCGAGTACTCGTCCACGCTCCACCACAACAGTCACCTCGCCGTCGGCGTGCCCGGCACCGTGGCGGGCTTCGACTATGCGCACCACCAGTACGGGAGCGGTGAATGGTCCCGCCTCGTCGCGCCGGCCGTGGCCCTCGCCCGGGACGGCATCGTCATGACGCCGACCCTCGCCCGCTCCCTGGGCAATGTGCTGCCGGCCATGGCGCAGTACCCGGCGAGCACCGCGGCATTCTCGCGGGATGGCGAACCGTACCAGGCAGGCGAGGAGTGGCGGCAGCCGGAGCTGGCGGCCGCCCTCGAGCGCATCCGCACCGGCCGGCGGGATGGATTCTACACGGGCGAGACAGCGGAGCTGCTCGTTGCGGAGATGCAGCGAGGCGGCGGCATCATCGCGCTGGAGGACCTCGCGCTGTACCAGCCGCGTGAGCGGACCCCCGTCCGTGGGACGTACCGCGGGTATGACGTCATCAGCATGCCGCCGCCCAGCAGCGGCGGCGTCGCCCTCATCCAGATGCTGAACATCCTGGAGGGCTTCGACCTCCGGGCCATGGAACACAACACGGCGCCGTACATCCATCACCTGGCCGAGGCCATGCGTGTGGCGTTCCGCGACCGGGCCCGCTTCCTCGCGGACCCCGACTTCGTGGAGGTGCCGGTGGACCGCCTGACGGGGAAGGATTACGCCACCGCGCTCCGACGCGGCATCGACCCCGCCCGCGCCACGGCCTCGGCACCCGCAGACGTACAGCTTCCTGCCGAGAGCGAGGAGACCACGCACTACTCCGTCGTTGACGGGGACGGCATGGCCGTGAGCGTGACGTATACGCTGGAGGCGGGATATGGCTCGAAGATCGTCGTGCCCGGGGCGGGCTTCCTTCTGAACAACGAGATGGGCGACTTCAACGCCCGACCCGGCCTCACGACGGAGATGGGACTCATCGGCACGGAGCCAAACCTCGCCCGGCCGGAGCAGCGCATGCTCTCGAGCATGACGCCCACCATCCTCGCCCGGGACGGCGAGCTGGTGGCCGTGTTCGGCAGCCCGGGCGGCCGCACGATCATCAACACCGTGCTGCAGATGGTGCTGAACATCGTCGATCACGGAATGGGCATACAGGAGGCAGTCGATGCCCGTCGCATCCACCACCAGTGGCTGCCGGACCGACTCCGGGTGGAGGCGGATGGCGTGGCGGGCGATGCGGAGGCGCGCCTCCGGGCGATGGGCCACGAAGTCAGCGTCGCGGGCAGGCAGGGCAGCGTCCATGCGATCATGATCGATCCGCAGACCGGCGAGCGGCTGGGCGCCCCGGACCGGCGGGACGGCGATGCCGGCGCTGCCGGTCACTGAAGCCACGATGACCATGCATCCATCCGTCGCCGGCAGACCGGCATGAGGCGGTTCGTGCTTCCATTTGCCCTTTCGGCCATGATCGCCTGCGCGCCCTGGGCCGCCGCGGCGCCGGCTGGGGTGGCCGACGTGCCGGTCGCGGCCGCAACCGCGGCCATCGATTCCGCCGCACTCATGCGGGACCTGTCGGTCCTCGCCCACGACAGCATGGAGGGACGGGCGACGGGGACTCCGGGCGGGTACCGTGCCCGCGCGTTCATGGAACGGTCGTTCCGGGAACGCGGCCTC
>DATHVO010000294.1:0-3258 GCA_035461265.1 Longimicrobiales bacterium
GCACGTGGCTGCGCAACCAGCTGCCGCCCGACACCCGTCTGATCGACGGGGAGCAGCCCATGGAGCAGGTCGTGGACGAAATCGCGCGTGTGTGGATGGAGGCCAGGTCGTGAAGATCGGCATCAGCTGCTATCCCGTCTACGGCGGGTCAGGCGTAGTGGCCACGGAGCTGGGCATCGAACTCGCGGCACGGGGCCACGAGGTTCACTTCATCACGTATGCGCAGCCCTTCCGCCTCCCGTACTTCGTCGAGCGGATCTTCTACCACGAGGTGGAGGTCCCCAACTATCCGCTCTTCGAACATCCGCCCTATAACCTCGCCCTCAGCGTGGCGATCCAGAACGTCGTGGAGCAACACGACCTCGACCTCGTCCATGCCCACTACGCGGTTCCCCACGCGACGTCGGCCTGGATCGCCCGCGAGATGCTCGCCCGGGAACGTTTCCGGATCGTGACGACCCTTCACGGCACCGACATCACCCTGGTGGGACAGGACCCGTCCTTCCGCAGCCTGACCCAGTTCTCCATCCGGAAGTCCGACGGCCTCACGGCCGTTTCCAAGTTCCTGCGCCAGGAGACACACCGCCACTTCGACATCCCGCTGGACGACATCAGGGTCATCCCCAACTTCGTCGATCTCCAACGCTACAGCCGCGACGCCTACCCGTGTCACCGGTCCAAGCTCGCCCGTCCCGGCGAGCATATCATCACGCACATCTCCAACTTCCGCACGGTCAAGCGGGTGGACGACGTGGTGAGGATCTTCGCACGGATCGCCCGGGCGGTGCCGGCGCGGCTCCTCCTGGTAGGCGACGGCCCCGAGCGGGTACGGGCCCAGGAACTGGCGGAATCCGAGGGTGTGGCGGACAGCGTGCTCTTCCTCGGGAAGCAGAACTCCGTGGCCGAGCTGCTCGCCTGCTCCGACGTGTTCCTGCTGCCCAGCGAGAACGAGGCCTTCGGGCTCGTGGCGCTCGAGGCCATGTCCTGCGGCGTGCCGGTGATAGCCACGCGCACCGGCGGCATACCCGAGGTGGTGGACGACGGCGTCTCCGGTTACCTTGCGGCCATCGGCGACGTCGACGCCATGTCCGATGCCGCCCTCCGCCTCCTCACCGACCGGGACGCCTGGCAGACCTTCAGCGCCGCCGCCCGGCGGGGCGCCGAACGCTACAGCGCCGAACACGTCGTCTCGCAGTACGAAGCGTACTATGCGGAGGTACTGAGCCGGTGAAAGACACTCTCGAGACCGTATCCCAGCGTGTCCCGGCCATTCTCGCCGTGGACGACGCCGCGCTCCACCTCATCGATCTCGCCCTCGAGGAGGACCGCGGGGCAGGGGACTGGACGACCCGCTGGACCGTCCCCGCCCGGACCCGCGTCACCGGCGTCATCGGCGCGAAGGCCGAAGGCGTCATCGCCGGCGTCGCCCTGGCCGCCGCCGTATTCCTGCGCCTCGACCCCCGCGTGGATGTGGACGTCGTACACGGGGACGGCGAGGCGGTCCGCGACGGGGACAGGGTCATCCGCTTCACGGGCCCGGGACGCGCCATCCTCACCGGCGAACGCGTCGCCCTCAACTTCCTCCAGCGCCTCTCCGGCGTCGCCACCCTGACCCGCCGCTTCGTCCAGGCAGTGGAAGGCACCGGCGCACGCATCCTCGACACCCGCAAGACGACCCCGGGATGGCGTGCTCTGGAGAAGGCCGCCGTGCGCACGGGCGGCGGCGAGAACCACCGTGCCGGCCTCTACGACATGATCCTCATCAAGGAGAACCACGCCGCCATCGCAGGCGGCATTGCCGAGGCCGTCACCCGGATCCGCGACCAGAACACGCGCAACCTGTCCGTGACCGTGGAAGTCCATTCCCCGGAGGATCTCGAGGCCGCCCTCGCCGCCGGCGTCGAACGCATCCTCCTCGACAACCTGGACATCCCCACCATGGCGTCCATCGTCAAGCGCGTGCGCAAGCTGCGACGCCGGCCCCTCCTCGAGGCTTCCGGCAACATGAACCTGGAACGCGTCGGTGCCGTCGCCGCGACGGGTGTGGACTTCATCAGCGTGGGCGCCCTTACCCACTCGGCCCCGGCCCTGGACCTCTCCATGCGCATCACGCGGCCCTAGACCGGCACTCTGATGATCCTCGTTTTCGACATCGGCAACACGGACATCGTCATGGGGCTGTTCGAGGACAGGGAGCTCCTCGATCACTGGCGCATGGCCACCCACCCCGAACGAACCGCCGACGAGTTCGGCCTTCTCGTCCGGGCGCTCATCCGTGAGTCCGGCTTCGAGGCCGATGCCATCAGGGCCGCAGTCATCGGCTCCGTAGTGCCTCCAATGACGGCCGTGGCCACTGAGATGTGCGACCGCCACATCGGGGCACGAACCCTCGTCATCGACGCAGCCACGCCCCTCCCAGTCCGCCTCGACGTCGACGAGCCCCTCGCCGTCGGCGCCGACCGGATCCTCAACACACTCGCGGCCGCCAGCCTCTTCCGTACCGACACCATCGTCGTCGACCTGGGAACCGCCACTACCTTCGACTGCATCACCAGCGACGGCGCATTCATCGGCGGCGTCATCGCCCCCGGCGTGCGCGCCGGCGCCGAGATGCTCGTTCGTAGAACAGCACGCCTCCCCAGAGTCGACATACAGCCCGCCACCCACGTCATCGGACGACGCACCGACACCTCCATGCAGGCGGGCATCTTCTTTGGCGCAGTCGATGCCATCGATGGAATCGTCCGCCGGATCAAGGTCGAGTGGCAGAAACCAGACGCCCTCGTCGTCGCCACCGGCGGCCTCGCACCGCTCCTGGCGCCCCACTGCACCACCATCGGTCGGGTCGAGCCCTTCATCACCCTCGTCGGACTCAACCTCGCCTATTACGCCGTGATCGAGCGCGAGGCCCGCCAGCGCAGGCGCGCCCGACCCGGCCGCCCACGCTAGTTCCCCACAGGCTTCGGCCACAGCGGCGGGCCCGCTCCGGCCTGCCCTGGCGACAGGCCGGACCTGCCATTCCGGCGCGTCCCGCTGGCACCCCGCCTGCCTGGCGCCACGCCGGCGGACGCTCCCTTGACAGGACTCCGCGCCAGACTAGATTCCAGCCGTATTAGCACTCAGGGCACTGGAGTGCTAACAGACCGGCCTGTCGGTGAGGCGGAAACACTTTGAACCACGGAGGACATAGCATGGCGACTGCCGCTTCCACACCGATCCAGCCACTGGCGGATCGGATCGTCGTGAAGGCGCTCGAGG
>DATHVO010000295.1:0-6438 GCA_035461265.1 Longimicrobiales bacterium
CCCGACGGCGCGTACCTCGCCGTCACGGTGGCGTACTCCACCATCGCCCTCGCCAGCGCCGTCATCTTTCGCCGCGGACGGTGGAAGTCGCGAGTCGTGTGAAATTGCGTGCGCGCACATCCGTACTGGCGGGGCACCCTGGCGCCACCTACCCTCCTGAACGGCAACAGCGGCGGGGTGTGCGTGAGCGATGACCTGAACGATGTAGACCCGATCCTGCCCGGTCTGACGGACGAGGAGTGCGTCTTCCGGACGCGGGACGTGCACAAGATCTACGTCACGGGCGAGGTCCAGGTGCACGCACTCCGCTCCATCGACCTGGACGTGCCTGCCGGGCAGCTCATGGTCATGCTGGGTGCGTCCGGCAGCGGGAAGTCCACGCTGCTGAACATCCTCGGCGGGCTGGACGTGCCCACCGGCGGCACGGTGCTGTTCCGCGGTGTGGACCTGAGCACGGCGGACGAGCGGGCCCGGACCCGGTACCGCCGCGAGCGCGTGGGTTTCGTGTTCCAGTTCTACAACCTCATCCCGTCCCTTACGGCCCGGGAGAACGTCGCGCTGGTGACGGAGATCGCGACGTCGCCCATGGAGCCGGCGGAGGCGCTGCGGCGGACCGGGCTGCCCGACCGGATGGACCACTTCCCGTCCCAGCTCTCGGGAGGAGAGCAGCAGCGTGTCGCCATCGCACGGGCCATCGCGAAGCGGCCGGACGTGCTGCTCTGCGACGAGCCCACCGGCGCCCTGGACTACGAAACGGGCAAGCTCGTCCTCGATGCGGTGGCGCGCGTGAACGAGGAGCTGGGCACGACCGTCATCATCATCACGCACAACGTCGCCATCGGCGCCATGGCCGACCGTGTGATCCGCCTCTCCAGCGGCCACATCGTGGAGGCGTGGGACAACGAGCGGCGCGCCGCCACGAGCGAGCTCTCATGGTAGGGGCGTGGCCGGCATGAGGATGCTCGACCGCAAGCTGCTCCGGGATACGTGGCGCCTGCGGGGGCAGATGCTGTCCATCGCGGCCATCGTCGCGGCGGGTATCCTCAGCGTCATCACGCTCCAGGGCACACTCCGGTCGCTGGAGCTGGCGAGGGAGGACTACTACCGGGAGTACCGCTTCGCCGATGTCTTCGCGACGCTGGACCGGGCCCCGGAGGGGGTGGCGCGGCGCCTCGAGGCGGTGCCCGGCGTGGCGGCGGTGGAGACGCGCATCACCAGCCTGGTCGTACTCCAGGTGCCGGGTCTCGACCTGCCCGCCACCGGCCGCATCGTCTCCGTCCCGGAAACCGGCCAGCCCGGCCTGAACCGCCTGCACGTCCGGGAGGGCCGCTGGATCGCGCCGGACGCCCACGACGAGGTTCTCCTGAGCGAGCAGTTCGCGAAGGCCAACGGGCTGTCGGCAGGCGACACGCTCCGCGCAGTAGTGAACGGCCGGCTGCGCACCCTGCACATCGCCGGGATCGCCATATCCCCGGAGTTCGTGTACGAGGTGGACCCCGCCAGCGGGTTCCTGTCCGACGAGCGGCTGTTCGGCGTGCTGTGGCTGGGTCGGGAGGCCCTGGAGGCCGCGGAGGACATGGCCGGCGCGTTCAACGACGTCGCGGTGCGCCTTGCGCCGGGCGCTTCCGAGCGCCGGGTCCTCGCCGGCATCGACGGCGTGCTGGATGCGTACGGCGGCCTGGGCTCGCACGGGCGGCGGGACCAGATCTCGGCGCGCCTGCTGGACGACGAGATCGCCCAGAACCGCGCCACCGCTGCAGTGATCCCCTTCGTCTTCCTGGGCATCGCGGCTTTCCTCCTGAACATCGTGCTCCTCCGCCTGACGTCCCTGGAGCGCGACCAGATCGGGACGCTGAAGGCGTTCGGGTACTCGGACGCCGACATCGGCCTGCACTACCTCAGGCTCGCCGGCACTGCAGTCGCCCTGGGCACGGTCCTGGGGATCGGCGCGGGGATGTGGCTCGGTTCCGCCTACACTGACCTCTATGCCCGGTACTTCCGTTTCCCCGTGCTGGAGTACCGGCCGGGCTGGGTCCCCGCCGCGACCGCCATCGCCGTGAGCGCCGCCGCGGCACTCGCCGGGGCGTGGTCCGCCGTGCGCCGAGCGGCCCGCCTCCAGCCCGCCGAGGCCATGCGGGCCGAGGCGCCGGCCGAATTCCGGCCCCTCATCGTGGAGAGGTGGGGGCTGCACCACCTGCTCTCTCCCGCCCAGCGCATGGTCCTTCGCAATGTCGAGCGCCGGCCGGCGCGGGCCTTCGTCTCGGCCCTCGGCGTCGCGTTCTCCATCGCCATCCTCCTCATCGGGATGGTGCTGCTGGACTCGGTGTACGGCATGGTGGACGTCCAGTTCCGCACCATCCAGCGGGAGGATGCATCCACGAGCTTCACCCGGCCGGCGGACCCGCGTGCCGTCCGGGAGCTGCTGCGTGTGCCGGGCATCGTCGAGGCCGAGGCCTACCGCATGGTGCCCGTCCGCCTGACCAGCGGCCATCGCACCCGCCTCGTCGCGGTGACGGGCCTCGAGCACGGCAGCCGGCTCCGGCCCATGACGGACGGGGAGGGCCGGACGTATCCGCTGCCGGCCGGCGGAATCGTCCTGAGTCGCCGCCTCGCCCTGAACCTCGGCGTGGCTCCGGGCGACGTACTCCGCATCGAGCTGATGGACAGGGGCGGCGCGGTGCGCCACGCCACCGTGGCGGCGCTGGTGGACGAGATGATCGGGGTGAACGCGTACATGGAGGCGGCAGAGCTCGGCCGGCTGCTGGGCGAGCTGCCGCAGGTCTCCGGCGCCTGGCTCCGCATCCGGCGCGGCGAGGAGGCGTCCGTGTACGCGGCGCTGAGGGAGCGCCCCGCGGTGGCCGGGACGGTGTCGAAGTCCGCCATGGTCCGCGCCTTCGAGGACCAGATGGCAGAGAGCCTCGCCATCACGATGACCATCCTCGTCACACTCGCGGGCATCCTCGCCGTGGGCGTGATCTACAACGGCGCGCGCATCGCACTGTCGGAGCGGGGCCGCGAGCTGGCCAGCCTGCGCGTACTCGGGTTCACCCGGGCCGAGGTTGCCGCGATGCTGCTGGGGGAGCAGGGCATCATCACGCTCCTCGGCCTGCCCATCGGCGCCTTCCTCGGCGCCGTCATGTCGGCCGTCATCATCCGGGCCTATGATACCGAGATGTACCGCATGCCCCTCGTGCTGCGGCCGACTACCTTCCTCACTGCCGCGGCACTGATCGTCGTCGTCGCCGCGGTGGCGGGACTGCTGGTCCGGCGCCGGCTCGACCGCGCCGACCTCATCGCCGTACTGAAGACCCGGGAGTGAACATGGAATGGCCCTGGACGCGCCGCCGCACCATCATCGCCGGCACCGCCATCGCCCTCCTGCTTCTCGTCGTCTTCGCGCTGCGGCCGTCGCGCCTCGACGTGGAGACGGCCGTCGCCGAACGCGCCGAACTGGAGGTCCTCGTGGAGGAGGATGGCCGGACCCGCGCCGTGGACCGCTACGTGGTGACCGCGCCGGTGGCCGGCCAGGTCGAGCGGATCGATGCCCGCGAGGGCGCGGTCGTGCAGCGAGGCGACGTCGTCGCCCGCATCCAGCCCATGCCCCTGGACGCACCCACCGAGTCGGCACTGCGTGCGGCGCTCACGTCGGCGGAAGCGCGCCGCGCGGCCGCGAGCGCGGCGCGGGACCAGGTCGTGGCAGCCCTCGCGCAGGCGCGCCGCGAGGTGGAGCGGCGGCGCGAGCTCGTGGAGCAGGGCGCCCTGGCAGCCGAGCAGCTCGAGCAGTACGTGCTGGCCACGCGGCTGCGGGAGGATGAGCTCCGCAGCGCGGACCAGGCCATGCGCGCGGCGGCCGCCGACGTCGAGGCGGCGCGTGCCGCCCTCCTCGCCGCGCGCACCGGCACCGCCACCGGCTCCGCCGTCGCCGTGCGCGCCCCGGCCGACGGCCTCCTGCTGCGCGTGCCGGAACGAAGTGCCCGCGTCGTGGCTGCAGGCACACCCCTCGTGGAGATCGGCGACCCCGGCGCACTCGAGGTCGTCGTGGATGTGCTGACGATGGACGCGGTACGCGTCCAGCCGGGCATGCGCGCCACGCTCCGCAACTGGGGCGGCCCACCCCTCGCCGCCACGGTCCGCACCCTCGAGCCGTCCGCCTTCACCCGCATATCCGCGCTGGGTGTCGAGGAGCAGCGCGTCAACGTCATCCTCGACCTCGGCGAGCGCCCCGCCGAGCTGGGCGATGGCTACCGCGTCGATGCCGCGATCAGCGTATGGTCCGGTACCGACATCCTGGCCGTGCCGACGGCGGCCCTTTTCCGGACCGGAACGGGATGGTCCCTCTTCACCGTCGATGGCGGGCGGGCACGCCTGCGAGAGGTACGGGTCGGGGAGCGGAGCGGCACGCGTGCCCAGGTCCTCGCCGGGATCGAGGCCGGTGACACCGTCGTCCTCTTCCCGCCCGACGCACTCGCCGACGGCGACCGGGTCCGCGCCCGCGACTGAGGGAACGGTTCTTCCATCGGTGCACTCCGTCCATTCAGCGTCGAGGTGCACACGATGAGACTCGCCGACCTTCTCCGCGGCATCCCGGGATCGCGGATTCCCGACGGCGCAGGCCAGCTCGTGGTCCGCGCCGTGGAGAGCGATTCCCGCAGCATCGCCGCCGGCGACGTCTTCGTCGCGGTACGGGGAGAGGATGTGGACGGGCGCACGCACGCCGCCGACGCCGTGGCCCGGGGCGCGATTGCCGTGGTGGCCGACGCGCCCGTCGATGTGCCCGTACCCGTGGTCCGGGTGGAGGACGCCCGCACCGCCCTCGCCGTCCTCGCCGCCGAGGCCGTCGGCCGGCCTGCGGACGGGCTACGCCTCGTCGGCATCACCGGCACCGTCGGCAAGACGTCCGTGCTCCTCATGCTCGAGGGCATCCTCCGGGAGGCCGGCATACCCGCCGGCACCGTCGGCTCCCTCGGCATTCGCTATGCCGGCTCACGGGACACCACGCCGAACACCACCCCCGGCGCCCTCGAGCTCCAGCGCGCCCTCGCGGACATGGTGCACGCCGGGACGGACGTCGTGGCCATGGAGGTCACGAGCCACGCCCTGTCGCAGGGGCGGGTTCACGGGCTCATGTACGACCTCGGCGTGTTCACCAACCTGACCATGCTCGAACACCTCGAATACCACGGCTCCTTCCGCGCGTACGCCGGTGCGAAGCGGCGCTTCCTGCAGCACCTCGAGGAGGACGCGCCGCTGGTCTATGCCGCGGGCGACCGCGCCGTGGCGCAGTTCGCACGGCTCCACCCCGGCCCGCGCGTCGGCTGTGGCGGCGGCGCCGCAGCCGTGACGGTGCGGCGTGAGCCCATCCGCCTCGACGGGACCCGCATCACGCTGGGCCTGCGCAGGCCGCTCCCCCGCGGGCCCGCCCCGCCCCTGCCTCCGATCACCATGCCCATCACGCTCCGTGCGGTGGGCCGGCCCAACATCACGAATGCGACACTCGCCGCCGTCGCCGGGCTCTGCCTGGGCGCGGACCCGGAGTCGGTGCGCGCCGCCATGGAACGCTTCGAGCCGGCGCCGCGCCGGCTGCAGGTCATCCACCGCGACGGCCCGGTCATCATCGATGACACCGTCGGGCACCCCGACAGCATCACCGGCGTCTTCGAAGTGGCGGCGCGGGTCCCGCATCAGCACCTCCGCGTCGTGTTCGCCATCCGCGGCCAGCGAGGCCCCACGATCAACGAGAGGGATGCCGAGGCGCTGGTCATCTGGTCCCGGCGTGTCCCCATGGACGAGCTCGCGGTCACCTCCGCGGTGGATTCCGCCGACGAACGGAATGCGGTGGACCCCGCCGAGCGGGACGCCTTCCTCCGCGTGCTGGACGGCGCCGGCGTGCCGTACAGCCACCACGACCGACTGGAGGACGCCGTCGCCTCCGCCGTTGGCGGCGCGGGCCGACGCGACCTCGTGCTCCTCCTGGGCGCCCAGGGCATGGACGCCGGCGCGGCGATCGCCGGCAGCGTCCTGGCCGGCGGCGGCGCACGCTCCGCCCCTCCGCGCTGACGCCGCCGGAGGCGCCCGTACCCGCGCAACCCATTGCCGCATATTCTCATCGAGATCTGAGCACCGCCCAGTGACCGCCGTCGCGATGTTACGCTGATCGTTGACAAGGCGTCTCCATGGAGCAAGACTGGAAGCCTGCCTTGCCCCGCGTCTCTCCCACGCCGGGCTTCGCTCGGGACATTGCCCGTTGCACACTCGTGCGGTTGAGACTCGATGCTGAGCACACGCCAGGGGCCTGCGAGCCGCACCCTTCTGACCGCCGCACACGCGCGCGCGCTGCTGCTGGACGCGGACACCCGTGAGGTGTTCGCCCGGCTGGCGCGCCTCGCGTCATCGGCGCTGCGCGCCCAGGCCTGTGTCATTGCAGCCGTGGACGGGGAC
>DATHVO010000296.1:0-9140 GCA_035461265.1 Longimicrobiales bacterium
TACGGCGAGGGGTCGGAAGTGGTGGGTAACTTCTTCCAGATCTCGAACCAGACCACGCTGGGCAAGAGTGAAGAGGACCTGATCGAGCACCTGCAGAAGATCGTGGGCAGGGTGATCCAGTACGAGATGGGCGCGCGGGACATTCTGATGCGGGACGCGCCCACCGTGATCGAGGACAAGATCTGGAGGGCCTACGGTCTGCTGCGGTACGCAAGGTCGCTGTCGTTCGATGAAGTCATGAATCTGCTGAGCGGAGTGAGGCTGGGAGTGAGCATGAACCTTCTCTCCGGGCTCCGTGTATACACGCTCAACAAGGTCATGATATACGCGCAGGACGCGCACCTGGAGCAGGCCGCCGGCCGGCCGCTGCGGGACGCGGAGGGCGATCTCCACCGAGCGACATACGTCCGGCGCGTGCTGGCCGGCGAAGGAAACGTGGCCGCCGACGCCGCGGATGCGGCGAACGACGAATGAGACGCGCTGAAGGCAACAGTCTCGGGCGACGAGGTTTTTCATGAACTACAATTTCACCGACCGTGTCCGGAAGGTCCTCGCGATGGCCCGCGAGGAGGCGATCCGCCTGCAGCACGACTACGTGGGTACGGAGCACATCCTCCTCGGCCTGATCCGGGAGGGGGAGGGCGTGGCGGCCGCGGTGCTGATGAACCTCAACGTGGACCTGGAGCAGATCCACGAGCGCATCGAGGACTCGGTAAGGAAGGGGAAGGCTACCATCGCGCTGGGCGAGCTGCCGTATACCTCACGTGCGAAGAAGGTCCTCGAGTACGCCATGGCGGAGGCCCGGGAACTTAACCACTCGTACGTGGGCACGGAGCACCTGCTGCTCGGCCTGCTCAGGGAGGAGAAAGGCATCGCGGCGCAGGTCCTCAACGGACTCGGCGTGACCCTCGAGGACGCGCGCGCCGAAACCCTGAAGCTGCTGGGGAGCGATGTCGGCCCGTCGCAGCCTGGCTCGGGTTCGAGCTCCGGCGCGGGAAGCGGCGCCGCCCCGAAGGGCGAGAAGAAATCGAAGACGCCGGCGCTGGACCACTTCTGCCGGGACCTGACGGAGCTGGCGCGGGAGGACAAGCTCGACCCGACCATCGGCCGGACGCAGGAGATCGAGCGGGTCATGGAGGTACTGTCCCGCCGGAAGAAGAACAACCCGGTCCTCATCGGCGAGCCCGGCGTGGGCAAGACGGCCATCGTGGAGGGCCTGGCGCAGCTCATAGCGAGCGGGAACTGCCCGGAGAGCCTGCGCGACAACCGCGTGCTCGCCCTGGACATGGCGGCCGTGATCGCAGGCACCAAGTATCGCGGCCAGTTCGAGGAGCGGCTCAAGGCCATAATGAACGAGATCGCGCAGAACAAGAACGTGATCCTGTTCATCGACGAGCTGCACACGCTCGTGGGGGCGGGCGCCGCCGAGGGCGCCATCGACGCCTCGAACATGCTGAAGCCGGCCCTTGCACGCGGCGAGCTGCAGTGCGTCGGCGCGTCCACGCTCAACGAGTACCGCAAGTACATCGAGAAGGACGGGGCCCTCGAGCGGCGGTTTCAGCCGATCATCATCGATCCGCCCACTGTGGAGGAGGCGATCGAGATCCTGAAGGGTATCCGCAAGCACTACGAGGACCACCACAAGATCGTGATCCCGGACGAGACGCTCGCTTCGGCGGCGCGCCTCTCCGAACGCTACATCACGGATCGCTTCCTGCCCGACAAGGCCATCGACGTCATCGACGAGGCCGGCGCGCGGGCGCGCCTGGCGCGGCAGGTGCCGCCGCCGGAAGTGGCCGATCTGCAGGAGAAACTGGAGGAGCTGGCCGGCGCCAAGGACGGCGCCATCAGGGACCAGGACTTCGAGAAGGCAGCGGAGCTCCGTGACAGGGAGCGCGAACTGCAGGGCGAAATCCGCCGCAAGCAGGAGGAGTGGGAGCAGGAACGGAAGAGCCATCGTCCGGTCATCGACGAGGAGGCCGTCGGCTTCATCGTCAGCCGCTGGACCGGCATTCCCGTCGCCCGCCTCAAGGAGGCCGAGTCAGAGCGCCTCGTCCACATGGAGGACGAGCTCCACGAGCGGGTGATCGGCCAGGACGAGGCGATCCGGGCCATCAGCCGTGCCATACGGCGCAGCCGTGCCGGGCTCAAGGATCCGAACCGTCCCATCGGCAGCTTCATCTTCAGCGGACCCACGGGGGTCGGGAAGACGGAGCTGGCCCGGGCGCTCGCGGAGTTCCTCTTCTCCGACCGGGACGCCCTCATCCGTGTGGACATGAGCGAGTACATGGAGAAGTTCTCGGTGTCCCGCCTCATCGGCGCACCTCCAGGATACGTCGGCTACGAGGACTCCGGCACGCTGACCAAGGCGATCCGCCGCCGGCCGTATTCCGTCGTGCTCCTCGACGAGATCGAGAAGGCGCACCCGGACGTGTTCAACATCCTGCTGCAGGTCCTCGACGAAGGCCGGCTGACGGACAACTACGGGCGCGTCATCGACTTCAAGAACACCGTCATCATCATGACGTCGAACCTGGGCGCCCGGGGGATTACGAAGGGCGGCGCACTCGGCTTCCACCAGCAGGACGAGGCGACTGCCTACGACTCCATGCGGGGCCGGGTGAAGGACGAGATCGAGCGCGCGTTCAACCCCGAGTTCCTGAACCGCGTTGATGATGTCATCGTGTTCCACCCGCTGAACCGGGAGCAGATCTCGCAGATCGTGCACATCATGCTGAAGGAAGTGTACGACCGCCTCGCCGAGGAGAGCCTCAAGCTTCGCCTCACGGATGCAGCCCTCGCCTTCCTGGTCGAGCGCGGATACGACGAGAAGTTCGGCGCACGGCCGCTCCGGCGGGCGATCCAGCGCTTCATCGAGGACCCGCTCTCCGAACGGATTCTTTCGCGTGAGTTCCCGGCGGGCGAGGAGATCGAGGTGGACGTGTCGCCGGACGGCGAGGCCCTCGACTTCCGGGTGATGTCAACCAAGACCTGAACGAAGGCCTGTGCAGCGCATCATGAATTACTGGCGGGCCGTCGCCATCGCGGCGGCCCTTCTCCTTGCAGGCGTGCCATCTCCCGGCCACGCCCAGGACACCCCGGCCGCGCCGGTCGCGCCGGGCACGGGGCGGGTGGTGGTGGGCAGCGTGCAGGTCGAGGGCGGCCAGCGCGTATCGCCCGCCGTCCTCCTGTCGCAGATCGGCATACAGTCCGGCGATTCCGTCACGGCGGCTGACATCGACCGGGCCATGCGCCGTCTCGTCTCGCTGGGACAGTTCCGCGACGTGCAGGTGTTCGTGGACGCCGATCCCACCGCACCCGACGGACCTGTCGTTCTCCGCTTCGTCGTGGAGGAGCAGCCGCTGGTGGCGCAGATCGACTTCATCGGGTTGGAGAACATCCGCGCATCCACCATCCGGGACACGGCCGGTCTGCGGTCCGGGCAGCCGTACTCGCCGCGCCGCGTGGCGGAGGCCGAGGCCATGACACGCCAGCTCCTCGCGCAGCGCGGCTTCCAGGTGCGGCGGATCAGCCACCGGCTGGAGCCGCTGCCCGACCGGCCCGAATCGTACCGGCTCGTCTTCGAGGTGGACGAGGGGCATCGCGTGGCCATCGCCGACGTCGAATTCGCCGGCAACGAGCGGTTCAGCAACGACCGCCTCCGCGGCGTACTCGGCACCAAGGCCGAGGGCTTCCTCTGGTTCCGCACCGGCACCTACAACGAGGACCGTCTCACGGACGACCTCCGTGGCGCCCTGCCTGACTTCTACGCCAGCCGCGGCTTCCTCGACTTCGCCGTCGTCGGCGATTCCCTGGAAGTCGATCCCGTCACCGGGAAGGGCCGCCTCATCATCGAGGTGGAGGAGGGGCCACAGTACCGCCTGGCCGAGTTCGACGTCCAGGGCTCCAGCCGTTTTGCGTCCGATGACCTGCGACGCTATTTCGAGGAGCGGCGGAGCGGTCTCCTGGGCAGCTTCGGGATCGGCGGCAGCCGCGACCGCGGCACGCAGATCGGCGACGTGTTCGACGCGGTGGCTTTCCAGGCTGCGACGTCGGACGTGCAGCGGCTCTACACGAACCAGGGCTATCTCTACGCGCGGGTCACGCCGGTCATCGAGCGGCTGCCACCGGCGGAGGGAGACACGACGCCGCGTGTACGAGCGGTCTGGGACATTGAGGAGGGCCAGCCCGCGTCCATCCGCAGAGTAGCCATCACCGGGAACACGTACACCCACGAGTCGGTCATCAGGAACCAGCTGATGGTGCTGCCGGGCGACGTGTACAGCGAGGAGCTGCTCATCGCCAGCTACCGCCGTGTCTCCGCGACGGGTTTCTTCGAGACGCCGCTGCCGATGCCGCAGATCGAGCCGACGGAGTCGGGCGACGTGGACATCACGTTCGACGTGCGGGAGAAGCAGACGGGCTCCATCAACTTCGGCACATCGCTGGGTGGTTCCCTTGGTCTGATGGGCTTCCTGGGGTACGACCAGCCGAACCTGTTCGGACGGGCGAAGTCCGGCAGCCTGCGCTGGGAGTTCGGCCGCTATTCGAACAACTTCGAGGCGAGCTACAGCGACCCGGCGATCGGCGACTCCTGGCTGAGTGGCTCGCTCTCGCTGTTCAGCTCGCGCGACCGCTTCTTCACGTTCCGGGAAGGCCAGCGCCGGCGGACCGGCGCCGCCACGCGGGTCGGCATCCCGCTGCCGCGGGACCGTTTCAGCCGCTTCACGGTGGGTTACTCCCTGTCGCGGACCACGTATGAGCAGTTCGACGAGGATGAGTCCACGTCACTGTTCGCGCTGCCTCCCGGGGTACAGAGCACGGTTAGCTTCGGACTTACGCGCATGTCCCTCGACCACCCGGTCTTCCCGACCGTGGGTACGCGTCTGGAGCTGGAGGCGAGCTTCAGCGGCGGACCGCTGGGCGGTTCCGGCGAGTTCCAGAAGTACACCCTCGGCGGCGCGTGGTATGTGCCCGTGGGCAGCCTCGGCGGCGGGACACCCGGCGCGCGGCCCATCCGGTTCACGCTGGGGCTGAACATGGAAGCCGGGGCGCTTTTCGGTGACGCGAGCCGGTTCCCGTTCGACCGGTTCTGGATGGGTGGCGTGCAGTTCGGCCGCCCGCTCCGCGGGTACGAGGAAACGACGATCACGCCGCGGGGGTACATCCCCAGGGGTGCAGCAGGCGTCCCCCTCGAGAACCGATTCGGCGACGCCTACATGCGGCTGTCCGCCGAGTATGCCGTCCGGTTCACGGACAACATCTCGCTCGGCGCGTTCTATGACGCGGGCAACGTGTGGCGCGCGCCGTCCGAGATGAACCCGACCCGGCTCATGCGTGGCGCCGGCGTCGGACTCATGCTCGTCACGCCGTTCGGGCCGCTTGGGCTCGACTACGCGTACGGGTTCGACAAGGACAGACCGGGCTGGCAGCTCCACTTCAAGTTCGGCCAGGGTTTCTAACCGGAGCTCGCAGGAGCTCAGTGAACCAGAGAAGGACCGAAATGCGAAACCTGATAGCATCCGTAATGGCCGTGGCCGGACTCCTCGTCGTCGCGGCGCCGCTGGCCGCCCAGGCGCCGACGCGGGTTGGCTACATCGACACTCGGCGCGTCATCCAGGAGGCGCCGGGGGCGCAGGAGGCCCGCGCCACGATCGAGCGGGAGATGCAGGCCTGGCAGCAGCAGCTGCAGGCCATGGATGACTCGCTCCGTACGATGATGACGGACTACCAGCAGCGGTCGCTGGTCATGTCCGCCGACGCGAAGCAGCGCCGGGAGCAGGAGATCATGGAGAAGCAGCAGGGCTTCGAGCAGCGCGCGCAGGCCCTGCAGGCAGAGGCGGGACGACGGCAGCAGGAGCTCATGGAGCCCATCATGCAGCGGGTGGAGGCCGTGATCGGCGAGGTGCGCCTGGCGGAGGGCTTCGCGCTGGTGTTCGATGTCGCGTCTGAAGCCATTGTCTCTGCCGACCCAGCGCTGGACCTGACCACGAAGGTGATCGAACGGCTCAGATCCGCCCCGGCCGCCTCGCGGTAGCGGACCCCGGCCGCGTGAAACGGCTTGAAAGCCTCGCAGCTCGCACGGGCCGTTGACGGCAGACTGGAGGGGGGTGCGGACCCGGATGTGACCGGTGCCGCACCCCTCGACCGTGCCGGGCCCTCCGACCTGAGCTTCCTCGGCTCACCTCACTACCTGCACGAAGCCGCGGCCACCGGCGCAGCCGTGGTCCTCGCCAGGACGGAGCTGGCGGGCCGTCTCCCCGAGGGGCTCCCGCGGATCATCGTAGCGGATCCCCATGCAGCCCTCGCCGTGCTGCTCCCCCTGCTGTACCCGCCCGAGCCGCCGCCAGCGGGCGTCCATCCCGCCGCGGTGGTGGGTGACGGCGTCGAACTCGGCGAAGGCGTCGCCATCGGTGCACATGCGGTGGTCGGCGACGGCACGGCAATCGGCGCAGGCGCGATCCTCGCCGCCCACGTCGTGGTGGGTCGCCATTGCCGGATCGGCGCGCGGGCATACCTTCACCCCCACGTGACGGTGTACGACCGGGCGATCCTCGGCGACCGCACGATCCTGCACTCCGGTGCCCGCATCGGCGTGGACGGGTTCGGATACAGCAGCAGCCGGGCCGGCCACGTGAAGATTCCGCATGTGGGGCGGTGCGTCATCGGAAGCGACGTGGAGATCGGTGCCAACACCACCATCGACCGTGGGTCCATCGGCGACACGGTGATCGGGGACGGCTGCAAGATCGACAACCTAGTGCAGATCGGCCACAATGTCCGCATGGGCGAGCACTGCATCGTGGTATCCCAGGTAGGCGTGTCCGGCAGTACCCGCCTTGGGCGCTTCGTCACGCTGGGGGGCCAGGCGGGGATTCCGGGGCACATCACGATCGGGGACGGGGCGACGGTAGCAGCCCAGGCCGGCGTGTTCGGCAACGTCCCGGCGGGTGCCACGGTGAGCGGCTATCCGGCGCGCCCGCACAGGGAGGCGCTGCGTGCACAGGCGGGGCTGTTCCGCCTGCCGGAGGTGATGAAGCGGCTGCGCGCGCTGGAGCGCGCCGTCCTGGGCCACGAATCCCCGGAGCCATGAGCAACGACCAGCAGACGATCCACGAGGAAGCCGCGTTCCAGGGCGTCGGCCTGCATTCGGGGGAGACGGTACACCTCCGGTTCCTGCCCGCCGAGCCCGGGACGGGCGTCCGGTTCCGCCGCACGGACCTCGCCGGCACGCCGGAGGTCCGCGCCACCCTGGACAGCGTCGCGGCGACGGACCGCAACACGACCCTTGCCGAGGGCGGTGCACGTGTGGCGACCGTTGAGCACGTGCTCGCCGCGGTCTACGCGTGCGGCATGGACAACCTCACCATCGAGATCAACGGGCCCGAAGTACCCATCGGCGACGGCAGCTTCTCACCCTATCTGGACGTGCTGCGCCGGGCCGGAATCCGCACGCAGGACCGGCCTGCCGCCGTGCTGGAGCTGAAGGAGACGGTCCGGGCCACCGGACCCGGTGGCGCGACGTACGTCGCGGTGCCCGACGACGGCTACCGCATCGCCGCCACGATAGAGTTCGACCACCCGCTGATCCGCCGGCAGTTCGGTGCGTATGAGGTTACGCCGGACGAGTTCGCCGCCGAGGTGGCCCCGGCGCGCACCTTCGGGTTCCTGCGCGACGCCGAGGCGCTCCAGGCACGCGGCCTGGTGAAGGGCGTGTCGTTCGACAACGCGATCATCCTGGACGAGGCGGGCGTCGCCTCGGGAGAGCTGCGCTGGCCGGACGAGTTCGTGCGGCACAAGGCGGGGGACGTCATAGGCGACCTCGCCCTGCTGGGGCGGCGCCTGAAGGCACAGGTGATCGCCACGCGCCCGAGTCATGCGGGCAACGTGGAGCTCGCCCGCGCCATGGCGCAGTCCGCCGCCCGCACCGGCGACCGTGCCCCCATCGTGGACATCAACAAGATCATGCAGCACCTGCCGCACCGCTATCCGATGCTGCTGGTGGACCGCATCATCGACTTCGAGCACGGCAAGCGGATCGTCGGGATCAAGAACGTCACCATCAACGAGCCGTTCTTCCAGGGCCACTACCCCGGCCACCCCATCATGCCCGGCGTGCTGCTCATCGAGGCCATGGCCCAGGTGGGCGGGCTCCTGATGATGGATGCCATCGACAACGTCGAGGACAAGGTCGTCTACTTCATGACGATGGACAACGTGAAGTGGCGGCGTCCGGTAACACCCGGCGACCAGGTGCGCTTCGAGCTCGAGATGCTGCAGTTCCGACGCCACACCTGCCGGATGAAGGGCGTGGGGTTCGTCGATGGCCAGGTAGTGGCGGAGGCCGAGATGATGGCCCGGATCGTGGACCGGTAGCGGAGGCCCGGATGCCAGCCAATACCACCGTCGCGTCGCGCATTCACCCGACGGCCGTCGTCGATCCCGGCGCCGAGCTGGGGGACGGGGTCGAAGTCGGCGCGTATGCGATCATCGGCCCGAATGTCCGTCTCGGCGCCCATACGCGCATCGGCCCGCACGTCGTCATCGAGCGGGACACGCACGTCGGCGCGGACTGCAGGATCCATCCTGGCGCCGTCCTGGGCGGGGACCCGCAGGACCTGAAGTACGACGGCGAGTCGGCCCTGCTGGTCATCGGGGACCGGACGGTGGTACGGGAGTGCGCCACGCTCAACCGCGGGACAACGGCCCGGGGCCGCACGGAGATCGGGGCCGACTGTCTGCTCATGGCCTACGCCCATGTGGCCCACGACTGTGTGCTCGGCCACCACGTCGTCATCGCGAACGCCGTGAACATGGGCGGGCACTGCGAGATCGGCGACTGGGCCATCGTGGGAGGCATGACGCCGATCCATCAGTTCGTGCATGTCGGCGCGCACGCGTTCGTCGGCGGCCAGTCGGCCGTGCGCAAGGATGTGCCGCCCTTCGTGAAGGCGTCGGGCAATCCACTTCGGCTGTTCGGCCTGAACAGCGTGGGTCTGCAGCGGCGCGGCTTCTCGCACGAGGAGCGGATCGCACTGCGGCGAGCGTACCGCATGCTGTTCCAGTCGAAGAGCAACCTGCGGGATGCGGTGCAGGCCGCGCGGGCCGAGTATGGTTCGTACGAGCACGTCGAGACGCTG
>DATHVO010000297.1:0-20082 GCA_035461265.1 Longimicrobiales bacterium
GGCCATACGCGCAATGACGGGCAGGAGCGCAGCCAGCACGGGTCCGAAACCCGTCCGGGCACCCATGCCCGGACTCATCGTACGGGTGGAGGTCGCCGAGGGCGACCACCTGCAGCCGGGCCAGGGCGTCGTGGTGATGGAGGCGATGAAGATGGAGAACGAGCTCCGCGCCGACGGCGAGGGCGTGGTGGCCCGTGTGCTGGTGACGCCCGGCCAGGCGGTGGAGAAGGGGGCCATCCTCGTGGAGTTCGAAGCCGCGTGATGGAGGCGTGATGACCGAACGGGAGCGCTGGGAACAGGAGACGGTCCGGCCCTTCCTCGAGCGGCAGCCGGAACGCAGGGCCCGCTTCGAGACCGCCAGCGGCATCGAGGTCGAGCGGCTGTACGACGCTCAACCGTCGTCCGTACGTTCCGGCAGCGACTACGCGGGCGAGTTCCCCTTCACGCGCGGCATCTACCCCACGATGTACCGCGGCCGCCTGTGGACCATGCGCCAGTACGCGGGCTTCGGTACGGCGGAGGAAACGAACCGACGGTACCGGTACCTGCTGGAGCACGGGCAGACGGGCCTCAGCGTCGCCTTCGACCTCCCCACGCAGATGGGGTTCGACGCCGACGCCGCAATCGCGGCGGGCGAGGTGGGCAGGGTGGGCGTCGCGATCTCATCCCTCGACGACATGCGCACGCTCTTCGACGGGATTCCCCTCGAGGACGTCTCCGTATCCATGACCATCAACGCGACGGCCGCGATCCTCCTCGCGTTCTACGTTGCGCTGGCGGACGAACGGGGCGTGACGCGGGAACGCCTCGCCGGGACCATCCAGAACGACATCCTCAAGGAGTACATCGCACGGGGAACGTACATCTTCCCTGTGGAGCCCAGCCTGCGTCTCATCACGGACACGTTCGCGTTCTGTGCCGACGCGCTCCCCCGCTGGAACCCCATCTCCATCAGCGGCTACCACATCCGGGAAGCGGGCTCCACGGCGGTGCAGGAAGTGGCCTTCACGTTCGCGAATGCCCTCGAGTACGTGGCACGGGCCCGCCGTGCCGGTCTCGACGTGGAGAGGTTCGCCCCGCGCCTCTCATTCTTCTTCGCCGCACACAACCACCTCTTCGAGGAGACGGCCAAGTTCCGGACTGCCCGGCGGCTGTGGGCGCGGCTCATGCGCGAGCGTTTCGGCGCATCGGACGAGGCGTGCCGCCTGCGCTTCCACACGCAGACTGGCGGCGTGACGCTCACGGCCCAGCAACCCATGAACAACGTCGTCCGGGTGACGGTCCAGGCCCTGGCCGCCGTGCTGGGCGGTAACCAGTCCCTGCACACCAATGCGTACGACGAGGCGCTGGCCCTGCCGTCCGAGGAATCCGCGCGCCTGGCACTCCGGACCCAGCAGGTGCTCGCCACGGAGTCGGGCATTGCCGATACCGTCGATCCCCTCGGGGGCAGCCACTACGTCGAGGCGCTCACGGACCGCCTGGAGGAGGAGGCCCTCGCCCTCATCCGGCGCGTGGACGAGATGGGCGGCGCCGCCATGGCGATACCCTTCTTCCAGGACGAAATACATCGCGCTGCCTACGCCCACCAGCGCGGCATCGAGACGGATGAGATCGGCGTGGTGGGCGTGAACCGGTATCGCACGGAGGAGCCGGCGCGGGCCGTGCGGCGACCCGCGTACGCCGAGCTGGAAGCGCAGCAGACGCGGCGCCTGGCGGAGTTGCGGGCCCGACGGGACGCCGCCGCGGCCGCGGCCTCCATCGAGGGCGTCCGGGCCGCCGCACGCGGCCGCGACAACCTGATGCCCGCCCTCGTGGAGGCCGTACGTTGCCTGGCGACCCTCGGCGAGATCAGCGACGCGCTGCGCGCCGAATGGGGCGAGTTCAGGGCTGCGTCCGCTTAGTGGCGATCTCTCCTCCGATCGAGTAACATTAGCGGTTCACTCAAGACCATTGTGGAATGCCAACTTACGAATACCGCTGCGCGGCCGGCCACGAGTTCGAGCAGATCCAGCGGATGAGCGAGGCGCCGCTGCGGGAATGCCCGCAGTGCGGTGCACCGGCGGAACGCCTCCTGTCGGCCGGGGGCGGGCTCCTCTTCAAGGGATCCGGCTTCTACATCACGGACTACCGCAGCGACTCCTACCGGAAGGCGGCGGCTGCCGAGGGCGGCGGTACCGCGCCGGCCGACGCTGCGAAACCCGCAGCGCCCGCCCCCAGCAAGACCGCCGGCAGCAGCGAGGGCGGCGGCTCCACGCCGGCTGCCGGCAGCTGATGGGGACCGACGCACTCATCGCGCAACTCGAGCGCATCGCGGCTGATCTCGGCGCCGGCGGCGGCGTCGCCGTGCAACTCGAGCGGCCGCGCAACCCCGATCACGGCGACTACGCCACCAACCTGGCGCTCCTGCTGGGCGGGCGGCTGAAGCAGCCGCCGCGGCAGATCGCCGAGTCCATCGTCGCGCGGATCGACCTCGCCGAAGCCGGTGTGAAGTCCGCAGAGGTCGCCGGGCCCGGATTCATCAATTTCCGACTGACCGCGGGACGAGTCCAGGCGCGCATCCTCGAGATCCTCCAGGCGGACCGCGCGTGGGGGCGGTCCGAAGCCGGGCGTGGCCGTCGCGTCCAGGTGGAGTTCGTCTCCGCCAACCCGACGGGCCCGCTCCACGTTGCACACGGCCGCGGTGCCGCACTCGGTGACGGCATCGCCTCCCTCCTGAGTCACACGGGGCACGACGTCGAACGTGAGTTCTACGTCAATGACGCAGGCGTCCAGATCGATCGCCTTGCGGAGTCGCTGGAGGCCCGCTGGCTCGAGCTCAACGGCACGCCCACGCCCGTCCCCGAGGGCGGCTATCACGGCGACTACGTGAAGGAGCTCGCCGCCGGCGTGGAGTCCGACATGGGCGGCGAACTGCGGCGGATGGAGCGGGCCGAACGGCTGCGCGTCCTCCGGCAGCGTGCAATCACGCTCCTGCGCGAGGAGCAGGACCGCGACCTCCGCGATTTCGGCGTCCATTTCGATTCGTACTTCTCCGAGACTGCGCTCTACGAGACGAACCGTCTGCAGGAGACCCTGGAGGAGCTGGACCGGGCGGGCCTCACCTACGAGTCCGAAGGTGCGCTCTGGCTCCGGACCTCGTCCTTCGGCGATGACAAGGACCGCGTGCTCGTGAAGGGCGATGGCAGCTACACGTATTTCCTCCCCGACATCGCGTACCACCGGGACAAGGCCAGGCGGGGATTCCAGCACGTCATCGACGTGTGGGGCGCCGACCACCACGGCTACGTGCCGCGGATGCAGGCGGTGCTGCGCGCTCTGGGGATGCCGGACTTTCTCGACGTCGAGATCGTCCAGATGGTCCGGATCGTCCGGGGCGGGCAGGAGGTCAAACTCAGCAAGCGCGCCGGCGACATCGTCACGCTCCGCGACCTTGTGGCGGAGACTGGCCCCGACGTGGCGCGCTACTTCTTTCTGATGCGCCGTGGCGACACCCAGATGCTGTTCGACCTGGATCTCGCGCTGGACCACTCGGAGAAAAACCCCGTGTACAAGGTCCAGTATGCCCATGCGCGGATGTGCAGCATCTTCCGGCGCGCCGGCGTCGAGCCGAGGGATGTTGGGCCGGACACGGACGTGACGCCGCTGGTCGATGCACTGGAGCACGACCTGGTGAAGGAGCTCGTGCGCTATCCCGAAGTCGTGGCCCGTGCCGCCGAGGCCCGGGCGCCGCACATGGTGTGCGACTATCTGGAGGGGATGGCGGGCATGGTGAACTCGTGGTACCACGCGGGCAATCCCAACCGGAATCCGGCGCTGGCGGTACTCGTGCCGGACGAGGGCCTGCGGCGCGCGCGGTTGTGTCTCGTGCGGGCCGTGCAGATCACATTGCGCAACGGACTGGAGCTGCTGGGCCTGAGGGCGCCCGAGCGGATGCAGAGGGAGGAGCCGGGATGAGTCTTCTGGTCGTGGGCAGTGTCGCCCTGGACAGCATCGAGACGCCGTTCGGCAGCGTGCACGACGCGCTGGGCGGGTCCGCCACCTTCTTCAGTGCGGCGGCGTCGCTGTACTGCGGCGTGCAGCTCGTCGGCGTCGTTGGCTCGGACTTCCCGGTGGCCGACCTGGCCTTCCTGGAGGACCGCGGCGTGGACCTGTCCGGTCTGGACCGGCGCGAAGGGGAGAGCTTCCGCTGGTCGGGTTCATACAGCTATGACCTGAACAGTCGCGAGACGCTGGAGACCCGCCTCGGCGTGTTCGCGGACTTCCAGCCGAAGATCCCCGACGCGTTCAGGGATGCGGAGTGGATCTTCCTCGGCAACATCGACCCCGTCCTCCAGTGCGACGTGCTGGAGCAGGTCCATGCCCCGCGCTTCGTCGCCTGCGATACCATGAATTTCTGGATCGACGGCCGCCGCGACGACCTCCTGCGCCTGCTGACGAAGGTGGACCTCCTCATGGTGAACGACAGCGAGGCGCGCGAGCTGTCGGGCGACCACAATCTCCTGCGGGCCGCCCGCTGGATCCAGGCCCGCGGTCCGGACATGGTCGTCATCAAGAAGGGCGAGCACGGCGCCGTCCTGTTCACGCGGGAGTTCGCCTTCTTCACCCCCGGCTACCCCCTGGAAGAAGTGTTCGACCCCACCGGGGCGGGGGACGCCTTCGCCGGCGGCTTCCTCGGCTACCTCGCCCGTGCGGGGTCCACGGAGCCGGAGCATCTCCGGCGGGCGATGGTGTATGGTTCGGCCATGGGCTCCTTCGCAGTGGAGCGTTTCGGGCTGGACCGTTTCCGCGACCTCACCGCCCGGGAGGTCCACGACCGCGTGTGCCGGTTCCGGGAGCTGACGGCCTTCGAGCAGCCGATCCTCGCGGAGGAAGCCCATGTCTGAGGGCGCGGCGGGCGGCCTCACGTATGGCGAGGCAGGCGTGGACCGGGAGGTCGCGGCCAGGACGAAGGACCGGATCGCCGGGCTGGTCGAGTCCACGCGGAACGCCGGCGTCGTGTCGAGGGCCGGCGGCTTCGGTGGGCTGTTCCGGGTCCCCGCCGGCTACGCGAAGCCGGTCATGGTGTCCAGCGCCGACGGCGTCGGTACCAAGCTCAAGGTCGCCATCATGGCGGACCGCCACGACACGGTGGGCCTGGACCTGGTGAATCACTGCGTGAACGACATCCTGGTGGAGGGCGCGCGGCCGCTGTTCTTCATGGACTACATCGGGATGGGCCGGCTGCAGCAGCACGTCGTGGAGGACGTGGTGGCGGGCCTCGCCCGGGGCTGCCGGGCGAACGACTGCGTGCTCCTCGGCGGCGAGACCGCCGAGATGCCCGACTTCTATGCCGCGGGTGAGTACGACCTCGCCGGCTTCATCGTCGGAATGGTGGACGAGGATGCGCGACCGGGGGCGCACCGCGTGCACGCCGGCGACGACATCATCGCCCTCGCTTCGTCCGGCTTCCACACCAACGGGTACTCCCTCCTCCGTCGCCTGCTCTTTGATCGTCTCGGCCTCGCCGTGACGGACCCGTATCCGGGCGCGGACGAGAGCGTCGCCGACATCCTGCTCCGCCCGCATCGCAGCTACGCGTCTTCCGTGCTGCCGCTCATCGAGGCCGGCTCCGTCTCCGCCCTCGCCCACATCACCGGCGGCGGCATCCCGGAGAACCTGGTGCGCGTGCTGCCTGACGACATCGGGGCCGTGGTGGACCGGGCATCCTGGTCCGTGCCCCGGGAGTTCGCTGCCGTGCAGGAACATGGCGACGTGACTGACAGGGAGATGTTCCTCACGTTCAACATGGGCGTCGGCATGCTCCTCGTCGTGCCGCCGGCACAGACAGACGCGGTGCTGCGGTCCCTGCAGGATGCCGGCGAAACCGCCTGGGTGGCCGGCTCCCTCCAGGCCGGGGGCCGTTCGGTGGAGCTGCAGTGATCCGAATTGCCCGGGTTCCCGCAAGCCGGGCGGCTGCGACTGCCGGCCTGTGCCTGGCGGCGCTGGTGGTGCCGCCGGACGCCCGCGCACAGTCCCTCCGGGAGCAGTGCAGCGTCGTGCAGGGTGGTGTTGCGCCGTACTGCGCCGGCGTGGCCGACGCGGCCGCCATAATGCAGGCGCGGGTCGGCATCGCCGCGGCAGGCGGCAACCCCGTGCCGGGGACGGCGAGCACGCTGGGCATGCGCCTCGGGTCCACGCCCCGCGTCGGTCTGGGCCTGCGGATCACCGCGGCCCGGGCGAACGCTCCACCCGTGGACAGGGTCGGGAGCAGCGGCGACTTCGGCTTCACGGCGGCGTCGGTTTCGCTCGACGGCAGCGTGGGGCTCTTCCACGGGGTCCGGCTGGCGCCCACGGTGGGCGGCTTCGGGTCCGTGGACCTGCTGGGCAGTCTCGGCGTCGTGCCGCTCCCCGGCGGGTCCGACTTTCCTGACAGCGGGCCCTTCACCTGGGCCGCGGGTGTGCGCGTGGGTCTGCTGCGGGAGTCCTTCACGGCGCCTGGCGTAAGCGTGTCCGCACTGTACCGGTCCATGGGCGCGCTCTCCAGGGGGGACCGCGACGTCACCCGCACGGATGCATTCATCGGACTGGACGGCCAGTCCATGACCTCGCTCCGGGCCGTTGCCGGGAAGCGCATCCTGGGTGTGGGCATCACGGGCGGCGTGGGTCACGATCGCTACCGCAGCGATGCCACCGTCCGCATCCGGGACGGCAGTGCGACCCGGGAGCTGAGGGAGGAGGGGCTGGCACAGAGCCGGACGTCCGTCTTCGGCAGCGGGTCGCTCACCTACATGATCCTGAACCTGTCTGCGGAGCTCGGCTGGCAGGCCGGCGGCGATGCGGCCGGCGGTGCGAAGCTCGAGAGGGGAGGGCTGTTCGGCGGCGTGGCCGCCCGACTGGCCATCTGACGTGGAGACTTCGGCCCACGCCCTTCACATGAGGCGCGCTCTGGAGCTGGCGCGCAGGGGCCGGGTCGGTACGCATCCCAACCCCATGGTCGGGGCCGTGCTCGTCCGTGACGGCATCGTCGTGGGTGAGGGTTTCCACGCCCTGTTCGGCGGCCCCCACGCCGAAGTGGCGGCGCTGGAAGCCGCGGGCGACGCAGCCCGCGGCGCGACACTCTACGTCACTCTCGAGCCGTGTGCGCACCATGGCAAGACGCCACCGTGCGTGGACGCCATCATCGCGGCGGGCGTCGCCACGGTGGTCATCGGCGGGCCGGACCCAAGCGTCAAGGCGGGAGGCGGCGCCAAACGTCTCCGCGAGGCAGGGATCGCCGTCGTCACCGACGTCGAGGCGGATCGCGCCCGGACCCTCAACGCGCCGTTCTACCGGGTGCACGAGCGCGGCGCGCCGTTCCTGGCGCTGAAGCTCGCTCTCTCCCTTGATGGCTGCATCGCGGCCGCAGCCGGATCGAGGACGGCCATCACCGGACCCGAGGCCAACATGGAGACGCACCGGCTCCGAGCCTCGCACGACGCGGTCCTCGTGGGCATCGGGACTGCACGGGTGGACGATCCGCTCCTCACGGTGCGTGGGGTGGACGTCCGCCGGCAGCCCGCCCGTGTCGTCGCGGACAGCGACGCCAGTCTGTCGCCGGAGTCGAACCTCGTCCGCACCGCCGGCGAGGCGCCACTCATCGTCGCGTGCGCCGACGACGCGGCCCCCGACCGCATGGCGCGCCTGGAGGCCGCGGGCGCCCGCCTGCTCCCCGTCCCCCGGAGCGCCACTGGAACCGGCATCGATCTCGCCGCCCTCCTCCGCGACCTGGCAGGCGACGGCATGAACGCCGTCCTGGCGGAGGGCGGAGCCGTCCTCGGTACGGGCCTGCTGGCCGCCGGCCTCGTGGACCGGCTCTACATCTTCATGGCGCCGTCCTTCGTCGGCGACGGCGTGCGGGCCTTCGGCACCGTCGCGGCGTCCACGGCCTGGACGTTCGCGGACGTCGAGCGATTCGGCGCCGATGTACTGCTGACTCTTGATCCGGCAGCGTGGCCGGTGGAGCATACCTGATGTTCACGGGCATTGTCGCGGCACAGGGCACCGTCCGGCGGGTAGACGTACTCGAGGACGCCCGCCGGTTCGAGATCGAGGCCGACCCCGGGTTCCTGGCGGATTCCGGACCGGGCGACTCCATTGCCGTCGACGGCGTGTGCCAGACGGTCGTGTGGCGGGAAGGCGACAGGTTCGGCATGGAGGCCATCGGTACGACGCTGTCCCGGACGACGATGGGCGGCTTCGACCCCGGCCGCAGGGTCAATCTCGAGCTCGCCCTCGCACTGGGCGAGCGCCTGGGCGGCCACCTGGTGCAGGGCCACGTCGACGGCGTGGGCACGGTCCTCGCCGTCGTACGGACGGGAGAGCACGTGCTGGTGGATGTCGCTCTCCCTCCGGTCGTCGCGGAGGTGACCGTCCTGCACGGGTCGATAGCCATCGACGGGGTAAGCCTGACGGTGAATGCGCTGCCCGCGCCGGACACCGCGCAGGTGGCGCTGATACCGTACACCTGGGACCACACGAACATGGGCCGACTCCGGGAAGGCTCGGAAGTCAATCTGGAGGGCGACATGCTGGGCCGGTTCGTGGTCCACTACCTGAAGCAGCGTGAGGGCGAGGCGGGCTGATGCGCAACAACGCGAACAGGCGGCTCGGTTCCGTGTTCGATCGCGTCGAGGACGCGATCCGGGACATCCGCGACGGGAAGATCGTCATCGTCGCGGACGACGAGGACCGGGAGAACGAGGGCGACCTCGTGTGCGCGGCATCGCGCATCACGCCCGACCTCGTCAACTTCATGGCGACCCATGGCCGCGGCCTCATCTGCGTGGCGCTGACGGAGGACCGGGCGGAAGCCCTGGACCTCGCTCCCATGACGAAGCGCAACCAGGACTTCATGGGAACGGCATTCACCGTGTCGGTGGATGCGCACCCCCGGTTCGGCGTCACCACGGGAATCAGCGCCCACGACCGCGCCCGCACCATCGAGCTCCTCGTCGATCCCGATACCACGCCGACGGACCTCCGCCGGCCTGGCCACGTCTTTCCGCTGCGTGCAGTGGCCGGCGGCGTCCTGCGTCGCGTCGGCCAGACGGAGGCGTCGGTGGACCTGGCCCGTCTCGCCGGTCTCCCGTCGGCAGGCGTGATCTGCGAGATCCTGAACGACGACGGCAGCATGGCGCGGCGACCGGAGCTCGAGCAGTTCGCCGCGACCCACGGTCTCCGCTTCATCACGGTCGCGCAGATCGTCGCTTACCGGCTCAAGCATGAACGCCTGGTGCAGCGCATTGCCGAGGCGCGGCTGCCCACGCCGTACGGCGAGTTCCGCGTCATTGCCTTCGAGAATCAGGTCGACCAGCGTGAGCACGTCGCCCTGGTCAAGGGTGACATCGAGGGGATGCGCAACGTCCTGGTGCGCATGCACTCCGAATGCCTCACCGGCGACATCTTCCACTCCCAGCGCTGCGACTGCGGGGAACAGCTCCACGCGGCCATGCGCCGCATCGAGGAGGCCGGCGCCGGCGCCGTCATCTACCTGCGCCAGGAGGGTCGGGGCATCGGTCTGGCCAACAAGATCCGGGCATACGCCCTCCAGGACGCGGGGCAGGACACGGTCCAGGCCAACGAATCCCTGGGCTTCAAGCCGGACCTGCGGGACTACGGCATCGGTGCCCAGATCCTCCTCGACCTGGGGCTGAGCTCCATCCGCCTCCTCACGAACAACCCGCGCAAGGTGGTGGGCCTGGAAGGGTACGGCCTCGCCATAACGGGACGGGAGCCGCTCCAGATCACGCCCGGCACCTTCAACAGCAGCTACCTGGACACGAAGCGCTCCAAGCTCGGACACATGCTGGGCAGCGCGCGGTCGCCGGCGCCGGAGGGCTCTGCATCCGCAGGCGAGGAACCCGATCCGGCGACAGAACCCGTACGGGCCATGGGCGGGGAGGTGCATCACTCATGATCACGTACGGCGGCGAGCCGCGGGCGCCGGGCGGGCGCGTCGGCATCGTCGTGAGCCGATTCAACGACTTCGTCACCTGCCGTCTCCTGGACGGCGCCAGGGCATGTCTCCTCGAACACGGCGTCCGGGAGGCCGACATCGAGGTCGCGTGGGTCCCCGGCGCCTGGGAGCTGCCCCTGGGCGCCCAGCGCCTCGTCAGGACCCGTCGGTGCTCCGCCGTCGTAGCCCTCGGCTGCGTGGTCCGCGGGGATACACCGCACTTCGACTTCGTGGCAGGGGCGGCGGCGACGGGCCTCGAGTCCGTCTCCGCCCGGCTGGACGTGCCAGTGGGTTTCGGCGTCCTCACCACAGACACCATGGAGCAGGCACTGGCCCGGGCGGGCGGCAGGGCCGGGAACAAGGGCTGGGAAACCGCCCTGGCCGTGCTGGAGATGCTGGACCTGGTGGCGAGTCTGGAGGCGGCCGGTGAGCCGTAAGCGATCCCGGGCCCGGGGCTGGGCCGTCCAGGTGCTGTACGCGTGGGAAATGCGGCGCAGACGCGATGGTCTGCCGGAAGTGCTGCGGGAGTTCCTCGCCGATCGGCGGGTGGGTGACGAGGCGAGGGAGTACCTCGAGACGCTGCTGAGCGCCGTGGACCTGTACCTGGAGCAGACGGACCGGTCCCTCGAGGAGGCCCTGCTGAACTGGCGCCTCGAGCGCCTCTCGATCATCGACCGCAGCATTCTCCGACTCGCGGCAACCGAGATGGTGTATCTGGCGATCCCTCCCCGCGTCGCCATTCAGGAAGCGCTGCTGCTGGCGGAGAAGTACAGCACGGCCGAAAGCCCGCGGTTCGTGAACGGCGTCCTCGACGCCCTCATGCGCAACACCGCCGGCGAACACGCCAGTCAAACCGGAGGCGGCCCCTGAAGCTGCTGGTCGTCAACTGGCAGGACCGTCAGAACCCCCTTGGCGGAGGGGCGGAGATCCACCTCCACGAGATCTTCGGGCGTCTGGCCGGCCGCGGCCACGATGTCACCGTGCTCGTCTCCTCGTGGCCGGGGGCGCCGCAACGCGCACTCCTGGATGGAATGGACGTGCATCGGGCGGGCGGGCGGCATACATTTCCTCTGAGGGCGCCGGCATACTACCGGCGCCGCCTGACCGGACGGGGCTTCGACGTGGTCATCGAGGACCTGAACAAGGTGCCCGTTTACACACCCCTCTGGGTGCGTGCCCCCGTGGTCCTGCTCGTGCATCACCTCTTCGGCCGCACCGCCTTTCAGGAGGCGAGTGTCCCGGTGGCGACGGCGACGTGGCTCATGGAACGCACGGTGCCCGCCTTCTATCGGAGGCTGCCGGTCCAGGCGGTTTCGGAGAGCACTGCGGACGACCTCGTCAGGCGCGGCTTCGACCGCCATCGCATCACCGTAATCGAGAACGGCGTGGACCTGGCATTCCATGCGCCGGACCCCGCCGTCGCACAGTACCCGGAACCGACCGTCCTGTACCTCGGCCGGCTGCGCCGGTACAAGAGGGTCGACCTCGCCATCCGCGCCGTCGCCCGGCTGCGCGAGGACGGCGTCGGTGTGCGGCTCGTCGTCGCCGGCCAGGGCCCGGCCCGGGGCGAGCTGGAGGGGCTGGCCACAGACCTCGGCGTTGCGGACCGGATCGAGTTCGCCGGTTTCGTGACGGAGGAGAGGAAGCGCGAGCTGTTCCGCAGGAGCTGGGTACACGTGCTCGCGTCACCCAACGAAGGCTGGGGTATCAGCAACATGGAGGCGGCCGCGTGCGGCACCGCCACCGTGGCCAGCGACTCGCCCGGCCTGCGGGACTCGGTCCGCCACGGCGAGACCGGCTTCCTCGTGCCGCACGGCGACGTTGCTGCCCTCGCGGCCCGCCTGCGCGAGCTGTTGCAGGACCCGGCCCTGCGCGACCGGATGGGGGAGGCCGCCCGCACATTCGCGGAGCGGTTCACCTGGGAGCGCAGCGCCGTCAACACGGAAGCGCATCTCGAGCGCGTCGTCGCCCGGGCGTGACGCTTCCCGTTTCGCACCATCAAGAGGAGGAGCGGATGGACATTACGATCAACGCCCGGCACTGCACGGTTCCGGACTCGCTCCGGAACCAGGCAACACGGCGACTTGCTCGCCTGGAGCGCATTGATCGTCGACTCACGGCGGCACACCTGGTGTTCGATGTCGAGAACACCGTGCGACGCGTCGAAGCACGCGTTGTTGTCGCCGGCGGCCCTCCCATCATCGGAAAAGGAGAAGGTCCCACCCTTCGCGGTGCCCTCGACGTCGCCCTCGGCCGCCTGGACCGTCAGTTGAAGCGGCGCCGGGAGCGCATGATCGCACGCCGCTCACGCGGCATTCCCGACCGCCAGCGCGATCTGGTCGCGTGAAGACCATCACGGTCGAGGAGCTCTTCCGCAGCAAGGAGCAGATCCTGGACCTGGAGCTGCTGACGCCGGAGTCCGCGCTGCAGCGCGAGATCGAGTCGCCGACGCTCTCCAGTCCGGGTCTGGTCCTCGCCGGATATCACGACCGTTACCTGCGCGGGCGCCTGCAGGTCCTGGGCGAAACCGAGATCCGGTACTTGCATTCCCTCGACGAGGCGACGCAGGCATCCAGCATCCGGGCGTTCCTGGAGCTGCAGGTCCCCGCGCTCTTCATCACCAAGGCGCTGGACGCGCCGCAGGCGCTGCTGGACCTGGCGACGGAGTTCGGAGTTCCCGTCCTGCGGTCGTCGCACAAGACGTCCGAGTTCTACCGCCGCCTCCAGCCGTACCTGGAGGAGCGGTTCGCCCCGTCCATGACTACGCACGGCTCCCTCGCCGATGTGTACGGCGTGGGTCTGCTGTTCGTGGGCCGGAGCGGGATCGGCAAGAGCGAGTGCGTCCTCGACCTGGTGGAGCGCGGCCACCGGCTGGTGGCGGATGACCTGGTCTACATCACACGCCGCGGCATCGACGTCCTTATCGGTCGCGGCCACGAGTTGCAGCAGCACCACATGGAGATCCGCGGCGTCGGCATCGTCGACATCAGCGCCCTGTTCGGGATCCGCTCCATTCGCCAGCAGAAGCGCATTGAAGTCGTCGTCCAGCTGGTGGACTGGGACGACCGAACGCAGTACGACCGGACGGGGCTGCAGACGGAGGAGGTCGAGATGCTCGGCGTCCGCCTCCCCCGCGTCGTGATCCCGCTGAACGCCGGCAAGAACATAACGGTGGTATCCGAGGTGGTGGCCATGAACCACCTCCTCAAGTACTCAGGCGTCCACTCCGCCCGCCTGTTCAACCAGCGCCTGATGGATTCGATGAAGCCGGTGCGTGCGTACCTGGAGGAGGACTATGAGTGAGACGGCGCCAATACGTGGTGTCCTCCTCGGACACGGTGGCATGCCGGAGGGCATGGTCGATGCCGTGCGCAGCATCACGGGTTGCGAACCGGACGCCCTCGTGCCCATCACGAACCGGGGCATGTCACCGGAATCACTTGCCGATGCCGTGCTGGGCGCCGTCGGGGACGGCGAGGCCATCCTGTTCACCGACCTGCAGAGCGGGAGCTGCGGCTTCGTGGCGCGCCGGATCCTGCAGTCACACCCGCAGCTCATAGTCATTTCTGCCGTGAACCTGCCGCTGCTCATCGACTTCGCGATGAATCGCGGCCTGCCCCTCACCGAGCTGGTGCCGCGCCTGTTGTCCAGGGGCCGCGCCGCCATCCGCTGCGCGCCGGCGCACCTGGACGACAATGAGCATCGTGCTCTTTCGAATTGATGAGCGCCTGATCCACGGCCAGGTCGTGGTGGCGTGGGGTGCACAGCTCCATCCTGACCGCATCGTGGTGGTGAATGACGAACTGGCGGACTCGGCATGGGAGCAGGAGCTCTACTGCCTGGGCCTGCCGGCGGACACGGCGGCTGAGTTCGCCAGCGTCGCCGACGCCCGCGCCCGCCTCGACGAATGGCGGGAAAGTCCGGAGCGCGTGTTCCTCCTGGCCCGGGACGTGGCCACCATGGCGCGACTGGGGCAGGACGGTCTCCTCCAGGGCACGGAGGTGAACATCGGCGGCATCCACCATGCGCCCGACCGGCGCGAAGTCCTGCCGTACGTTTTCCTTTCGGAGCACGAGGAGGAGGTGCTGCGGGAACTGGCGGGACAGGGCGCAGACGTGAGCGCCCGCGACCTGCCCGGCGGTCGTCGCGTTCCCCTGGCACAACTGCTGTCCGGAGGGTCGCAGTCGTGAGCTGGTTTCTCCTCGTGGGGCTGGGCGCCGTCGTCGCGCTGGACGCCACCTCGTTCGGCCAGCTGATGCTGTCCCGTCCCCTCGTGGCCGGTACACTCGCGGGCGCCATTGTCGGGCAGCCGCTGGAAGGCGCCCTGGTCGGCGCGACGCTGGAGGCGCTCTCCCTGGGCATCATGCCCGTCGGCGCCGCAAAATACCCGGAAACGGGCACGGCCGCCGTACTCGCCGTGGGCACGCTCGGACTGTCCGGGCTGCCACCCACGGCGACGGCCTTCCTGCTGACGCTGGCCTACGGCGTCGTGTGGCAGAGCCTGTCCGGCGCGACCGTGGTGGCGGGACGCTACATCAACGAGTGGCTGGTCCAGGCCGGGCGGGGCGTGATCGCGAAGCGGATGGACCGGATGATCGAGCGCCGCCACGTCGGCGCCATGATCCTCGACCTCGTACGGGGCGTCCTGGTCACGTCGGCAGGGCTCGCGTTCGGCGTGCCCCTGCTCCGGCAGGCGCTGCCCCTGTGGAATCTGCCCGCGGTCGTGGCGGCAGGTGCCGTGGCGGTGGCGGCGGTTACCGTCCTGGCCGGGAACGCACGCATTTTCGCGGACAACCGGCGTGGGGCGATGCTCCTCGCGGCGGGCGTGCTGGGCGGGTCCGCGCTGCTGTTCCTGCGGTGAGGACGGAGCCGGAGTGAACAGACTGCCGCGCTCGGTGGTGCGACGCACGTTCCTGCGTTCGTTCACCATCCAGGGATCGTGGAACTACAGGACGCTCCAGGGGTCGGGCTTCGCCTTCGCCCTGATGCCGGTGCTGCGATGGATTCACAGGGACGACCCCCAGCGCCTGCAGGAATCGGTGCAGCGTCACGCCACCCTGTTCAACGCCCACCCGTACCTGGCGGGCGTGGCCCTCGGGGCGGTGGCGCGGATGGAGATGGACGGGGAGGACCCCGCGCTCATCGAGCGGTTCAAGAACGCGCTCCGTGGATCGCTCGGCACCCTTGGCGACCGTATCGTCTGGGCGGGATGGCGGCCGGCCTGCGCGCTCCTGGGGATCGCGGTGCTGCTCATCACGATGTCCGCCACAACGGCGGTGCTGGTATTCCTGGTGATCTACAACCTCGGCCACATCGGCCTGCGCTGGTGGGGTCTGCAGATCGGTGTGGAGTACGGGCTGCAGGTGGGTGAGCGGCTGAGGCGGGCGCCGCTGGGGAACTGGCACGAGGGCGTGGTGGGGGGCGCCGCACTCCTGCTCGGCCTCGTCCTCCCGCTGGCCGCGGCAGGCGGCCTGACGGCCAGCCGCGTCTCGTACTGGGTACTGATGCTTTGCGTGGCGGGCGGGGTGGCCGGCTGGCGGCTGGGCGCCGCAGCCCGTCCTCCGGTCATGGTGCTGCTGGCCGTCGTCGCCGTGGCCGGCTTCCTCTTGCGACTGGGTCAATGAGCTCCACCTGCGACTGCGAGCGGACGGTTGTCATCGCAAACCGGCACGGCCTGCATGCCCGGCCGGCCGCGGAGTTCGTCAAGCTCGCCACGACCTTCAGGGCGCATGTCCTCGTCGCCAGGGACGATCTGGAGGTCAACGGGAAGAGCATCATGGGGATCATGATGCTGGCGGCCGAACACGGCAGCGAAATCACCATACGGGCGAGCGGCGACGATGCGACGGAGGCGGTGGACAGCCTCGCGGCGCTGGTCGCACGCCGTTTCGGCGAGGAGTGATGGGACGGATTCGCGACGGCATACCCGCTTCGCCCGGCATCGTCATCGGCCGCGCTTTCGTGCTGCGCTGGGAACTGCCCCGCATCCCGGCCGTCGCGGTCATCACGCCGGACGAGATCCAGCGGGAGATGGACCGGTTCCATGACGCGCGCCGGGCGGCGCAGGCACGAATCCGCGAGATCCAGCAGGACGCGGTGCAGCGCCTCGGCCACGTCGAGGCGCAGATCTTCGAGCCGCAGATCCTGATGCTTGACGACCCCGAGCTCGTGGACGGCACCATCGCGTACGTCCGCGAGAACCATCTCTCGGCCGCCAGGGCGTTCGAGCTGAGGATGCTGGAGCTGCAGTCCGAGTGGTCCCGCACCGGCCATCCCATGATCATGGACCGCCTCAACGACCTGATGGACATCCAGCTCCGTGTCCTGAGGCACCTCCTCGACCTCGATGATCCGGACGTCAGTGTCGGCGGGCTCGACCACCCCGTCATCCTGCTCGCCAGGGACCTCACGCCCACCATCACGGTGCAGCTCGACCGGGACCGCATTCTGGGCATCGCCACGGACGCCGGCACGCGCACGTCGCACTCCGCCATCCTCGCACGCTCCCTCGGGCTGCCCGCCGTCGTGGGACTCGGCGACCTGTCCACCGTCGTCACGACGGGGGACGAGCTGATCCTGGACGGCCGCGAGGGCCGCGTCGTCATGCAGCCCACCGCCGAGGAGAAGGAGCTGTACCGGGAGCGCGACTTCAGGACGCGGGAATGGGAACAGGAGCTCATCCTCCTGGCCCACCTGGACTCCATCACGCCGGATCATCAGCCGGTGCTGCTCCGCGCGAACATCGACCTTCCCAGCGAAGCGGCCATCGCCCGCAGCCACGGCGCCCGGGGCATCGGGCTGTACCGCACGGAGTTCTTCGTCGTTGGCAGGAGCACGCCGCCGGAGGAAGAGGAGCAGTACCTCTGTTTCCGGGAGGTGCTCGACGCCTTCCCCGACGACGCCGTCTACATCCGTACCTTCGACCTGGGCGGCGACAAGTTCCCGCTGTTCCTGCACATGCCCCAGGAGGAGAACCCGTTCCTGGGCTGGCGGGCCATCCGTGTGTGCCTGGACACGCCGGAGCTGTTCCGGCCGCAGCTGCGCGCGCTGCTCCGGGCCACGGCCCACGGCGATGTCCGCATCATGCTGCCGCTGGTGAGCGAGATCTCCGAGATCCGGCGCACCCGCCACATGCTCGAGGAGGAAGCCAAGCGCCTGGAAGACGAGGGCGTGGCGATCAACGCCGGCTACAAGGTCGGCATCATGATCGAGACGCCGGCGGCGGCGCTGACGGCAGCGGAGCTGGCGCGCTACGTGGACTTCTTCTCCATCGGAACGAATGATCTGGTGCAGTACACCCTGGCCGTCGATCGTGGCAACGCGCGCCTGTCGCCGCTGTACAACCCGTTCCACCCGGCCGTCGTCCGGCTGCTGGAGCGGACGGCCCGGGCAGGGCGGGACGCCGGCATCGAAGTCAGCGTTTGCGGCGAGCTGGCGAGCAACCCGCTGGGCGTGTTCCTCCTCCTGGGCCTCGGGATCAATGCCATCAGCGTTGCGCCCGCGTCCCTGCCGGAGGTGAAGAAGATCATCCGGAGCGTGCCGGCGGTGGATGCGCGGGACGCGGTGAGCCGCGCGATGCGTGCTGCGTCCTCCGACGAGATCATTGCCATCCTGAAGGGCGAGCTGGCGCGCTGGCTCGACCTTTCGCTCTTTTCGGGCCGATGGAACCTGCCGGTGTCGTCGTAGTGGGCGGCCGGAAGCGAGGCGCAGGGCACGCCGCCGGTACGGCCGGGTATCTCCACCGGGCAGCAGGGTCCACGCGGGCGGAGGTCGCATGATCGAGGTCAAGGTACAGAGTCTGGGACTGGACCGGAGTTCGAACACTCCCGTGGTCATCCTCCAGGAGCAGGACGGCGCGCGCGTCCTGCCCATCTGGATCGGGCCCGGCGAGGCGAGTGCCATTGCCATGGAACTTGCCGGGATGAAATTCTCACGTCCGCTCACGCACGACCTCTTCGCCTCCGTCATCCTCGGCATGGGCGGTTCGCTCCAGCGCGTAATGATCACGAAGGTCGTGGACAACACGTACTTCGCCGAGCTGATCATCCAGCGCAACGCCGAGCTCATCAGCGTGGACGCCCGTCCTTCGGACTCCATCGCCATCGCACTGCGAATGTCCGCGGCGATCTACACGACGGAAGACCTCCTCGAGACGACGTCCATCGAGATCGCGGACGGCTCGGAACACGACTTCACGGCGAGCCCGGAGGAGGACCGTCCCGCCGGTCCGGCTGCGGGCCTGTCACCCGAGCAGCTTCGCGAGTACCTGCGCCGCATGAACCCGGAAGATTTCGGACGATTCAATCCATGACCCACTCCGTACAGCGACTCGTCCCGGCCATCCTCATCGTTGTGGCCGGCTGCCTGCTGGGCGCCGACGCGGTGCACGCGCAGGATCTGCCCGTACGCGGCCGCGTCATCGGCCCCGACAATACCGGCGTCCCCGACCAGCGCGTGGTGCTCCACCGCGTGGACGGCGGTGGAGGCGCCACGGTCGCGGAGGCCATCAGCGGCCCCGACGGCGGGTTCGATCTGATCGCGCCGGCGACGGCGGACACGACCGGCGTCTACTTCGTTGCTGCGCGCTACGACGGCGAGCTCTACATCGGCCCGCCCTTCCGTCCGGCGGATGCGGCGACGCTCGACCACGTCATCCAGGTGGGCATCCCGTCGATGTCGGCCACGTCGATGCTCGCCGACGACGGGACGGGCGCGCTGCCCATGCCCCGGCCGGCGCCATCGCGTAACTGGCTGCTCCTCATCATCCCTGCCGTCGGTATCGTGGGTGTGATCGTGTACGCACTGTTCCCACGCCGGTCCATCCCGGCGGACCGGCACCTGCTGATCCGGGTGGCCGAGCTGGACGAACGGATGGAGGCGGCAACGGAGGCCCAGCGGGAGGTCCTGCTGGAGGAGCGGCACCGCCTCATCGCGCAGATCCGGGAGGGGTGACGTGTCGCTGGTGGTGACGGACGCCATCGTGCTGCAGTGCTTCCCGTACGGCGAGACGAGCCGGATCGTACGGATGCTCACGCGCACGGCAGGCGTTCAGTCGGCCATCGCCAGGGGCGCATCCCGTCCCCGCAGCCGCTACGCAGTCCTCGAGCCCTTTGCAGAGGGCCCCGCGTCGCTCTACATCCGTCCGAACCGTGATCTGCAGACGCTGGGCTCCTTCGATGTCAGCCGCAGCCGGCAGGCCCTGGGGCAGGACCTGCTTCGCTTCGGCGGCGCGTCCCTCGTCGCCGAGCTCGTCATGCGCACGGCGAGCGAGGAAGGGCAGGAGGGTCTCTTCAACGCGGTGTCGGTCGGCCTGGACGGCCTCATGGCGGCGGACGCCCGGGCCGTGGAGTGCCGGCTCCTGGCAACGGTGTGGCACCTGGTCACGGTCCTCGGCTTCCAGCCGGAACTCGACGCCTGCATCGCGTGCGGCGCGGACGTCGACGCCGGGCGGGCTGCCACCTTCGACTACTCCGCCGGTGGCCTGCGCTGCGACGACTGCGCCGCCGGGCTGCCGGGCCGCCGCATCCCCGCCCACGCCCGCGCCGCCCTGGCCGCATTCTGCCGGGGCGAGGCCCATGACGTGACCGTCCGTGAAGGCCACTGGCGCCTGCTCTCACGCTACCTCGAGCACCACCTACTCGAGGGCGCACCCCTCCGCTCCCTCCACTTCCTCGCCGCGAGCCTCAGCGTCGGCTGATGCGGCGGTTCATCCTCGGCACTGCCGGGCACATCGACCACGGGAAGACGGCGCTCGTCCGCCGGCTCACCGGCGTGGACACCGACCGGCTGCCGGAGGAGAAGCGGCGTGGCATCACCATTGACCTCGGATTCGCCCTCCTGCCCCTGCCCGACGGGACGGAGCTCGGCATCGTGGACGTGCCGGGCCACGAGGGCTTCGTCCGCAACATGCTCGCAGGAGCCACCGGCTTCGACCTGATGCTTCTGGTCGTGGCCGCCGACGAGGGCGTCATGCCCCAGACCCGTGAGCACCTCGCCATCATGGAGCTGCTGGGCGTGGAGCGGGGTGTGGTCGCCCTCACGAAGTCCGACCTGGCCGACGCGGACTGGATGGAGCTCGTGCAGGACGACGTCCGTCAGTTGCTCGGACC
>DATHVO010000298.1:0-2735 GCA_035461265.1 Longimicrobiales bacterium
TAGGAGGCAGGCGAAGGGAGAGGGGGCTCTCCCGGAACCCGTCGCTCGTCTCCCTCTTGGTTCGGGCGCATAGCTCAGTTGGTTAGAGCGCACGGTTCACATCCGTGAGGTCGCAGGTTCGAGTCCTGCTGCGCCCATGACATGACCCGACGACGCGTCGGGTTTTCTCCGTGAAGTGCGAATGGGCCGCCGGATTCCGGCGGCCCATTCGTGCATCGGAGCCGCCTGTCGCGCGGCTATCTTACAATGCTCCGTCCCGTCCCGGAGTATCTCCACAGTCCCTCCGATGTCGCGACGCTCGCGTGGACACCGGTGCACGCTCAGTGACGCTCATGCCGGCGGCGGGGCCGTCTCGTGCGCGCACGAATCCAGGAAGCCGGTCGTCTCCTCGACGAACCTCTGCCAGGCGGGCTCGGACGCCAGCAGGATGTGGTTGCGGCCCTCCAGCGGGACGAAGCGGGCGCCGGGGATGAGCGCAGCGAGCCGGCGGCCCTCGTCGAAGGGCACTGCGGCGTCGCCGGTGGCGTGGAGTACCAGCGTGGGGGCGCGGACGCGACGCGCGTCGTCCCGGACGTCGATGTTTCCCGCGGTGGTCCGCAGCCGCACGGCGTTGTCGGGAGATGTGGTGACGCGCTGCAGGTCGCTGAACCAGCGCATCTGCTCCGGCGTGCCCTCCGGCAGGAAGACACTGGCGAAGAACTGCCGGAAGGCCGGGTTGTCCCGCGCCCATCCGTGGGGCATCAGCCGGATGACCATCTCGGCCTCCGCACGTTCCTCCGGACTGCGCGCCCGCTGCAGCCGCCCGACGGCGAATCCGCCGTAGAGCACCAGTCCCGTCACCCGCGCCGGGTACCGGGCAGCGTACGCCACCGCCACTGCGCACCCCTGCGACATCCCGAGCAGCGGGAAGCGGTCCAGGCCCGCCGCATCCACCACCGTCTCCAGGTCGCTGACCCAGGCGTCGAAGGAGAGGTCATCCACGTCCCGGTCGGAGAGACCGTTCCCCCGCTCGTCGTAGCGCACGAGGGTGTGGCTCCCGGAGAGCGCCTCGAGCCAGTGTCGCCACACGGGGCTATCCCAGTCGTGCTCCAGATGGGTGAGCCAGTTGGCGGGCTTCACCAGCGCCGGGCCGGTGCCGCTGGTGGCGTACGCGAGGCGGACGCCGTCCGGCGCCACACAGAACCGGATCTGCTGGCGCACACGCGGCGCGTCTGCGGCGGTGCCTTCGGGGGCGGCGGTGCCGTCAGGGTGCGGCCCGGACGGCTGCGCCGGGCGGGACGCGGCGTCCATGGCCTGCACGTCCGCCACGAAGCGGAAGCCCCTGCCACGCACGGTGCGGATGACGCTCTGTGCGCGGCCGTCGTCGTCCAGTGCCTGCCGGAGCGCCCTGATGCGGCTGTTCAGCGTGCCCGGTGCGACGAAGCGATGGCCCCAGACGTGGTCCAGCAGCTCGGCCGTCCCGACGACGCGGTCCCGGTGCTCCACGAGATGGCACAGGACGGCATAGACCTGCGGCTCCAGGTGCCGGGGCTCGCCGGCCCGGCGCAGCTCGCAACGACGCGTGTCCAGGGTGAAGTCCGCGAACGCATAGACCATGTGCACGAAATCTCCACGAAGTCTCCACGCGGCCTCCAAGCATCGCGGGATGCCTCGAGGCATGATAGAGCCTCGTCCGTCGGCCGGCCAGCGCCGCCCGTCGGCGGAGACGACACCCTTTCCAGCGGAGGATACGATGGCACGGCTGCTCCCCGACCCCACCTTCTACCCATCCCCGGCCCTGGCCGGCGAAGCCCCTGCCGAGCGTCTGGCGTACGTCGCGCTGCTCGCGGTCGACGGAAACGGCCGGACCGATGCCCTGGGGGTGGTGGACACCGACCCCGCGTCGCCGGACTACAGCCGCCTCGTGGGTCGCGTGGATTTCCCCAATGGCGACAACGAGCTGCACCACTTCGGCTGGAATGCCTGCAGCTCGCACCTCTGTGCCTACGCCCCGAACCCGCACATGGAGCGCCGCTACCTCGTCGTGCCGGGGACGCACAGCTCCCGCATCCACGTGGTGGACACGCAGCCCGACCCCCGGCGACCCCGCCTCGCGCGGGTGATCGAGGGCGAGGAGGTCATGCAGAAGACCGGGTACGCCGCGCCGCACACGGTCCACTGCGGCCCCGATGGCATCTACATCAATGCGCTGGGCGCGCCGGACGGTGACGGCCCCGGCGGCATCTTCATGCTGGACCACGAGACGTTCGAGGTGAAGGGACGCTGGGAGAAGGACCGTGGCCCCCAGCACCTCGCCTACGACTTCTGGTGGCACCTCGGGCACGACACCATGATCACGAGCGAGTGGGGGACGCCGAACATGGTGCGCAATGGCGTGGACCCCGAGCTGCTGCTGGGTGGGAAGTACGGCAGCGCCCTCCACGTCTGGGACCTGAAGACGCGCCGGCACGTGAAGCGCATCGACCTGGGCCCCGAGCAGCAGATGGTCCTGGAGCTGCGGCCCGCCCACAACCCGCGCCGGGCCTGGGGCTTCGTGGGCGTCGTCATCAGCCTCAAGGACCTCTCAAGCTCCATCTTCCTCTGGCATCTCGATCAGGCCACGGGTGAGTGGGAGGCCCGGAAGGTCATCGAGATCCCCGCCGAACCTGCCGACCCGGCCATGCTCCCGCCGGTGATCGCAGCCTTCGGCGCAGTGCCGCCGCTGGTGTCGGTGGACGGCGGCATGCCCCAGCACG
>DATHVO010000299.1:0-18331 GCA_035461265.1 Longimicrobiales bacterium
CAGCCGTCACGGTCGTCCGCGCCGATACGCGCCGCTGGAAATCGCCCAGTTCAGGGTACGCTGGCGAGCGGGCCGTACTGCGCTGGAAGTCCGTGAACGCGATGCCGCCCAGCTCGCCATTCACCAGCAGCGAGCCCTTCCGGAACCACGGGTCGCCCGCCTGGGCGAACAGCGGGCCGGCGGGCATCAGGGCGGTTGCGGCCAGCAATGCGGCGAGGAGGCGGGCCGTCGATGTGCGTGCCATGCCAGCCCTGCTGGCAAGGCACGTTCCACGACGTCGGGAGCTCACCTGACGCCTCAACAGAGCGGCGCCATCTATTTCTTCCGCAAGCGTTTGTCCGGGCGGGGCCGCGACCCTGCCGCAGCCGGAGGGGCGTGGGCTGCCAGCGGGACGGGCGCCCCGGCCCGGCCGCGGTGCCACCAGAGCCAGGCGCCCAGCGCCGCCAGGAACACGCTCATGATCTGGGACGTGGAGAGACCCACGCCGCCGAGGAATATCCGGTCGGACTTCGCGCGGACGAACTCGATCCCGAACCGCTCGATGCCGTAGAGGATCATGTAGAGGGCGAACAGCTGACCGGTCCGGAGTCCGGCCTTTCGCCCGACTCTCCAGAGGATGACGAACATGATGGACGCGAGAGCCATCTCGTAGAGTTGCGTCGGGTGCACGGGCACGACGGCGGCGTCGGCGATGTGGGCGGGGACGTCCTCGCCCATCAGCCGGAGGTTCTCAGCAGTGCTGGGCGGCGCCCCACGGGGGAACGCGATGCCCAGGGGGCCGTCGGTGTAGCGGCCGTAGTCATCGCCCACGAGGAAGCAGCCGAAGCGGCCCACGACGTACGCGAGTGCAAGGGCCGGCGCCGTGGCATCGTACATGGTGGCGACGGGCAGCTTCCTGGCACGCACCTGGAGGTAGTACGCCGTCACGCCGCCGATGAGGCCGCCGTACCAGACGAGTCCGCCGCGGCTCAGGATCTCGCCCATGGGGTTGGCGAGGAGCGCCTCCCAGTGGAGCACGAGGTAGTAGAGCTTGGCGCCGAGGATGCCGCCGAGCGCGCACCAGGCGAGCATGTCCCACGCGAGTTCCTTTGGCAGTCCGTACCTGCGCAGCTGTGCGCCGGTGATCCACGCGGCGGTGAGGAACGACAGGAACATCATCACGCCGAAACTCGTGATGACGAAATCTCCGATCTTGAACAGGTCCGGATACAATGGAGCTCCATGGATCGAGTTGAGGCGACGGGCAAAGATACGGGCTCGCGGGTCCGGCCTCAATCGCGCCGGCGGTGATGCCTGCCCGCCTTGCGGCCCCATGGCCGGTGTGGGATCTTGCGACCGGAAGCCCCTCCGGCGGATCCGGCGCCGGGCAGCGGCCCTCCCCTGAGCCGGGAGCAGAGGGCCGACCACGAGCCGGGAGAGGTTGCCGCGTGAGCGTTGTCAGGATCGGCCTTGCCCAGATGAACGCGACGGTGGGTGCCCTGGATGCGAACACCGCGCTGATCAGGGAGCACCTGGAGCGGTCACGTGACGCGGGCGCGGACATCGTGGCCTTCCCGGAGCTGGCGGTGTGCGGATACCCGCCGGAGGACCTGTTGCTGAAGCGGTCCTTCGTCGCCGCGAACCGCGAGGCCATCCGGTCGCTGGCGCCGGCCACGGCAGGGCTGACGGCGGTCATCGGCTTCGTCGATCGGGAGTACGACCTCTTCAACGCGGCGGCCGTGCTCCACGACGGTGACTGGATCGCGACGTACCATAAACAGCGCCTGCCGAACTACGGCGTTTTCGACGAGCTGCGCTACTTCAAGCCTGGTGTCGGCGAGGTGCTGGTGCGGGCGCACTCGGCGTGGATCGGGGTCTGCGTCTGCGAGGACATTTGGCTGCCCGGCGGTCCCGTGGGTCGCCTTGCCCGTGCCGGCGCCGATGTGGTGGTCAACCTCAACGCATCGCCGTACCACCGCGGCAAGTGGCGGGACCGGCATCGCATGCTTGCAACCCGCGCCTCCGACTACGCCGTGGTGGTCGCCTACGTCAACATGGTGGGTGGCCAGGACGAGCTGGTGTTCGACGGAGACAGCATGGTGTTCGGCGCACAGGGCGAGCTGCTCGCCGAAGCGCCGCTGTTCGAGGAGCACCTCCTGCTGTGCGATGTGGAACTGGAGCAGGTCTTCCGGGCGCGCCTCCACGATCCGCGCCGGCGCCACGCCCTGAGGGGGGAACCGCACCACGTGGAGCGCGTCATCACGGACGAGCCCGAGGGCGGCCGCGCGGGCCGTCCCGCCCTGCCGCCCGCACCGGGCGTCGTGCACGACGACCTGAGCGAGGTCTACGCCGCGCTGGTGCTGGGCACGCGGGACTACGTCCGGAAGAACGGCTTCGAGGAGGTTGTCCTCGGGCTGTCGGGCGGCATCGACTCCGCCCTCGTGGCGGCAGTAGCGGTGGACGCGCTGGGCGCCGGGCGCGTCCGCGGCGTAATGCTGCCGAGCCGGTACTCGTCGGCCGGAAGCCGGGAGGACGCGATGGCCCTGGCGGACCGCCTCGGCGTCGAGCTCCTGGAGCTGGGAATCGAACCCATCTTCCAGGCGTCGCTGGATGTCCTGGCGGAGACGTTCGCCGGGACCGGTGCGGACATCACCGAGGAGAACCTCCAGTCCCGGGCCCGCGGCATGCTGCTCATGGCCCTGTCGAACAAGTTCGGCTGGATGCTCCTGACGACCGGGAACAAGAGCGAACTCGCCACGGGCTACGCGACGCTGTACGGCGACATGGCAGGCGGCTTCGCCGTAATCAAGGACGTGCCGAAGACGCTGGTCTACGAACTGTCGCGCTGGCGCAATGCGCAGGATGAAGGACCCGTCATCCCGGAACGCAGCATCGCGAAGCCCCCGTCCGCGGAGCTCAGGCCGGATCAGCGGGACGAGGATTCTCTGCCGCCGTACTCCGTCCTCGACGCCATCCTGGAGCGCTACGTGGAGCAGGATTGGAGCGTCGGCGAGATCGTGGCGGAAGGCCACGACGAGACGACGGTACGCCGGGTCATGCAGCTGGTGGACCGCAACGAGTACAAGCGCCGGCAGGCGGCGCCGGGTGTGAAGATCACGCCGCGCGCCTTCGGCAAGGACCGCCGGCTACCCATCACGTCCGCGTTCGGCGAGCGCTGACGTCGGTACCACGCACGGGCGGCGCGACCGCGCGGTCGCGCCGCCGCCCCGCCCCGCGTGCTACCTTCCTCGCTGGAACTCCACGGACGGTGCCTGCTGCGCGGGTTCCGGCGCCGTGAAGTGCTCTCGCCGACCGGCACCGATGACACGGGCGGTGAGGGCCTGGGGGAAGCTACGGATGAACGTGTTGTACTGCGCCACTGCCTCGTTGTAGTCCCGCCGCGCCACACTGATCCGCGTCTCCGTTTCGGTGAGCTCGTCCTGCAGGCGAATGAAGTTCTCGTTCGCGCGCAAGGCGGGGTACGCCTCGACGGAGACGTTGATGAAGAGGTCCATGTTGCGGCGCAGCTGATCGTTGGCGGCGCTGATCTGGTCCGCGTCCGCACCGCCCTGCACCGCATCAGCCATCTGCTGGCGCGCGGCGTTCAGCCCGCTCCGCGCCTCGGCGATGCGAGTCTGTGTCTGCTGCTCGAAGGACGCGACCTCGTCCACCGTGGCCACCAGGTTCGGGATCAGGTCGTTGCGCCGCATCAGCTCGGCGTCGATGTTGGCCCGGTTCTGTTCCGCCCGCTCGTCCAGTTCCTGGATCCGGTTGTACCCGCAGCCGCCCAGGAGAAGGGCGAGGAGGAGGACTGCCGGCGCGCGATTGCTCATGGGTGTCATCTCCCGAAGGCGTCAATGTAGGCCGCGAGCTGTTCGGCGGCGGTGTTGAATTCGTCGGCGATGCCATCGCCGAGGCGGACCTCGAAGGGGTTCCCGCCAGTGCGGGCCTCGTTCACGTCGAGGACCGGCGCTGCATCGGCACCCACCAGGGCACAGCCGGCGGTGATGACGCCGGCCATGGAAGGCGGCACGGGATCGCCGGCCAGGCGGAGAGCGGCCCGGAGGTAGGTGGCGAAGGAAGGCAGCGCGTGCACGAGGAGCTGGCCCAGGCGGCGGTGGTCGTCGGCGCCCATGAGCATGCCGGCATGGAGGTGCACGAGCTTGGCCCGCAGCTCCCGTTCCGCCTGGAGCCGGAGGAGGGACGGCTGCACGAATGACGCGGACGCGGCGGGGTCGTCGCCGCGGAGCGTTCGGCAGGCGTCACGCATGTCCGCGAGTTCGATGGCGAACACGTCGGCCGCCCGGCCCCACTCGTCAACGGCCATGAGCAGCGGCGTGAGGCCGCGTCCTACTGCGGCCTTCGCGGCGGGCGCCCCCCGCTCCAGCAGTCTGCCGTCGATGCGGTCGACGAGGACGACCACGTTCACGTCGCTCACGCCCTCGACCCACTCGCCCCGGGCTGCCGAGCCGAACAGGGCTGCCGCGCGGATGCGATCGCCTACCGACTCCGCGAACTCATCCACAAACGTCTCCGCCAACCGTACCGGATCTGCCATGGTCTCCTCCTCCCTACCAGCTCCGCCCGATCCCGCCGCCACCGAAACCGCCGCCGCCACCGAAACCGCCGAATCCGCCACCACCGAAACCGCCGCCGCCGAAACCACCCAGGCCGCCGCGCCCGCCGAATCCGCCCCGCCCCCCCATTGGGAACGGCAGGATCACGGGCAGGATCGTGCGCCGCCCCCGCCTTCCGCCGCGTCCTCCACGTCCGCCCCGCCCTCCGCCGCCGCGTGACATGGCGATGACCAGCGCGAGGACGACCAGGAGCACGAGGAGCGTGGAGATGCGGGGAGACCGCCCGCCCGCGTCGTCTCGCCGGTCCTGGACCCGGGCAGCGACGTCGCCGGTCAGTTCGAACCCGAACCGCTCGGCGTACTCCTGTGCGAGCGCCTCGACCCCCCGCAGGATGCCGAGTCCGTAGTCGCCGTTCCGGAACGCCGGAATCATGTGCACGTCGGCGATGCGGCCCGCCTCGCCTGCGGTTATGAACGTGTTCGTGCCGAGTCCGGTTTCGATCCGGAGCTGACCCCGTCCATCGGGTGCAGTCTCCCTGGGCACGACGAGGATGATCAGCCCCGTGTTCCGGGCGGGGTCGCCGGGCTGGCCGCGCTGGCCGACTCCCCACTGGCGCCCGAGCTGAAGTGCCACCTCGTCCCGGGTCCGCCCGCCCAGCGACGTCATCGTGACCACCACGATCTCGCCGCCGGACTTCTGCCTGACCTCGTCGATGACCCGCTGGATCGACGCCTCCCGTTCCGGCGGGATGATGCCCGCGAAGTCGTTGATCCAGCCGACCGGGTCGGGCAGCTGGATCTGCTGGGCAGCGACGGGGGCGGTCCAGAGAAGGGCGAGGACGAGGGTGAGGCGTAGCGTCACGTTCCGGTCGCGAATGCGGTGCGGCCCGGGCGGCACCCCGCCCTGCCGGCGCCGGCCCCGGCGCTGCCGTAATATACCGGTTTCCCACAGGACCGCATCTCTGGCGGTGTGGGTCCGGGCGTGCGACAATGCGTCGCCGCCACACGGTGGCGAAACCATGACGTTTCAGCCATGCGAGGCATCCGTGCAGCTCCAGAAACTGGTGGTGGGGACCGACTTCAGCGAAGCGTCCACGGCGGCGGCCCGCTGGGTGGCGAAGTACCTGGCTCCCGACGCGGGTATCGTACTGGCCCACGCGATCGACCTGCCGAAGCCGCCGGCCTTCCTGCGGGGCCTGTTGCCGACGCCCGGCGTGGTCGCCGAAAACGCCAGTCTCGGGGCGGAACAGCGTCTCGCAGATCTGGCCCTGACCCTGGACGGCGCGCCCGTCGAGCCCGTGGTGCAGTTCGGGTCCGCCGCCGAGGTCCTGGTGGAGCTCGCCCGGAGCCACCACGCGGACATGATCGTCGTCGGCGGGCACGGCAGCCGGCGCGGTGTCATGGGGCTCGTGGGTACCACCACCGAGCGGCTCGTGCGCATCTCGCCGGTCCCCGTCCTCATTGCCCGCGGTCTCACGGACGCCCCGCCCGTCTCCGTCCTCGCGCCCATCGACGCCGCGCCGTCCACTCCCAACGTGCTGGCATGGGGGCGCGTGTTCAGCCGTCGCTGGCAGGCCCGGCTCACGGCGTGCTACGTGATCGACGTCATGCAGGCGTACGGCCGCGTGCGTACCATGTCGGCCGCAGCACGGGTGACGGAGATGGAGGACGAGCTGCGGGACGAGTCGCGGAAGTGGATTCGGGAGCGACTCGCGGCTGCAGGATTCGCTGACGGCGAGGCGGATGTGAGTGTGATGCTGGGCGACCCGCGGTCTGCCATCCCCGTCCTCGCGGATCGCGCCGATGCCGATCTCATCATCATGGGGAGCCGCGGCGCGGGCGCCGTGGGCCGTGCAGTTCTCGGCAGCGTCGCCAGCACGGTGCTGAGCACTACCGCCTACCCTGTGCTCATCGTCGTCGGGCGCGGGACCAGGGCGGAATGAGATGGAGGAGTGCGCCCGGCAGGACTCGAACCTGCGGCCCACAGTTTAGGAAACTGTTGCTCTATCCACCTGAGCTACGGGCGCGAAACGAACCCCGCAATATAACGGACAAGCCGGCCTCCCGTCACCCTGCCCCGCCCCTAACGGCGCGGTAGCCGGCCACGGCCACTGCGATGCTGCGGGCGAGGTCATCCCCCTCCGCGAACCGATCGATGGCAGCAAACCCGTGCTGCCGGATCGCGGCCGCAAGTCTCTCCAGACCCGTTGCCAGTTCAGCGGTCGTCAGGGCCTGCTGCACGAGCCTCACGCTGGCGGAAGCATCCTGATTCCGCGTTGTCGCTTCCAGCGTCGCGTGCGTCGGCGGCGCGGGCGTACTCCATCGTGCGACGAAGGGGGGCAGCAGCGTGCTGTGAAGAGCGGTGCTGGCAGAACGGCCGCCGTGGCCGGTGACAGCCGTACGGGTCACTGCGGGGGGCGGGGGCAAGATCCGGGTTCCTGGCGCGGTTTCCTTGATCATGGAGTGGCCTTCGGGGCTCCGGCCTGTGAAGGCTGGATGATAGGGGTGCGGTTCGTCCGCCGAAAGGGCGCTCAGCGGCGCCATCCGCCGGTTCGCATGCTGACGCCGACGAACACGTGCCGTCCCGGCGCCGGCTCGAAGTACCGCGCGCCGGCGGCGTTCACGCTGACCGACCCGAAGTACCGCGTATCGAAAACGTTGTTGACTGCGATGAACGGCGCAATTTCCGCCCGGTGCGTGCGAAGCGTGGTGGCCGCCCTCAGATCGAGTCGCGTCGCGTCGGGGCTGGCAACAGCGTTGTCATCCGTGGTGAACTGCCGACCCGTGTGATCGACGTTGGCCTGGAGGCGCCAGGCGCCTGGTGACCAGTCCACGGCGACGTGGGCTCTGTGTGCGGGCACGCCAGGAATCCGGTTGCCCGCGAAGGCGTCCGAACTGGTGCCGTCGTCGCGGAAGCGGATGTCCGCCAGCGTATACATCGCTTGCACACGGATATCCTGGACGATGCCGGCTTCGGCACTCAGCTCGATGCCGCGGTGGCGGGTCCGGGAGGCGTTGCGGAAGAAGTCCCTGCCTTCCACATCCGGGACCTGGAACGGTACCAGGGCATCGCGAACCGCCATCGTGTATGCCGTGGCGGACATGCTCACCGGCCCGCCCGCCGTGCGGATGCCGGCCTCGACGCTGCGCGCGCGCTGCGGCTCGAGGGACGGATTGAATCCCGCCGGGCAGCAGGACTCGCCCGGCGCCGGCGGCGCGTTGATGAGTTCGGTAGTAGTGGGTGTCTGGAACGATGACGCCACATTGGCGAACAGGATGGCGCCGCCCGCGTCGAACGTCGCCCCGGCCATCGTGCTGAATGCGTCCAGCGTCCGCCCGCCGGACCTGTCCGGTGCGACGCCGCGGCGGTCGCGAACGTCGAATCGCACCGCGTCGTAACGGGCGCCCGCCGTGAGGCCGAATGCGCCCGCATCCGCACGCGCCTGCACGAAGGGCCCGACGCCCGTGACGCGGTCCTGCTGGTCGCGCCTCGGTGCGCCGACGGGCGTACCTCCGTCATTCGCGAACTCGCGTCGGTCATCACGCTGCATCTCCACGTCCACACCGGCCGTGATGGTGGGCGCGATCCGCCCGGGCACGCCGTACTCGTACAGTGCGCGCACCCCTGCCGCCGCTCGGTCCAGCACGATGAACCCGAACGGGAGCGCGTTGTCCAGGGAGCGGCGTATGCCGTAGACGGCGACTTCGCCACGCCCGGAACCGGTGTGACGGGTCACGCTCACGCCGGTCTGAAGCTGTCGTGTCACCTCGCCGCTCAGGGTCTGGACGTTTGCGGGCCACGCCATGCTGGGGTCGGCGCGGGCGGCGTCCAGCGGGAGTGCCCCCGGATTGTATGCCACGGGCATGTCGATGGCGCTCACAACGATGGCCATGCGGGTAGCCGGCCCGAGCGACAGCCCCGCCCGCGCATTCAGGAGGGTTTGCCGGGTGCGGGCGTGATCGCGGTAGCCGTCCACCTCCAGCCGCGATACGCTCGCGACGTAGTCCACGCCGCCGGCCGTTTGTCCGACCTTCGCCTGGGCCTTGATGAACCGGGACATGTCGCCCCGGCCCTGGTCCCCTGCGATGACGCGGAGCTCGGTGGAGATCGGGCCGGGCGCGGGTTCGGTCTCCACGGCGATCACGCCGGCAGCCGCATTGCCGAAGAGCGCGGAGGCCGGGCCCCTGATGATGTGGATGGATCCGGCAGTCCCGAGGTCGAGATTGTTCAGGTTCGTCTGCCCGTCCGGCATCGTCAGGGGAATGCCGTCCACGAGGACGCGCACGCCGCGCACTCCGAACGCCGCCCGGGCGCCCATGCCCCGCATGATGATCCTGGGGCCGAGTGAGAAGTTGTACCGGTTGCTCACGGTCAGGCCGGGGACTCCGGACAGCGCTTCGTCCAGGGTGACGGTCGGCCGGGCGTCCTGGATGGTGGCCCGATCCACGAGGAAGAGCGCCAGCGGCGACCGGTCCGGCCGGACCGTCGCGCGTGTCACGGGAACCTGCAGTGTGTCGAGGCGGATGCGGGCCGTATCCGATGGAATGCCCTGCGCACCGGCTTGCCGGGGTAACGCCGCTAGGCTCAGACCGTGGACGAAGACAAGTGCGAGTGCCGTGCGCAGCGAAGCAGTCAGCGCGGTGGGGCGGCGACCCGTCTCAACGCGCGGCGTGTCACTCCGCCCAGCCGAACCGGCCGAGGAGCGGCACGAACGTGCACGCGGTGATATCGCTGCCTGCGATGCCGTCCGGCGTCTTCTCGTACAGCTTGAGCGTCTGTTCGTCACGATCGCCTACAGGTATGAGAAGTCGCCCGCCGTCGGCGAGCTGGTCGAGCAGTGCCTGGGGCACGCTCGGAGCAGCGGCCGATACGAGGATCGCATCGTACGGTGCGTAGCGGGACCAGCCCACGGTGCCGTCGCCGACCAGCAGCGCCACGTTCGTCAACCTCAGCGCATCCAGCACGCCGCGTGCCCGTCCGGATAGCTCCCGCAGCCGCTCCACGGAATACACGTGGCCGGCCAGGTGCGCGAGCAGCGCGGTGAGGAAGCCGCTACCCGTCCCGATCTCCAGGACCCTGTCCGAGGGCTTGAGCTTCAGGACCTGGAGGTAGAGCGCCTGCAGGGAGGGCTGCGATGCCGTCTGGCCGAACCCGATGGGCAGTGGCCGGTCCTCGTACGCCCGCTGCTGCACGGCGGCGGGCACGAAGAGGTGCCGGGGCACGAGATCGAACACGCGGAGCACCTCGAGGTCCTCGATGCCGCGTTCGCGGATCGTCTCGATGAGCTGCCTGCGTGCCCGCTCGTGAAGGCGGTCGCTCAGAGCGTCAGGTCCCACCCGTCCAGTGCCTCCAGCAGGCGGTAGTTCGTCAGGTCCAGGTGGAGCGGTGTCACCGAAATGAAGCCTTCGTGCACGGCGCGGAAGTCGGAGTCCGGGCCGCCCCACCACTTGCTCTCACCACCGCCGATCCAGAAGTACTCGCGGCCGGCGGGGTCGCTGGCGCGAGTCAGAGATCCCACGTACGCGCGTCGCCCGAGCGTCGTCACGCGGATGCCTGCGACGTCGTCCGGACGGACCGGCGGGAGGTTCACGTTCAGCAGGGTTTCCTTCGGGAAGTCTCCCCTCGTCATGAGCTGGTCGAGCAGCGTCGCCAACACGCCGGACCAATCCGCCAGGTGGTCGTGGTCCTGCCCCACGTGCGATAGCGCGATGGCCGGTATCCCGAGGATGGTCGCTTCCATGGCCGCCGCGACCGTGCCGGAGTACAGCACGTCATCGCCAAGGTTCGCGCCGTGGTTGATACCCGACAGTACGAAGTCCGGGCGCTCCTGGAGCAGCTCGCCCACGGCCAGCATCACGCAGTCCGTGGGTGTGCCGTCCACCACCTGCACGCCGTCCCCCGCGTGCCGCACGCGGAGCGGGTAGTGCAGGGTGAGGGAGTGGCTCGTCGCGCTCTGTTCCCGGTCCGGTGCCACGACCTGGACGTCGCCGAGGTCGGCGGCGGCGCGGGCGAGGGCCTGGATGCCGCCGGCGAGGTAGCCGTCGTCGTTCGTGACCAGGATCCGCATCAATCCGCGTCCGGCTTAAGCAGGTCGTGCAGGGCGAGCAGGTCTTCCCTGAGCGTCTGAATCATCTGGTCATCCATGGCGCGACTCGTCGCCGCACCGAGTCCGCCGCCCCGCCGGAGCTGGTCCAGCTTCTGACGCGCCCCCTCCACCGTGTACTTCTCGCCGTGGAGCAACTGCTTCACCAGCAGGATCAGGCGGATCTCCTTCCGCTGGTATACACGGTTCCCCGACCGGTTCTTCGATGGATTGAGCACCGGGAACTGCGTCTCCCAGTACCGCAGGACGTGGGCGGGGAGACCGACCATGTCCGCCACTTCGCTGATGGAATAGTACTCCTTGCGCACCAGGGGGCGCGCGCCGGGCTCGCCTCGCCGCGTCGGGGGCGCGGGCTCGCCCGCCGCCTCCTTGGCCGGTCCCGGCTGGGCGTCGTCATGACCGCCCGTGACGGCATCCGGGGCTGGGCCGGCAACGGTGTCCGGCATCGCCTCCGGAGCGTCGCCGCCGGGAGCTGCATCGTCGCTGCCGGGCGCGTCGCCGGCGCCAGCGGTGTCGTCCTCCCACGGGAATGTCCCGGCGCCCGTGAATTCGTTCATCGCCAAAGCTCCGGCTTGGGTTCCCTCAGCATCAGGTTCTCCAGCGCTTCAGAGGCCAACCGTCCCTCGAAGAGCACGGCATGCACTTCCGCGACAATGGGCATCTCGATGCCCGCCCGACGGGCCAGGGCGTGCGCGGCGCGGGTCGTCTCCACGCCTTCCGCCACCATGGTCATCTCGCCCAGTACGTCCTCCAGCCGGCGGCCCCTGCCCAGCTCGACGCCCACGTGACGGTTGCGGCTCAGCGAACCTGTACAGGTGAGGATCAGGTCGCCCATGCCGGCGAGGCCCGACAGCGTGAGTGGATTCGCGCCGAGGCGCATCCCGAGGCGTGCCATCTCCGCGAGGCCGCGGGTGATGAGGGCCGCCGTGGCATTGTGGCCGAGACCGAGGCCCACGGCCATGCCCGCGGCGACGGCAATGACGTTCTTCAGCGCGCCCCCCAGCTCCACGCCCATCACGTCACTGCTCGTGTAGCAGCGGAAGTACGGCGTCTGGAAGAGCTGCTGTGCCGCCGCTGCCGCTTCCTCGTCATGGCTCGCGATGGTGACGGCCGTGGGGTGTTCCTGCGCGACCTCCAGCGCGAAGCTGGGGCCGGACAGGAAGCACGCCGTCGAGGCCGCCGCGCGCGGCAGCACGTCGGCGTGGACCTGCGCCATTGTCTTCAGAGTGGTCGTCTCGATCCCCTTCGATGCGCTCACCACCAGGGCGTCCGGTCGCATGACCGCCGCCGCTTCGGTCATGACGCGGCGTACGTGCTGCGCGGGGCTGACGGAGACGATGCGAGACGCATCCGCCATGGCCACCGCGATGTCGTCCGTGGCATCGAGCGTCGGATCGAGATCGATGTCGCTCAGGTACCGCGGATTCCGGTGGTCGGATCGGATGGCCGCCGCCACATCCGCCTCGAACGACCAGATGCAGACCGGCAGCCCCTTCTTCGCCAGCACGTTGGCCAGGGCCGTGCCCCAGCTGCCTGCGCCGATGACCGCGATTCGCTCGCTCATCCCGACCTCAACGCTCGGGGGAAGTCGCAGGCCGTCGCCGGATACGGTGCTCCTCGCCCCGGAGCAGCCGCCCGATGTTGGCCCTGTGTGCGAGGTTGATGAACACCGCCAGCACCATCCCGAGGGCCACCACCTCCCGCGGCGCGCCGGTGAGCGCCGCCAGCGGCGGCAGCAGCGCGGCAGCCGCGATGGATGCCACGGAGACGTACCCGGTGGCGAAGACGAGCGTCAGCCAGACAGCCAGGCCGATGAGGACGGCGACGGGTGCGAGGGCCAGGAACACGCCGGCCCCCGTGGCCACGCCCTTGCCGCCGCGGAACCCGACGTAGGCGGAGAAGACGTGCCCGAGAATGGCCGCGGCGCCGTAGGCCAGGGCCCATGCCCACGCCGACGACCCGTCGAACGCCGGGAAGAAGTAGGTCGGGAGGAAGCCCTTGAGGATGTCCACGACGAATATGGGCACGGCGGCCCGCCCCCCGAGAACCCGGAACGCATTGGTCGCGCCCAGGTTCCCGCTGCCGTGGTGCCGCAGGTCGATTCCCCGAAGCACCCGGCCGGCGACGTAGCTCGTCGGGAACCCGCCCAGCAGATAGGCGGCCAGCACGAGGACGACGGGCATCACGTCGGCTTCTCCTCCTCACGCCGGGCACGGAGGCGCAGCCGGAGCGGCGAGCCCATGAACGACCAGGCCGCCCGGAAGCCGTTCTGCAGGTACCGCATGTAGTGTTCGGGCACGCCGTCGGGCTGGTTCGTGAAGATCACGAACACCGGCGGCCGGACCGCGGCCTGCGTGGCGTAGAGGAGCTTCACGGCGATGCCCCGGTGCTGGGGCGGGTTCTTCCGCTGCACGAGCTGCCGCAGCACTTCGTTGACGCCACGCGTCGGGATGCGCATCTCCCGATTGGCTGCGACCTCGACGATCAGATCGAGGACCTTTCGGACCCGCATTCCCGTCATCGCCGACGTGAACAGCACGGGCACCCAGCGCAGGGCCGGGGCCCGGGCGTGCAGCGCCTTCTCGAACTCTGCAGCCGTGTTCGTCTGACGGTCCACCAGGTCCCACTTGTTCGCCACGATGATGAGGCCGCAGCCCGCCTTCCACGCCTTTTCGGCGATCTTCAGGTCCTGGACGTGTATCGGTTCCGTCGCATCCACGAGGAGCATGCAGATGTCCGCGCGCTCAATGGCCCGTTCGGTGCGCAGCGCGCTGTAGTACTCCAGCCCCGCCTCGATGCGCGCCTGCCTGCGAAGGCCGGCGGTATCGATGAAGATGATGTCGCGGTTATGGTAGCGGAACGGCGTGTCCACGCTGTCCCGCGTCGTGCCGGCCACCTCGCTGACGACCATCCGCTCCTCGCCGAGGAGTCGGTTCACGAAGCTCGACTTCCCCACGTTGGGCTTGCCGATCACCGCGACGTGGAGGCCGCTATCCTCTTCATCGGCGTCCATTTGCGGCAGTCGAGCCACCACCTCGTCGAGGAGGTCGCCGGACCCCTTTCCCACGAGCGAGCTCACCGCGTGCGGTTCACCAAGGCCCAGCGCCCAGAAGTCGTGCTGCGCCGTCTCGGCCGGGAGACGGTCGAGCTTGTTCACGGCCACGACCACGGGGGTGTTCGTGCGGCGGAGGACGCCCGCGATGGCGACGTCATCGGCGTGAGGGCCGGTCTGCCCATCGACGAGGAACACGATGACGTCGGCCTCGGCCAGGGCCGCCTCCACCTGGCGGCGGATGGCGACCGGCATCGCCTCCTCGCTGTCCGGCTCCAGCCCGCCGGTGTCCACCAGGTAGAACGAGCGGCGGTTCCATTCGGCCCGGGCGAAGTTCCGGTCCCTCGTCACCCCGGGCACGTCCTCCACGATGGCCCGGCGCTGGCCGAGGACGCGATTGAAGAACGTGGACTTGCCGACGTTTGGACGGCCCACGACGGCGACGACGGGAAGACCGCGCCTCATGTGACGGCGAGAGCGGAGGTCAGCTCGTGCGCCGGGACCAGACGTGCGGGCGCCACGGCGGACGCGAGCTGCTCCAGCGGCATGCTGTCGATGAAGAGGTCATCGTCATTCAGCGACTCGGCGGGAATGAGGACTACATCGAAGGGATCACCGGCCCCGAGCCGGGCCGCCATGTCGGCGCCCGGCAGGAGACCCGCCGTCGTCACGGTGTCACCGAACATCCCGTTCGTCACGCCGACGACACTCACCTCTGCTCCTGCCTGCTCCGCGAGGCGAGCGGCGAGGGGTTCGAGGACAGGGGCCATCCGGGTGCCAGTCACGATGGCGATGCGGCGGCCGTCCAGCTGCGGGACGGTGTGCAGCCCGGCGTTGAAGTCGTCGAGGAGCGTGCGGACGGCGCCGACACCATTCTCCGTGAGCGGCCAGTCGTCGTAGTACGCAGCATCCGGCAGAGGCCGGCCCGCAATGAAGTAGAGTTCGTCTCCGGCATACGCCCAGCCCGTGCCCCGTTCCCGGGAGGACGTCCGCCGCGCGGTGTCGATGCGGTCCAGCGCGTCGCCGGCCTCGGCGGCCGTCAGCAGGTGCACCGGCCGGCCGACATTGTACCGGGTAAGGCCAACGGGTACCACGCTCAGTGACAGTACCCGCGGCCCGAGGTCCCAGAGGTCACTGATGGTGTGGTCGAGGTGCGCACCGTCGTTCCAGCCCGGACACAGCACCACCTGCGTGTGGACCTCGATGCCTGCGTCCGTGAGCCGGCCCAGCTGTTCCACGATGTCACCGCCGCGCTCCACCCCCAGCAGTCGCATCCGTACGTCCGGTTCCGTGGCGTGCACACTCACGTACAGAGGTGAGAGCCGCTGCTCGACGAGCCGCCGGAACCCGTTCGGGCCGAGGTTCGTCAGCGTGACGTAGCTGCCGTACGTGAAGGACAGGCGGAAGTCGTCGTCCTTGAGGTGCAGCGAGCGCCGGGCGCCGTCCGGGTTGCCGTCGATGAAGCAGAAGACGCACTTGTTGGCGCACTGACGCACCGGGTCCGGCGCTGTGATGATACCGAGCGGCTCGCCTGCATCCTTCTCGATTTCGTAGACCGTGGATTCGCCACAGCCGGACGGTGGCGCGACCTCCAGCTCCAGAGTGCCATCGACTTCCAGGAAGCGGTAATCGATGCCGTCCCGCACGATCTCGCCATTGATGCGGACGATCCGGCTGCCGATCTCGAGCTGCAGATCGGAAGCGATGCTGTCGGGTGCGATGTCGGCGATGCGGACCATGGGCCTCTTACGAAGCGAGGCAGCCGGTTCCGGCTGCCCCGCGCTCTGTGTGGCACAGCTATGTAAGATACCCGAATCCGCGGTGTGCCTCAACCCATGGCGGGCAGTGCAACGCCGCAGGAACGGCACGTCGTGGCGCCCTCGTCGAAGGCCTCGCCGCAGGCGGGACACGCGAAGACGACTTCTCCCGCCGCGTCCCGGTGGGCGGCGAGGAGCTTCATCGCGTCGAGGTACGCGTACGCAGGGACGAGAATCCGTATCTGGCTGAGCTCGCCCAGGTCCACGGCCCAGGTCTGGTCCTTCTGCGAGAGGACGGCGGCGTCGATCCCCTCGGACTGGAGGTTGTCCCGGATGAGGCCCCCCTCGACGCTGTCCGCCGTGGAGTACACCTGGGCCCACCCCTCGGTCACGTGGATGTGGGCGTGGTCGGGACAGGCGCAGGCGACGCTGTCGTTCGTGTCGCACTCGGCGCAGGCGGGCGTGCCGCAGATGACGCAGACTCCGTCGGCCGAGGCGCCAGGATGGCGGGCGCAGGGCACGGGTCCCTGGTGCAGGTGCCCGCACGCGGGGCATGCCGGTTCGGAGGCCGTTACTTCCTGGTCGCACCGGGCACAGTGGACGGTCGATTCCATGTCACATTCCTTGGCGGGTTCCGCAGGGCGGGGGTGCAAGAACCATGCGCTGTGGCGCGCAGCTACTCGCCCGCGTCGATGGCCGTGCGGACCTCGAGGGGGGTCAGGCCGAGGCGGGCCGCCGCCCGGACTACGTCCTCGTACTCCGGCTTGCTGCGGTGCGAGCCGTCCGGCAGGGTGACGCGCTTCCAGCGGATGGTCTGCCCGCGCCAGCTTCGTTCCTCCATCTGGCGGTCGAGAACGGTTCGCTGTACGGGCCACCTGCGAACCCCGATGGTGGAGGTCGCGCGGAACAGGGTCTGTTCCACGGCGTGGACGCGGTCGCTCTCCACGAGGATCTCGAGGCGCATGCCCGCCCGTCCCTTCTTCATCGCGATGGTGGATATCACGGCGTCGAGGGCGCCGGCCTCCATCAGGCTCTCCTGGGCGGCGGCCGCGTACTCGGGCGTCATGTCGTCCAGGTCGGTCTGGAGGAGCCAGACCGCGTCGGTGTCCGGCTCCGCTGCGGTCGCCTCGATGACGCGAAGCACGTTCGGCCGGCCGTCCGGGTCGCGGGCGCCGGCGCCGAAGCCGGTGCGGCCTGCGACGAACTCGGCGGGCGCGCCCCTGCCACGGGTGAGACTTGCCAGGATGGCGGCACCCGTCGGCGTCGTACATTCCCCGTCGAGCTCGAGGCCCGTGACGGGAAGTCCGCGCAGGATGCGGAGGGTGGCGGGGGCGGGCACGGGGTAGCGGCCGTGCTCGATATCGATCCAGCCGCTGCCCACGGCCACCGGCCGGGTCCGGAAGTCCTGGAAGCCGAGGTGCTCCACGGCGGCCATGACGCAGAGCACGTCGAGGATGGCGTCCATCGCTCCGACCTCATGGAAGTGCACGCGCTCGATGGTGGTGCCGTGGACGCCGGCCTCCGCTTCGGCGATGAGCCGGAATGCGTCGGCAGCCCGGGCCTGCGCCGGCGCGGGTGCGCTGCTGCCCTCGATGAGGGCCAGGACGTGGTGGAGGTGGCGGTGTGCCTTCTCGGGCGGATACGTGAAGCTCACGAGGGGGGCGGCGATCCCCCGGCGGTTCACGCGCTCGATGCGGACATCCACGGCTCCCAGGCCGAGTCCGGCTACGAAATCACGGAGCCATGCCTCCTCGAGGCCCAGGTCCAGGAGCGCGGCAATGGTCATGTCGCCGGCGATGCCGGCGAACGGATCGAAGATCAGCGTGCGCACGGTGCCTCCGGCGCGGTTGCGATCGCCATCATGAACCCTCCGACAGACGGCGGAGTGCGAGTTCCCTCCCCTGCACGAAGAGGACGGCCGCGAGGGGCGGGCCGTGATCCCGTCCCGTGAGGGCGCGGCGGAGTGGTTCGTACAGCTCCCGTCCCTTCGTGCCCGTTTCCCGGCCGACGGTCTGGACGGCGTCACGGAGCGCCGACTCCTCCCATGGCTCCACGCCTGCGAGGATCGGAACTGCCGCTGCCGGCACCGACCCGGCCCCGGGAGCGTGGTGCGCATCCGGGAAGAAGGCCTCGAGCTGCTCGTTGATGTCCGCGAACGTGGCCAGATGCGTCCGCACCGCGCGCACCGCGGATGCGAGGCGCGTGTCGTCCAGTTCAGGCTTTCCGGCGTCAATGAAGGGCCTGACGGCGTCCACGAGGTCGCCCAGGGCCATCCGCTCGATGTGCTTGCCCGAGAGCCAGCGCAGCTTTACCGGATCAAAGACGACGTCTGCCACGCCCAGGCGGTCCAGTGATACCTCCGCCAGCAGCTGATTCCTCGTCAGCATCTCATCGCCGGACGGGCTGGACCAGGACAGGAGGGACAGGTAGTTCACCATGCCGTCGGGGTGGTAGCCGGCCGCTCGGTACTCCGCCACACCGGCCGCGCCATGGCGCTTGGACAGCACCTGGCGGTCGGCACCCAGCACCATGGGCACATGGACGAAGACCGGCGGCGTGGCGTTGAGCGCACCATAGATCAGTACCTGGCGCGGCGTGTTCGAAAGGTGGCCGACCCCGCGGATGACGTGGCTGATCTTCATTTCGATATCGTCCACGACGACAGCGAAGTTGTACGTCGGCCGGCCGTCGGCGCGAAGCACCACGAAGTCCGGGATATCGCCCGCGGGCACATCGATCCGGCCCCGGCTGCAGTCCTCGAATGACACCGTGTCCGCGCCGCCGGCCCGAAACCGGACGACGGCCATGCCGTCACCGGGCTCGCCGCGACCGCGGGGCATGCCGGCGCAGTCGCAGCCGGCCC
>DATHVO010000300.1:0-2093 GCA_035461265.1 Longimicrobiales bacterium
GCCAGGGTCTGGTCCGCCTCTGACCACTGCGGCATGCCGACACGCTGGATGTTCGCGTGCATGGCTTCGGCCAGAGGGCGGTTGAAGCTGGACGGCCAGGCTGCCCCGAGTACGCGTTCCGTCACTTCGGTCTCCGTCATCAGGGCGGCCGCACGGGCCATGGTCCGGCCGATCTCGTGGAGCTCGCGGATCCGCGGGAAGTCGAGCTCGCGGAAGTAGTACCACACGCTGGCGGTGCTGGGCACTACGTTCGGCTGGCTGCCGCCATCGGAGATGACGTAGTGGGACCGGTGCTGGAGGCGGAGGTGCTCGCGGCGGTAGTTCCAGCCCGCGTTCATGAGCTCCACGGCGTCCAGTGCACTGCGCCCGGCCCAGGGTGCGCCGGCGCTGTGGGCGCTCCGGCCCTGGAAGGTGAACATCGTCGAAACAAGGCCGGAACCGCTCACCCCCCAGGACGTGGCAATGGTGCTGCTGATGTGCGTCGACAGCATCACGTCCACGTCCCGGAACACCCCGGCATTCACCATGTAGGTGCGGCTCGCCACCAATTCCTCCGCGACACCCGGGATCACCTTCACCTGGCCGGGAAGTCCATGCCGCTCGAGGACCCGCTTCACCGCGATGGCAGCGACGATGTCCACCGCCGGGGCGCTGTTGTGCCCCTCGCCGTGGCCCGGACCGCCGGGAATCAGCGGCGCTTCCCAGGGGATGCCGGGTTTCTGCGATGTCTCCGGGAGGCCGTCGATATCACCCATGATGCCCACGACGGGACTGCCGCTGCCCCAGGACGCCACATAGCACGTCGGCATCCCGGCGCAGCCGCGTTCGACGGCAAAACCTTCCGCCTCCAGGAGACCCGTGAGGTAGGCTACGGTCCGGTGCTCCTGAAAGCCCAACTCCGCCAGGCTGAAGACCATGTCAACGATCTCCTGGGACAGCTTCTGGAGGCTCGCCACCTCGGCGGCGGCCTCCCGCCGCAGGGCATCCGTGCCCGACCGCCGCTGGCCCCAGGCGGGCTGCGCCAGGGCGACGGCGAGGACAGTCGCGAGGACGGCGGCCCGGCCGGCGCGCAGGAAATGTCGTGTCATGAAGGGCTCCGGTGGCGGCTGCGAGGCGGTAATCCCGGACACGGTACGCCCGGATGCAGCGACTGGCAACGGTGTGTGGCGGGGCATGCAGCGCGGGACGCGGCGCAGGCGCGTCGCCCGCGGGGCCGCTGCGCCGCTCGACTGTCGCCGCCGCGCCGCCGTGCTCCATATTCAGCCCGCGGACGGGACGGGCCCGCCGCAGCCGGACACCGCGGGAGGCAGGACATGGGACGACCCACCGTTGCGCTGACACTCTGCATGGCCGTCGCAGCCGCATGCACGTCCACCGGATCCGCCCCCCGTCATGAGGATGCCGCCGCGCCGCTGCCGCGAGAGGCGCCGGATTTCGCGGCCGCATTCACATCCATCGCGGATGTGGACTCCACCATCATCGTGGAGGCCCGGTATCACGGGCACCACAACTTCCTCGGCCGGCCGGTTGCCGGCTACGAGGCGCCCCTGTGCCTGCTGACCCGCGAGGCAGCGGCGGCGCTGGCCGCCGTCCAGGCCGAGATCCGGCCATTCGGCCTCGGCCTCAAGACCTGGGACTGCTACCGGCCGCAGCGGGCCGTCGACGACTTCGTCGCATGGGCACGGGATACGGCCGACACCGCCATGGCGCTGGAGTTCTATCCTGCCGTGCCCAAGGGCGAGCTATTCGCGGAAGGCTACATCGCGGAGCGGTCCGGACACAGCCGTGGCAGCACCGTGGACCTCACGCTACTGCCGCTGCGCCCGGACCCTTTCCCGCCGTATCAGCCCGGCCAGCCGCTCCGCGACTGCCGGGGACCGGCCGACGCCCGGACGCCCGACAACGGCCTCGACATGGGGACGGCGTACGACTGCTTCGACCTCCTCTCACACACCGCGAACCCCGCGGTCGGCCCCGATGCGGCCCGCAACCGGCTCCTCCTCAAGGCCGTCATGGAGCGTCACGGCTTCCGGAACTACGCCCGCGAATGGTGGCATTTCACCCTCCGGGACGAGCCCTGGCCCGACACATAT
>DATHVO010000301.1:0-9663 GCA_035461265.1 Longimicrobiales bacterium
CCCAGGCCGTGCGCTACACCCTGCGCCGGCTCCGTGAGGGTGATCCGGTCCACATCTACATCGAAGGGGAGCGTACCTGGGATGGAGCACTCCAGCCGCCCCGGCCCGGCACCGTGCGGTTGGCGCTGAAAGCCGGTGTCCCCATCCTGCCCGCCGTCATCGACGGCTCCTACGACGCCTGGCCGCGCTGGGACCGCGGGCTGCGGGCGGCTCCCATCCGGGTGCCGTTCGGCCCGCCTTTCCGGCTGCCACAGCTCGACGAGCGGCGCGAGCGGGAGGCGGCGCTGCCCGAAGCGAGTGCCCGGATCATGGGTGAGATTGCGCGGCTGCTGGGTGTGCCCATGCCAGATCTCGTTGACAACGAGACGTAGAAACGTGGTGAGATGCTACGCCCTATCTCATTTGTGGGGTGGCGTTTAGTCGTCTGTACCTGATGCGTAATCTTGCGGCTCGGCAGGGCGAAAAATCAGGTCCAGGGCCAGCCAGAACTGCCGCGACCACGGGTACAGGATCACCGGTCCCACCACCATCAGCAGCACCAGCCCCCACGTCAGCGCCGTCCACGGAACGTCCGGCCACGTCAGCACCAGGGCCGCGATCCCGCCGAAAAACACGATCAGCTCCGCCACGATCAGGTTGAGCGTATACGCGCCGATGAAGAAGTCCTTCTCGCCGCGGTCCAGCCGGATGCCGCACCCGGGGCAGGACTCCACCTGTTCGAACCAGTTCCGAAAAACGCCTTTCGAGCCGCAGTTCGGGCAGCGCCGCAGGAGGGCCCGGGCCAGGACGCTCCGGCCAGGCGCGGATTTCGGGTCCGTGGTGCTTCTCGTCATTTCCGGGGACTTCGAGGTTCCAGGGTGACTTCAGACATCCGTCGAGTTCGGGAGGGTCCGGTTCGACGATTCAGGCCCGACCGACGGTTCCTCGGCGTTTCGGGCTAAGACCGTCCGACGTCCGACGGTTCCCGGTTCGGGCGTTTCGGGCTCGTCTCGATTCCAGCCGGCCGGAATCTGGTGCAGGGAATTGCGGCTGCCAAATGTGGACAATCCGGTGTGAAAGTGTGTTTTGAACAGTTATCCCCGGTTATCCACGACGTTAGTTTACATAATGTATATTATACGAAATAGAATGACCGGATAGAATTGGTGGGAATGCAGCACCGGGCCGCGACTGACCGAGCGTAGCGAGGGCATGATTTCGCCCCCCTGACGACGCCCCCTGAGGTGGAATGCCGATGATCCTCGGCGCCCACCTGCGGCCTGGCCGACTCAGAACGGCGACAGAACCTCGGTGGCGAGCGAGGGCGTGCTGGTCATTCCGCCCGCGCCGAGCAGCTGCGTCTGTCCCCAGCAGACGGCCGAGCCGTTGGACCGCAGGCCGCAGCTGTGGGAGCCGGCGCCGATCCGGACGAACTGGAAGGAGCCAATCACGGGCGATGGCTGCGCGACGACATTGCCAAATCCGGTGCCCAGCTGTCCTCTGTCGTTTCTTCCCCAGCACAGGGGCGCGCCGTCCGCGTCCAGTGCGCAGGCGTGGGACGCTCCTGCTGCCACGTCCGTGAAGCCGCTACTGCCAAGGACCTGCGCCGGGCGCAACTGGTTTGCGCTGGTCGTGCCGCGGCCCATCTGGCCGAACGAGTTCTGCCCCCAGCAGAACACTCCGCCGGTCGTCGCCACCCCGCAGGTGAACAAGTCCCCCGCCGAAACCGTCGCCAGCGCGCGGGTATCCGTCCGGGCCGGCGTGCGTTGCGGGGAGGATGTCGTACCCCGCCCCAGCTGGCCGGCCGAGTTCGCGCCCCAGCAGTACGTGCGGTTCGCGGACCGCAACGCGCATGCATGCTGACTACCGGTCGTGACGGCCGTGAAGTCCCGGAACCCTGACGTGATCGGACTGGGCGTCAGTCGATTCGCGTCCGTCGATCCGATTCCGAGCTGACCGGAGCCGTTCGAGCCCCAGCAGTAGATCCGGCCAAAATCTGCAATCGCACAGGTGAAGTGGGACCCGACGTCGATCGCGATGAACCGGCGTGACGATTTGACCGGGCGAGGCTCGGTGTGATTCGTAGTGGTCCCGTCCCCGAGCTGGCCGTTGTCGTTGAGCCCCCAGCACCAGGCCCTGCCCGCGGTGTCGAGACCGCACGAGTGACCGTGCCCCGGCGCAACCTGCGCGAAACGGATGTCCCGGCTCAAGGGCCTGGGCACAGCGGCCCAGGAATGGCCGATCCCCAACCCGCCCACCGCATTCGTCTCCCCCCAACAGTAGGTTTCGCCGGCGTCGAGCGTGCCGCACGTCACGAAGTCGCCTACGAACAGCCGCGTGTCGGTAGGCAGCACAACAGCCTCGGGCCGCGTGGCCTCGAACGGCTCGGTCGGCCCTGCCTCACAGGCGGCAAGAGCTGTCGCGAGGAGCAGCGTGACGCTGCGCAGTGACGGGCGTTTGCCGGGCATCATTGACCTTCCAGGCGTCATGGGAGGAGACCGGCCAGCGCCCTGCCAGCCAAATGCTGCATCGCTGCGAAATGCTGTGACGGGTGAGGCCCAGGTCCGCAAAATGCCTCAGTTGAACGTACAATCTAGTCGCGCTGTCGCATCGGTGGCAGAGCCACAATCAACTGCGCCGAGTGCGCGTGCGGACGAGGGGGTTCGCGGCGACACCTTCACCGTGGAGAACATGTCTTTGCGGCTGGCGTCCCTGCGGGACGATCCCTGGAAAGAATACGGCGCCGTGAAGTATCACGGCGCCGATGAAGCGGAAGCTGGGCCTGTAGTCCGCCGTCAGTTGCCCGTGGTCGGGGCGGGGACGGAGTCGTCGCTGGCCGGGGCGGTGCCGGCGGCGTCGGGCGTGGTGCCGGCGGCCTCCGGAGTGGCCGTATTCCCTGCTGCCGCAGCAGCCATCGCCTCACCCAGGCGCAGTTCGAACACCTGGCGCTCGGACGATCCTTCCGGCGAGAGGTCGATCAGGCGCTGGTAGATCTCGAGGGCGCCGGCGGGGTTGCCGCGCTGCAGGCGGATACGCGCGACGTTGTCGAGGGCATCCTGCTGGATGTAGAGGAAGTTGCTGTTCTCGCCGAGGCGAAGGAAGACTTCCTCGGCCCGGTGCGGCTCCTGGGCCGCCTCGTGGGCGAAGGCGAGGAGGTAGGCGGCGTTGGCGCCGTACTCGGAGTTGACGTCGCGCGCGGTGGACTCGACGGTGGCGATGGCGTCCTGGGCGCGTCCGGCCTCGAGATAGGCCCGACCGAGCATGAGGCGAACCTCGCCGGCCTGCGGCGTGCCGCCGAAGTCGTCGAGAAACTGCTCGAGCGCGGGGATGGCGGCCTGCGGGTCACCGGAGAGCGCAGCGGCGCGGACGAGCGTGAGCTGCCCGGCGGCCTGTTCCGCGGTGCTCCTGCGGTTCATCACGAACAGGAGCGTCGCCGCGATGAGTACGGCCGCTATGATGCCGCCGATGATGAGCTTCTGGCTGTGCTGCTTTGCCCAGACAGTCGTCTCGAGAACGCCCGCGACGAAAGCGTCATCAGGCTCGGAGTCGCGGTGAACGCGACGGGCAGTCGGGTGGCGCGTCATTGGTGTTCTTCATGGAGTTTCCGGGGCGGCTAACGCAGCCGCCCGCGGCCGCCTGGGCGGCGCGGGCGGTCAGGCGCAAGGCCGCGCAAAACAGCAAGGAAACCTAGTCCTGGGGCGCGGGTGCGTCAAGCGCGTGCGGTGGCTTGTGGCTTGCATGGGCCGGACGTGGATCGAGGGCAACTTCTGAAGGCAGGCGCGGTGGTGGGTCGGGGCGGACGTCGCTGGCTCGGCATACTCGCGGGGGCGTGCATGCTGGGAGCATGCGCGGCCAACACGAGAATGGCGGAGTTGTACCCGGACGTGGCGGAGAATGCGGGCCGCCGTATCGAGCGGGTCGATTTCGTGGACCCCGAGCCCTTCACCAGTGACAGCCTGCAGTTCATCGTCCAGACCAAGCCGTCGCGCTGCAACTTCCTCGGCCTCCCCTTCTGCGTACCCTTCACCCGGATCGGCCGCGAGGAGCACCGCCTCAACCCGGCGCGTGTGGACGCGGACATCCAGGCGCTGGAGCGCCTCTACCGGATCGAGGGCTACTTCGGGACGCGGGTCGAGCCGTCGGCCCGGATCGACAGTGACGACGACGTGATCATCACGTACCGGATCTTCCGGGGCGACCCGGTGGTGCTCGACGTCCTGTCGGTGACGGGCACCGAGGGTGTCCTGGATCCGGACTCGCTGGCGCGCGCGCTCCCGCTCCAGCCCGGGGAGATCTTCCATCTCGGCGAGTATATCGCGTCCTCGGACCACGTGGCGTCGGCGCTGCGGCGCCGGGGCCATGCCTACGTGGAGGTGCTGCGCAGCTTCACGGTGGACACGATCGACAACCGCGCCGAGGCGTCACTGGACGTGGTACCGGGCCCGCGCGTGACGATCGACTCGATCATCGTGCAGGGCGCTGACAACCTGGGCCGGACCCAGACACTGCGGCAGCTGGAGTTCCGCCCGGGCGACGTGCTGCGCAGCTCGCAGCTGATGGAAAGCCAGCGCAACCTGTATGCGCTGGAACTGGTGTCGCTGGCATCGGTGACAGTGGCGCCGGACTCGCTGCAGGCCAACCCCGGGGACAGCACGCGCGCCACGGTGATCGTGCAGCTCTCGGAGGCGCCGGTCCACGAGGTGGAGGCGGCCGTGGGCTTCGGTACCGTCGAGTGCCTGCGCACGGAGGCGCAGTGGGTGAGCCGGAGCTTCCGCGGGGGTGCGCGCCGGCTGGCGGTGCGCGGCGCGGTCAGCCGGATCGGCGTGGGCGAGCCGTTTGCGATCGGCGCGGGCGAGCGGGTCTGCCCGACGGAGCCGCGGGACAGCATTTTCGGCGGCTCCCAGTTCGACTACCGGCTCGCGGCGGATTTCACGCAGCCGTATTTCCTCGGACCCCGCAACCAGATCGGGCTGAACGCCTACGGTGAGCGGCTGTCGGAGCCGGGCGTATACCGTCGCGAGGCGATCGGCGGGAGCGCGGTGGTGTCACGGCGGCTGGGCGGGCGCAGCGGCGTGGCGGTGAGCTGGGAAGTGGAGCGGGGCCAGACGCTGGCCTCCCCTGCCCTGTTCTGCGCGGCGTTACTGGTGTGCCAGCCCCGCACCATCGATTCCCTGTCGCTGGCGCGTTTCCGTTCCGAGCTGGGCGCCAACTATTATATCGACCGCACCAACACGCCTCTCGACCCGACCGGCGGCTACATCGCCCGCACCGCCATCTCCTGGGCCACGCCGCTGGTGGGTTCCGAGATCGGCTTCTTTCGCTGGACGGGCGACGCCGCGCATTACCGCGAGCTCAGGCCGGGCTGGGTGGGCGCGTTCGCGCTGCGGCTGGGCAACTTCTTCCAGACTGCCACCCTGGACCCGGACGGTGACTTCCTGCCGCCGGAGGAGCGCTTCTACCTCGGCGGCGCCACGACTGTCCGCGGGTTCGGCCGCAATGCGCTCGGACCGGGGGTCTATGTCACGGACCAGCTGCCCGAGTTCAACGAGGCCGGCGACACGACCTACAACGATACGCCCCAGTTCGTGCCCACCGGCGGCACCGCCCTGGCCACCATGAGCGCCGAGGTGCGGATGCCGTCCCCGTTCCTGGCCCGCCTGCTGCGGCTCGCGGTGTTCGTGGACGGCGGCGCCATCGGCACCGACAACCTGTGGGACCTGGGGCCGGGCGACTGGAAGTTCACGCCGGGCGCCGGGATCCGGCTCCAGACACCGGTCGGCCCCGTGCGCATCGACATGGGCTTCAACCCGTACGACCCCGACCCGGCGCCCCTCCTGTTCAGCGACGCGGAGACCGGCCGCATCCAGCGGCTGTGGGTGCACCGGCCGGAGGCTCGCGGCTTTTTCGACCGGTTCACATTCCATCTGGGCGTGGGGCACTCCTTCTGATGGGGCGCTTCCTTTCCCGCGAGGAGTGGCCGCTGGTGGCGGCTGGCGTCGCGGCCGGCATCCTCACCGCGGCCGTCCTGCTCTACCTCTTCTTCACCTCCTTCACGGGCGAGCCCGCCGCTCCGGCGGCCATGGCCATTGAGGGTGACACGGTCAGCGCCGTGGCAGACTCGCTCGAACGTACGGGTGCGCCGGGCGGCACCCGTGCCCCGGTCATCGGCGCGCGTGAACTGGGCATACAGCGCCGCCTGGACGCCCACGCCGTGTCGGCCCGGCCGCTGCGCGGCCCGCTCACCATCACCGCCCGCAACGTGGTGCTGAGCGAGGAAGGCGGCGCCCGGTTCGCGCGCGTGGACCAGGTCACGGCGCAGCTGCAGACCGCCGGCCTGGCGCGCGGCGACGTGGTGCTCGACAACGTCGTCGTGCGGCGACCGGTGGTGGCGCTCCGGGAGGACCGCGCGGGCTGGAACTACGCGCAGGTCTTCGCCGAACTGCTCGAGGGCGGCGAGCCCGGCGGGCCGAAGCGGCTCGTCCAGTTGCGGGACGTGCGCATCGAGAATGGTGACATCACCGTGGACCGACCGGCCCAGCAGCTGGCCTTCCGCAATGTCCAGGGGACGATGCCGCTCGTCGTGATGTCCCAGGCGGGCGTGCCGAATCCCTACATCCGCGTCGGCGTGGTCTCGCTGGACCTCTTCCAGATGGAGCCGAAGCCGGTCGAGCTGGCGGTCGAGATCCGGGACGGGCTGGTCGTCTTCCCCGAGGGCACGGTCCGCTTCGAGCTGGAGTCCGCCACGCTGGGGACCACGCGGCTGGCCGGCGTGGAAGGCATCTGGGACCCGGCCACCCCCGGTTACGGCGTCACGGCCAGCGGGCGGGCGATCGACGCGCAGGTCGAGGAATTCCTCTTCATGCTGCCGCCGACGTTCCCCCGCACCGGCGTGGCGTCCTTTGCGTGGTCCGTGAGCCCCACGCCGACGGACGGCACGTTCATCACGCTCAGCGACCTGGACGCCCGGACGGGGGAGAGCCACGTGCTGGGCGCGGTGTCCATGCGCATCGAGCTGGAGCGCTTCGAGATGCTGAGCGCGGACCTGCGCCTGGACCCGCTCGAGCTGCGCATCGTGGAGGACTTCCTCGGCAGGGAGCTTCCCTACGGCGGCTCCATCACGGGCTCGGTGACCGGCGCCGGCGGGGACATCGCCTTCGACCTGATGGCGAACCTCACCGCCGAAACGGTCCGGGGCACCTTCGCCACCGGACTGACGGGAAGTGTCCGCAGCACGGAGGGGGGCTTCGTGCTGCAGGGGCTGCAGGTGGCGCTGGACCGGGTACCGCTCGCGGCGCTGCGGCCGATCGCGCCCGGCATCGCACTGGAAGGCTTCGTGACGGGCCGGTTCGGCCTGACCGGCTCACCGGGAGACACGCCGCTGGCCGTGGACGTCCGCCTCGAGTTGGCCAATGGCGTGGCTGTCGTGGAGGGCATGGTCGACCTGACGGGTTCGGTACCCAGCTACGACCTGAGCGGTCGCCTCGTCGGCATCGACCTCCAGTCTCTCGTCGCGGCCAATGTGCCGCCCGCCGCGCTTACCGCCGGCTTCACGCTGGCCGGGTCAGGCGTGGACCCGGCCACCATGCAGGCGACGATCGGCCTGACGGGCCGCTTCACCGGCTGGCGCACCGATCCCGGTGACACGCTCCGGCTTGCGGCCCAGATCCGCAACGGCGCCATCCGCGTGGACACACTGGTGGCCGGCCTGGCCACGGCCGACGTGGCGGCCAGCGGCGACTGGCAGTTCGTCGAGCCGCAGAGCGGCGCCGTCCGCTACGCGCTCAGCGTCACGTCGATGGCTCCGTTCGGCCCCTTCCTGCCCGTGATCGGCGACTCCGTGGCCGCAGGCGCGCTGAGCAGCGCCGGCACCATCTCGGGAACCCTCTCGCGGATGCACCTGGCCGGCACGGGCGCGGTCCGCGAGTTCTCGGTGGGCGGGTGGCAGGCGGCCATGATGGAGGGGCAGTACGACGTGACGTTCGGCGGCGGCGCCCTGCCGGTGGCCGTGGTGGATGCGGAGGTGGAAGGGCTCATCACGCCGACCGCAGGCCACTACGATCAAGCTACACTGGCACTTAGACTTACGCCGCCGGCCCTCGCCCTCGACGTGAATGCCACCCGCACGGACGGCGGGCTCGTCGAGCTCACTGCTACAGGGGACCTGCCCGAGACGGGCACGCGCCGCGTCACCATCCAGACGGCCCGGTTCGACCTGGCCAATGACCAGTGGACGTTGCTCCGGCCATCCACCTTGAGCTGGACACCGGGCGGGACCATCGCGATCGACGGCCTCGAGGTCGTCGCGGCGGAGAGCGGCGGGCGGGTATTCGTGGACGGGGCTGTCTACCCCTCCGGCGGCGTGGACGCCGCGCTCGAGATCGAGGCCTTCCCCATCGGTGAGATCCAGCGGCTGCTCGGCCAGCCGCCCCGCGTGGAGGGCATTCTCTGGGCCGACGGCACACTGCGCGGCGGCGCCGAGACCTCGCTCATGGACCTCCGGTTCCGCATCGACGACGGCTCGGTGGAGGGTGTTCCGCTGCGGTCCGCCGCCGGCTCGATCACCTACCGCGACCAGGAGACACGCCTCGTCGCCCAGGTGGTCGTCGATACGGCCGGCACCCTCGACGTCGACGTCCGCCTCCCATCGATCCTGCGCATCGGTGCCAGCCCGGTGTTCGAGCTGCGCGACGGCGTGCCGCTCACCGGTACCATCACGGCCGACCAGTTCGCGCTCGCGCCGCTGGCCGTCACCATCCCGCAGGTCCGGGACGTGGCCGGCGTCGTCAACGCCTCCGCGGTGCTGGGCGGCACGGCGGACGCGCCGCAGGTCACGGGCAGCTTCGCACTGCGCGGCGGTGCGGTCCACGTGATCCCGCTGAACCAGATGTTCACGGAGATCACCGGCGACGTCACCTTCGACGGCCGCCAGCTCACCGTCCAGGATGTGCGCGCCCGCAGCGATGGCTGGGCCACCCTGAGCGGCCGGGTCGTGCTCGAGCGCCTGGATGAACCCGTCCTCGACCTCACCGCGACGTTCGCCGAGTTCCGGCCCATGGGTGTCTCCGACCAGACGGACGCGGCTGTAGATGGCACGGTCACCCTCACCGGTCCGCCATCCGGGATGGTCGTTTCCGGGGCCGTGACTGCCCGCGACGGCACGGTCGTGATCCCGCAGTTCGGCGGGGCCAGCTTCAATCGCGAGCTGATGGACATGACCCGGCCGGCCACCCTGCCCGGCTCCCGCACGGTGACCTCGAGCGGGTGGATGGAGAACGCGCGTGTCCAGAACCTGCGCGTGACCGTGGGAGACAATGCCTGGTTCCAGCTGGGCGAGACGGCGCGGGTGCAGCTGACGGGGGACCTGACCGTGAACCGCCAGGGCGAGAGCATGCCCATCATCGGCACGCTCACGGGAACACGCGGGCAGTACACGCTGATTGCGGGGCCGCTCATCCGGCGCTTCGACATTGTGGCCGCGCAGGTCCGCTTCCTCGGTACGCCCACGCCGGACCCGGCCATCGACATCACGGCCCGCCGCGTGGTGCTGGACCAGGGCGGCCGGCAGTTGAATGTGGACGTGCGCATCACCGGCACGGTGGACAGTCCCGTGCTCGGCCTGGCCGGCGGCGAAGGCCCGGCGATCGCGGAGTCGGAGCTGCTCAGCTACCTCATCTTCGGGCAGCC
>DATHVO010000302.1:0-6695 GCA_035461265.1 Longimicrobiales bacterium
GATGTGGGCCTCGCCGCAGGCCTCGCGGAACGCGCGGACCTCGTCGTACAACGCCTCCCACTCGCTGTTCAGGACGTGGGCGCGGGTGATGACGATGTCGATCTCGCGCGCGCCGGCGTCCACGGAGGCCTTGACCTCGGCGATGCGCTGGGCGAAGGGGGAGAGGCCGGCCGGGAAGCCTGTAGACACGGCGGCGACGGGGATGTCGGTGCCCTTCAGCGCCTCGACGGCGGTGGGCACGAGCTGGTGGTATACGCAGACCGCGCCGGTGGTGATGCCGAGGTGCTCCGCGCCGAGGGCCTCCAGGATGTCCTGACGGACGGGGCGCATGGCCTTGGCGCACAGGCGCCGCACGTAGCCGGGCGTGTCGTCACCGGCCAGCGTGGTGAGGTCCATGAGGGTGACCGCGCGGAGCAGCCAGGCGGCCTGCCACTCCTTCTTCACCGTGCGCCGGGTGCCGATGGTGGACGCGCGGCGCTCCACGGCGCTGCGGTTCACCCGGATGTCCCGCACCCAGTCCAGCTCGAGCGGGAAGCCGGGGTTGCGGTGGTGCGCGGATTCGAGCCGCGGAGTGTGGGCGCGGCGCTCTGCTGTTGCCATAGTCGATCGGGTTGAGAGTCAGTTTCGAAGATAACGCGCCGGGGCTTTGGTGGAACAGACGCGCCGAACGGACGTGATTGTGAGCGGGAGCGTTTGCGTTTGCGTGGGCGTGCCCGCTCCCGACAGGCGTGGCCCCCACCATGCGGGCCCGCCCACGCACACGTAAACGCTCCCGCTCCCGCTCCCGTCTGTACCATGGAACGCTTGTCGCGCCGCAGAATGCCGGGCTACCTTCGCCGCCATGACAAAGCCCGATTTCATCGTATCGGACGTGCACCTGGGAGCGGTTCCGCGGGAGACGGAGCTGGAGCTGGTGCGGTTCCTCGATCGTGTGGGGGAGGAAGCGGCGTCGCTGCTCATTGCGGGGGACCTGTTCGATTTCTGGTTCGAGTACGGCGAGGTGATTCCGGGGCGCTACTTCCGTACGCTCGCGGCGATTGCGCGGCTGGTGGACGCCGGCATACCCGTGACCATGGCGGGTGGGAACCACGATGCGTGGGGCGGTCGGTTCCTGCGGGAGGAAGTCGGCATGGCCTTCCACACCGAGCCGTTTTCGTACCGCCTGGGCGGCGGGAAGGCGCTGGTTGCCCACGGCGACGGCCTGGGCCGCGGCGACTTCAAGTACCGTGCATTGAAGACGGTGATTCGCAGCCGGGCGGCGATCGGCGCGTTCCGGGTGCTGCACCCGGAGCTGGGCATGCGCCTGGCGCGCGCCGTTTCGACGACGCACGCCAAGGCGGACGAGGACGTGGCCGCCGCGGGTCGCTCGCAGTTCCTGATGAACTGGGCCATGGCCCAGCTGGAAGCGGACGCCGCCCTGCAGTATGTGGTGTGCGGCCATTCGCACCGGCCACTCCTGCACGCCCATGCCCCCGGCCGCTGGTACATCAACTCGGGCGACTGGATCAGCCACTTCAGTTATGTCACTGTCACTGCCGAAGGTCCGGCCATGCGTGTCTGGGACCGGGAGGGTCACACGCGATGATGACGCGAAGCCGACTGGCCATTCTCCTGCTGTGCGCTGCCGGCGCCGGCGCTCCCGCGCAGGCGCAGTCGAACGCGGCGGACCTCCTTTCCTTCCCGGCCCGGGCGGCGAGCGGCGCGCCCGCCGGCTGGAACGGAAGCCCGGTCGCGACCCTCTCCACGGACAGCGTAGTTCGGCGGAGCGCCCCGTACGCGGGTGTGATCGATCGCACATCGCCGCCGGAGGGGGAGTTCTCTGCCCTGAACGTGGCGATCCCGGTGGAGTTCACGGGGCGGGTGGTCGAGCTCCGCGGATGGCTGAGGACGGAGGGCGTCGTCGGTGATGCGGGCCTGTGGCTGCGAATCGATGGACCCGGCGGGTCGCTGCAGTTCGACAACATGGCGGGGCGCGGCCCGAAGGGGACCACGGAGTGGACGGAGTACCGTATCCGTCTGCCGCTGGGGGCCAGTGCGGAGCGGCTCGTGCTGGGCGCGCTGCTGGCGGGAACCGGCAAGCTCTGGGTCGACGACCTGCAGGTGCTGGTGGATGGGCAGCCGTTCACCGCAGCGCCCCGGCGGGTGCGCCAGGTGCTGGCCGGGGACAGCGCATTCGACGCCGGCTCCGGGATCGCCAACCAGCCCCTCTCCGCCATCCAGACCGCGAACCTCGCCCTGCTCGGCCGGGTGTGGGGCTTCGTCAAGTACCACCACCCGAGGGTCACGGCGGGGCAGGTTCACTGGGATTACGAACTGCTGCGGGTCATGCCGGCAGTCCTGCAGGCAGCGGATCGGACCGTGGCGGAGGAGGCGATCACCGCCTGGCTGGGCAGGCTGGGCGACCCGGAGGCGTGCAGCCCGTGCGCGTCGGCGCCGGTCGACGCGCACCTGCCGCCATCGCTGGCGCTGCTGGAGGATCCTGCGCTCACTGACGCCCTGCGGTCGCGGCTGGAGACGATATACCGCAACCGCTCGACCGCGGCGACCCAGCACTACCGGGGCGTGGTGGCGGGTGTGGGCAATCCCGATTTCTCGAACGAGAGCGACTACGCCGGCCAGGGCGCGCTGCCGGACGCCGGCTTCCGCCTTCTCGGGCTGTTCCGGTTCTGGAACATCATCGAATACTGGTTCCCCTACCGCGACATCATCGGCGAGGACTGGAATGCAGTGCTGGCGGAGTTCATTCCGGACGTGATGGCCGCCGACGACGCAGCGGCGTGGCGCCTCGTGATGATCCGGCTTTCCGCGCGCATCCATGACACCCACGCGAACGTGTGGCGCGCGCTGTCGGTGCGGCCGCCGACGGGCAATGCCCGGCTGCCCGTTGCGGTGAGGTTCGTCGAGGGGAAGGCGGTGGTCACCGGCTACACCCATCCGGAGCTGGGGCCGGCGAGCGGGCTGCTGCGCGGCGATGTGATCGAGCGTATCGACGGGGCGGCCGTGGACTCGCTGGTCGCGGCGTGGCGGCCGTTCTACTCGGCGTCGAACGAGCCGACCCGGCTGCGCGACATCGCCCGTTCGCTGCCAATCGGCTCGGCCGGAGCCGCAGTGCTGACGATCAGCCGTGACGGCCGGACGTTCGAGCAGACGGCGAACCGCGTGAGCACCGGGCAGCTCGATCCGTCAGGGGGCGGCGGCGTTCACGACCTGCCGGGGGAGACCTTCCGGATGCTGACGGAAGACGTCGCGTACCTGAAGCTGTCATCCGTGACGAATGCCGCCCTGCCCGGCTACCTGGAGCGGGCGGCGGAGGCGCGGGTGCTCGTGGTGGATATCCGCAACTACCCATCGGAGTTCGTGGTCTTCTCACTGGGCGGCCGGCTGGTGCGGGAGCGGACGGAGTTCGCGCGCTTCACCGCGGGGGACCCGGCGAACCCCGGCGCGTTCCTGTGGGGCGCCACCGTCGCCGTGCAGCCGATCGAGCCGGGATTCGCGGGCCGGGTGGTCATCCTGGTCGATGAGACGTCCCAGAGCCAGGCGGAGTACACGGCCATGGCGCTGCGGGCCGCGCCGGGGGCCATCGTGGTGGGGAGCACGACGGCGGGCGCGGACGGCAACGTCTCCGCAATCCCGCTCCCGGGCGGCATCAGCTCGATGATCAGCGGAATCGGCGTGTTCTACCCGGACGGCGCCCCCACGCAGCGGATCGGGATCATCCCGGACCTGGAGGTCCGGCCCACGATAGCCGGCATCCGGGCGGGGCGTGACGAGGTGCTGGAGGCGGGGGTGAGTCGGGCACTCGGAAGGGAGTTCCGGCTCCCGCCCCGCTGACGCGGCTCAGTCCCCGGCGGGCTCGGCCGCCGCGGGGAGCCGGCAGCCCTCGACGTCGACGTGCTCGACGCGCCGGAGTGCATCCCCGACGAAGGTGCGGCCGACATCGCGGAAGCGGAGTGGGGCGTCGCTGGCGGCGAAGGAGTATGCGGGCGGCTCCGCGGTCGTGCGCCGGATGGAGAGGGCGTCCAGGGTCTGGGAGACCTGGAGGGCGGTCTCGGCGGCGGAATCGACGAGCTTCACGTCCGGTCCCATGATGTCGTTGACGAGCTCGGCGAGCAGCGGGTAGTGCGTGCAGCCGAGGATCACGACGTCGACATCCATCTCCTTCAGCGGCAGCAGGTACTCCTCCGCGATGAGGCGGGCGGCATTGCGGCCGCCCCACCCTTCCTCCACCAGCGGCACGAAGAGCGGGCAGGGCTGGGCGTAGACGCGGGCCTCGGACAGGCGGCGGCGCACGGCGAGGTCGTAGGCGCCGGAGCGGATGGTGCCGGTGGTGCCGATGACGCCGACCCGGCGCGTGGTGGTGGCGGCCACGGCGGCGCGGGCGCCCGGCTCGATGACGCCGATGACGGGCACGGGCAGTGTGGCGGCGAGGCGCTCCTGCGCGTGGGCCGTGGCGGTGTTGCACGCAATGACGATCAGCTTCACGTCCCGTGACATCAGGAAGGCCGCGGCCTCCTCCGAGTAGCGGACGACCGTGGCCGGGCTCTTGGGGCCGTAGGGGACTCGGGCGGTGTCGCCGAAGTAGACCAGGCTCTCGTTGGGCAGGCGCTCGATCAGCTCGCGCACCACGGTGAGGCCGCCGATACCCGAATCGAAGACCCCGATGGGACGATCGTCGCTCATGCTCAGAAGCGCGGCATGGGCACCCGCATGGCCAGCCGGACGGTACCGTCCAGCTGGGGCACGGCGCTGAACTCGGCCGGGAAGTCCTTCATGTGCGCCGTGACATATGCGTCCACGGCGGCGGCGAACGTGAAGAACAGCGTATAGACGATCCAGTCCTGGCGGTGCTCCTCGCGGGCGCGGACGAGCAGGCGGGCGTCGTTCAGCCCGGGATACTCGAGGCGAGCGCGGTCGTACGCGTCCGGGTTCTCCAGCTGTTTGGCCAGGACCGTGTCCTCGGCCATGAGCATGTCCAGCGAGTCACGGGCGGCGCGGTCGAGCGGGCCGTAGACGTCACGGACCCGGCCCAGGTCGCTCAGCGACTTGACGAGCATGCCGATGCTGGTGGCCTGCAGGGTGAAGTAGACCGCGGCGCGACGCGGCTCGTCGATGTACATGTGCCCCCAGCCGGGCACCGCCAGGGCGCGGATGAACGCGCCGCGCGGCAGCGGCGCCTCGGGCGGGATGGAATCCGCCACGGGCATGCTGTCGCCCGGGACAGCGGGCACGTTCTGGGCGGCGGCCGGCGCGACGGAGGCGGCGGCGATGAGCGTCGCCGCGAAAACGGCAGAGAACAGCGTACGTTGCAGCATCTCAATCCTGTTGTGGTGACCCGGCCGCGGCGCGGATCACGTTGAGCCGTTCGGGCGCCAGCGTCACATGGATACCCTCGCGCCCGTCGGGTGCTTCACGCAACTCGCCGTCCAGCTGGAACCAGAGGGGCCGGTCCTGGCCGAGCGTGAGGCGTATCGAACGGCCGCGCAGCATGGTGACGCCGCGCTGGCCGGTATGCGTGCCCCTGATTACCCGCGGCACCATGCGCGCGTTTCGGAGGATCGGCATTTCCTCGACCAGGCACACGTCGAGCAGGCCGTCATCCGTGAGCGCGTCCGGGCAGATCCGGAAGGATCCGCCGATGGAGGGGCCGTTGCAGACGGCCAGGTTCATGATGCTCTTCTCCACGACGTCGCCATCCACCTCGATCCTGACCGCAAGCGGCCGGTACTTCACGAGCGCGCGCAGCAGTGCCGACACGTAGATGAAGCCGCCGGGCAGCAGCCGGGACCGGCGCATGCCGCGCACCACCTCCACGTCGATGCCCGTGCCCATGGCATTGGCGAAGTACTCCGAGCCGCCCTGCCAGCGCGCGATGCCGATGTCCACCGCGTGCGCCGTACCCCGCGCCAGTGTGTCCATGGCCAGGTCGGGCGTTGCGGTGCCCGGGACCATCTTCACGAAGTCGTTGCCGGTGCCGATGGGGATCAGGCCGAGTGCGACGCCGGGCGCAGAAGCCGCCATGAGCCCGTTCACCACCTCGTGGATCGTGCCATCGCCGCCGGCGGCGACGACGCGGGCGATGCCCTGCCCCGCCGCGGCAACGGCGAGGTCCGCGGCGTGGCCGGGGCCTTCGGTGTGGACGATGTCGAACGTGCAGCCGCGGCGCTCGAGCCCGCGTGCGATCACGTCCCGCAGGCGGCCGCCGCGGCCGTGCCGGGCCATCGGGTTCAGGATGATGCGCATCGGCGGGATGCTACGGTCCGACGCGGATTCCGGCAAAGCGGCGTCGCTCAACCGCCCCAATGCAGGACCTCCACCTGGACGGGTGTGCGGCCGGCGCTCACGAAGCCCAACTCCTCGGCCGCGCGGCGCGACACGTCGATGATGGTGCGGCGCTGGTTCTCGCGGCTCCCGTTGGGTCCGCGATCCACCACGGTCACGATGACCGAGCGGCCGTTGGAGACGCGCGTCACGCGCACCACCGTACCGAACGGCCAGGTGCGGTGGGCGGCGAAGTACTCGCTGTTGCGGAAGATGACGCCGCTCGCGGTCCTCCTGCCATTGAACCTGTCCGCGTAATACGTGGCCTCGCCGGTTGCGACGGCGAGCACCGCTGGTGCCAGCGTGTCCGGCTCCGGCGTGCCGGCCGCTTCCGACACCTGCCGCGCGGGCGACGGGCTGTCTGCCACTTCCGGCCG